>NZ_JACJQX010000122.1:0-1954 GCF_014696895.1 Chroococcidiopsis sp. [FACHB-1243] | reverse complement strand
TCTTGGGCAGAGGCTGACATATGGCGAGCGTCTTTGAGTTTCATGGCACACTCCAGACTTAGCTACTTTTTTATGTTAACTAATCCCTGCTCTGGTTAGTATAGATGTTGAAGACTGCAACAATAATTGGGTTTTGAAGAGATGTACTGAAGCAGCTAAGTTACAAATACTATAAAAGCGTTATTGCTATTGTAGTAGCGAGTTAACGCTCTAGTCAAAAACACAAGTGCTACAGTGATAAATCTCTACTTTTAGAAGCAACACCATTAGCGCGGTCTGCTACCTTAGAATCCATGTAAATTCCACTTTTAGGGGTGTAAGTTTGCCTAATAACCTGTTGGCGCTGCTGTTGTAGATCTTTCATAATCTGTTTTAAGGGAATCAAGTCAATACCTTTCTCAGCTTTTGACTCCGATTCAGCTACTACCTTAGCAGCCACAATCTTAAAATACATCTCTCGCTGCTCTGCAATAGAGAGCTTACCACTATTTACTCGAATTTTCTGATTTATTTCGTCGTTTCCTTGCATCATGGCATTAGACCACAGTTGACCTTCCCGTTGAAGATGATTCCATTCTTGGGCTAGAAAAGGATGAAGAGTCAGGGCAAGCTCGCCAATACCTTTTATTTCCTGGTTTTGGTTTAATTGTTGTTGAGACCGAGTGGTAGGTATACTGCTACTATTAGTACCATTAAATAGCTGCTCCAGATCGAATAACTGTGCTTTTTGAGCCATCAGCTTAATATAATTGATATCTGACTCAGAAATATTCATTTTGGTAATTTCTTGAGAAATTCCTTCAGCTCTTTTTTCAAGCTGAAATTCAACCAGCTCTTGCCGATCGCCATTAACTGTAGTTTTATATAAAGATAAACTAGCTTTATTATGCTCTGGGTCGCGGCGGCGAACAATCGTTAATTCACCCACAGTCAGTTTATCTGTTTTTGCCTTTTGTAGAATCCCATTCAGCGTTCCAAGCAATTCAACTTGTTTGAAACTTTCTAAAGTGGCGAGCGTTCCCGCTGGTGCGAGGGAACCTAGAGTATTAGCCACATCTCTGAGGTCGGATGTAGAGAGCGATCGCAGTGTTTTCCTATCTGCCAAGCGTTCTGCTACCATCACGAATTCCTGCCGTTCTGCTGGTAGCATCTCCTTCGATCGCCCAGTTATTTTAGGCGTGCCATTTCGCTCTAGTTTAAATTCCATCAAAGGCTGTTTGAAACCTTGTAATTCATCTTGACGGCGATGAATCGTAAACTTATCACCTTGTTTGATAATTGCAAAAGCATCACTACGATACAAAAGCGAACCATCAGTTTGAATTTGACCGTAGCGTTTTAGTAGTGCCGTAGCTGTCTTAGCAATCCTTTTATTCTCAGATGCAAGGCGCTGGCGCTCTAATTTTTGATTGATAATTTTATAAATGGGAATGTGGAGCTGACGCACCCACTGCTTGGTTCCAGATTGAATTTTTGGACTGTCGAGTACTTGCTTGTAAGTATATTCAACAGCATTTTTGGGGACAACTGAATGTTGATTTTGCTCTTGGCTAACTTGTCGTGGCTGACTGGAAACGGTGGTTTTTGCTCTAACGCTGTCTTGGCTTGCTTCTGTCGATTTAACTCGCTCCGAGTTGCGATCTTCTACTACTAAATTTGAAGAAAGCTCTTCTAGTTGCTGTTGGTAATTTTTAATTGTGGCAGCACTTTGGAGAAATACGTTAGCTATCCGCTCGTCAATAGATGCTAAATCTTTCACTGTTTCTCCCAACCGAGCTGAACTTTCACTGGCAGCTACAGTCTGACTCAATTTTGCTAGCTCTTCCGCCTTCTGGTTGCGTGTTGCCATTAATTTACTAACCAGAGCAGGGATTAGTTAACATAAAAAAGTAGCTAAGTCTGGAGTGTGCCATGAAACTCAAAGACGCTCGCCATATGTCAGCCTCTGCCCAAG
>NZ_JACJQX010000121.1:0-2250 GCF_014696895.1 Chroococcidiopsis sp. [FACHB-1243] | reverse complement strand
TTCGCTACCACGACAACTGGTTGCGAAATTTTCTGATTGCCTCGTCCCTGAATGGTCGTGGAACCGGAAAACCGGTCAAACACAAACTAGAGTAGAACCAGCTTCGTTCAACTGCCCATTTTGTTCGTACAGTTCACCCAGATTACCCAGAGCATAACTAATTGCTCGCCGATCTTTTAAATCTTGTGCTTGTTGGACTGATGTAGCTAGTAACTGAGCAATATCTTGCCATGAAGCCGCGATCGCATTGTCATGTTGTTTTAGCCGTGTCAGACTTTTGGCAAAGTTAATTCTAGCGTCAACTGCTGTCCGGCTGGGGGGTAAGTTAACAATAGAAGCTTGGATTTGGGGATATAGTTCCCTAGCAGCATTCCATTGCCGATCTTCTAATAATAGACTCAATTGATTTAACTGCGCTTGAATGCGCGTATTTAGTGCAACAGAAGCACTAGCAGCTTGTTGGTAGAATTGGAGAGCGGTTTGAGTCTGTTGTTGAGCGCGGGCTGTATTACCCAGGCTTAATAGAGTATCGCCCAGAGTTTGAGTCTGTGGCGTTTCTGAAGCGTCTGTGCCCATTTGCTTGGTTATTGCTAAACTTTGCTCCAAGACTTGGCGAGAGGTGTTAAAGTCGCTGACAACTCGCAAGACATTGCCGAGGCTACGTAGTCCTGTAGCCTTGAGAGCAGAGTCTGGTTGCTTTCGCAAAGTTTGCTCTACCTCATCTAGTGTCTTTTTTGCTTGACGGTAATGCCCCAAAGCTTGCAGGGCTTGAGCTTGATTAATTCGGTTACGAGTTAACCCAGCATTATCTCTAATTTTGGCGTAGATCTCAAATGCTTGTTGCCAAGTAGTTAAGGCTGCTGAAGATTGTCCTTGTGCTAATTGCCAGCGACCTCGAACGTCTAGAGCTTGGGCAAGAACTGCTAGAGTTTGGATTGAATTTGCTCCTCTACTCCCTTGCTCCCCTGCTCCCTTGCCCTTCTTCACGGGAGATTCTAGTAATCCGAGACTAGAGGCGATCGCACTTTCTGCCTGCGTCCATTGTCCTAATTGCTGATAGGCTAAGGAAAGATTGCTCAAAGCCATAGCTTGTTCCAGCTCGTTCTCATTCGCTTTAAAGGCAGCTGTAGCCTGTTGCAAAACCTTGACTGCTTGGGCAAACTGTCCCGCATCATAGAAAGATCTGCCCTGTTGTACTAGGTTCTGCGTAGAGGCGATCGCTTTTTGCTCATTTGGGACAGCAGAGTAAACAGCAGTAGTTTTGGTAAAAACCAGGGTAGTGGTTATACATAGAAATGCACTCATCAGCACCAGCAGAAACTGGGTGAGCCAACTCTTACCTAAGCGATTCACCTTCCACAAGGATAGTACTGGATTGAAAAATACGCGCCGTTTTCTTGTCATGTTCCTGCTGTTGAAGCGACGGATACTAAAAGAATTCCACAGTTCATTGAAGTGGTAAAGCGATCGCAAGACTTCCCAACAGTTTACAGCTTGCACTGGGCAGAAGACTGCCAGTTATGGGGTTGTGCGGGGACATTAGAAGCAGTAAGAATGACTTTACCCTGGCGATCGATCTCCCACCCAGTTGCTTCCACCATCGGTGCTAGTGATGGTGCAGTGGAATTGGTAGCTGGAGTTGGACTAGATTGGTTTTCTGTTGTGGGTGGAAGTGCAACCCAATCAATAGCAGTTGCATCGCTACTGAGTACCTCTGTGGGATTGGGCGGTAAACCACCGCGACCAGTGACAATAAATTCACTTTGATTTTGAGAGCCACTAGGAGTACAAGCCTGTGCCACTTGGGTATCGACTGGTACTGATGGCAAGTTAATTAAACCACTGTTGGGGTCGGTTTCGGGTACGTCAAGTTCTACAGTCCCACTTAACTGGGGGTTTGACCCAGAGGCAGTAATATCACTCGTGCGATCGTCTGGCACTTCGCGAAACTGCGTCCCGTAGATTCCTGAGGCATCGATCCGCACGTTACCGCCCCGAAAATTAGCAGAATTGGCGCTAATATCGCTATTTTCAATAGCAAAAAGGAAATCGGTGTCGATGTTAATGTTGCCGCCGATGACGTTTTCTCCCCTGGCGTTAGTTCTGATATTACTATTGCGACTTATGAACAAATTTTGGGAATTTATATTACTAACCAGAGCATAGAATGGTGAACAGTTTTAGGCAGCGGAGTAAGCAACATGTTTCTCACGAAAAAAGTTTTGTACAACGTGTGGTTGACGTTGTGTA
>NZ_JACJQX010000120.1:0-2264 GCF_014696895.1 Chroococcidiopsis sp. [FACHB-1243] | reverse complement strand
TGTCTCAAGTAAAATTTATTGAATCAATCTTTGGAATTGCTGCATAGAGAAATGTGAACGATACAGATCGTTCGTCTCTAAAAGATCTTTGCGACACAACCCCAAATATAGTCGCTCTGTCTTAATATTAGGATCGTCTTTGAGAGCAGCATCGTACAGCCCGACCGTCACTCTGGTTCTTTGTTGAGAGGAGGCTTGCAAGTCATATTGGTACAGCTCAGTTTTTGGACAGCAGAGCAGACGCGGGTTTTGGATTAATACCCCTGGTTCGGTCGTTCCCGATCTAAACGTATGTTCAACTAGTTGCGTCTCGTCAAACGACACCCATCCGCATCTCGCCATTGTACTGACAGGGATGAAATAACCACAGTGCTGCTGGTCGTTCAAAACAATTACTGTTGGCAACGAGGCATTTTTATCAATAAATTCATCGCTGACGAAGGGATCGACTTGGGGAGAATTGAAATCTGTTGTAGGATTCATTGCGGTTTGAGTAGATTGATTAGAATTGAAATCAGTTGTAACGTTCATTGCTATCCTTTGATTGAGAAATTGAAAAATCAGTAATTAAGGCATCGATTATTAATTAGCTCTTTGCTAACCATTGCCTGTTCTTTTTGAAGCTAAAAGGATTAGCGATGCGGCACATAATTGCTACATAGGTGATGGGAACTAAGAAGGCGATCGCACTCCAAAACAGAGCCGAAAATAATGTATTGCTGTCCATAATTCCTCGCATTACTGCATTAGCTGAACTGCTGCTTCCACTACTCCAGTAAAAGCAGTTGTTGCAAGCTCATCCACAAAGATTTTGTGATACTCGTTCCACAAAGTAGTGGAGGGAGTAAATCCAGTTTGCACTGCTACATCTTGCCAGTACTGGTAAATTCCCCAACTAAATTCGATGACTAATAGCAAAGTGAAGCCGACTGCGACTAGCTCGATTGCTGTGGTCAACAATAGTTGCATTGTTTCGTTGTGCGAGATTGTTACTGATTGTGCCGATCGCCATGAACGCTTGCCTTTAGTCTGACATGCAACTCACTCGTTCTGGCGAATCGTGTCCAAATCGTTAACTGCTACCGGATTGGGCGACTGCCATTGCGGATATTGCTAGTTTTAGAACGGGCAAAGATTACAGCGGCAGATGAATTTCTGCTGTCGCTGTTGCTATCGTTGCTTCATACCCAGCCAGGAAATCCATGCCTAAAATGCCGTCCACAAAACTAGAAGTCGGTAGCGTGTACGAAATCACAGGGTAATCTTCTACCCTAATACCTAAACAATTAAACCAACAGACTGAAACAACAGGCGCATTCATCATGCCGCTGGCGGAGATTAGACGCAAGGTTCGAGTCGCTTGGGCAGTACTATAACCTAATGACTCTAGCGGTCTAGTCGGTAGCGTTGTGTAACTTGCGCCTGTATCTACTAACAGCCGGAAGATTGCTATCTCACCACTGATGCCACCAACCGCCGCCTTCAGCCAAAGTAAATTTCCGTTGCGTTGCAGTCGGTAGGATCTCACAGTAGGTACGCGACATCTTCAGGGATGGAGCCTGTATATTCCACTGCAACGGCCCTCCCAAGTCTGGAGTCAAATGCCTCATAGATCTCATCGCGCTGTTTGGAGTGCGCTAAAACTTCTCCCGCTAGCACGTTCATCTGTTCATCCAACTGAGTGTAAGCGATTAAAATCCATTCATCGACATATTGTTGTCTGATTTGCTCGATTGTTAAAACTGCACTCATGGCTTTGGCTCGTTGGTTAGCTGCGAAGAGTCTAGCTGCAAGAGGACACTTCAAGTTTAATCTTGAAAGCACCCTCTTCTCAAAAGTGATGACAAAATTTGACTAAGCAGCAAATGCACTCATCACCAATTGCCGATGTGAGGCGCGTAACTTTTCTGCTGCCACGTACTTCTGGGCGATTCGTTCGCCTTCCACGTAACTAATTGCCTTCTCTAATAAGCAGCGCTCTCCAATCCACACCTGATACAAGTCCCACTTAGGGTCGTAAACTACCTGCCACTCGACTACTTTTGGGACTGGGGCTGGTGGTTGTGAGGGAGCTTTAATACTGTTGTAGCCGTCCAGATAGCCTTGAGAGTAAGGACAGCTTGCTTGTTTGCACATCGGCGACATCCGAGCAGCAGCATCGTGGGTTGTGTCGCAAAGATCTTTTAGAGACGAACGATCTGTATCGTTCACATTTCTCTATGCAGCAATTCCAAAGATTGATTCAATAAATTTTACTTGAGACA
>NZ_JACJQX010000012.1:0-154466 GCF_014696895.1 Chroococcidiopsis sp. [FACHB-1243] | reverse complement strand
TCTGCTTTTGGCGAGAAAATATATCGTCGAACCGACGACACCAGTTATCAAAACATGCTGGCATCGCTGCACTTACTTGATCTTTCATTTACGCTGCTCCTGTTGAGACTGACGTAAAACTACCTCGGTGACTGTATTGTATCTCTATTTTTTCTTACTTTTCTACAAAGTCCCAATAGCACCAAAGACCATAAAAACTTTGCGTTTTAGCAATACCGACAGTAAGATTAATCCCAGATTAATTAGACAATAAATAAATTTTTGCCATTCATTGCTATCTCCCATTAAAGTCATACCAAACCAGAAGGCAAGTAAGCCAAATAAATACAACCAAAAAGCAAAATCTCCATTTCGTCTGCGCGTGCGAAGATCGACTAAATACGCAACGATAATACACGCAATCCCAAACCATAGAGAAACTAATAGTCTTTGTTCCCAGGTGAATTCATTTTTACCAAATAACAATGGGGTTAAATCCATTGACATAAAATATAACGAAAAAGCAATCGGCGCAGTCAAAAATGGAAATCGGACAAATTTAAGCGCGATTAAACCTGCAATAATAGTTCCTAATTCCATTAGAAACCAACTGCCTTTAATCCAAATATAGTAATCTCGATATACACCCGGATCGCCTTGAATCCAAAATCCCGCCCATCTTTGCAGTCCATAAATTGCTAGAGGAGTCATGCAAACTGCGATCGCAAATAGCAATCCCCCAGGAACTTTCATGTTTTGGCGAAAGTACAAAGTTTTGCCTGCCATTACAAAACAAAACGCATAAATACTAGCTAATAGGAAGATTCCGCCGCCACCAAACGATTCCCATGCTAAATTCATAAACCAACTCATGGCAGAGATGACAACCAAAGCCCCAAAATAGAAAGCTACGTTGGCAAAATTAAATTGGGGGCGATGGTCGCTCCGGTGAAATAATGCTTGCCATAGCGCTTCTGCTTGCGCCTCAGTAATTAAGCCTTGGGAAGCTGCCCAATGCAAATCTTCTTTGTAAATTTTCATACTCAAAACTATAAGAGCGTTTACTCAATCATCAGAGGTAGTTTTGAGAAAATATACGGTTGTTGTGCCACTAATAAAGGTGCTTATTTTTACATGCTTTTTTGTAGGATACGTTATTTGACGTACCCTTAGCTCAACCCTGGAAACAATGGCGCTTCTTCCCTATGATATTTCGCTAAATAATCTTTAAAAGATGTACCCCCAGTCCCGACTTCTACTCCAACAATTTTAAGTTGTTGAATTGCCAAGCCTAAATGTCCTTGATGAAATTGAGTTTGGCATTTATCGTAGGCTTGCATAAAGTTGAGAACTGCATTGGCATCAGGATAAGTGCGTAAATGGATAATTTTCGCAGCTTGCGTGTCACCTACAGCACGACTTATGAGTAAATCGTAATAATGTGCTAAGTTATGTTCTTTATAATGCTCGAACCATTGAGTAATGCGATCGCCATATTTGCGATCGAATTCAGTCTCGGCAATATGTAACTTACCTTCAGAGTCTTTAGTCCCACCTACCCAATATTTCCTGACTCCGCTCATAATTTCTAACTGCCGAAATTGAACTGATTGAAAGCCACTTGTAGGACCAATGCTAGTCCGAAATTCGGCAAATGCTCGCATAGTCGTGAGAATCGGCATGGTAGTATTGACAACTTCATATAGTCGCAATACTCTTTGAAAGAAATAACACGCTTCGCTAGTAGCACTAATAACTAAATCCGTATCTAATGCCTTTGATAAAGCATCTAAAACCCGTTCCATGTCAATAATCATTTGATGGAAAGCAAGTTCGCAGATTTGATGTATAGAAATAAATAAATCTTCATCTTTTGAACCAGTTAGAGTTTTTTTACAATCAATTAGCGCCTCGATGTTGTGATAATTCCAGTAATGATTTTTACTGACATCCAAGTTAGGATTGAGGGGAGGTAGAGGTTGATAAGATTCAGACATAGTAGTACAAACGTTACACGTAACGTCTATATATTATATTGACAAGAATTGCGATCGCCCGATAGGAATTGTGGGGCGATCGCTATATCATCCATTTGGTGGTCAACAAATATTGACTTATAGTAGTAAGCTGAAAAATATAGACTGTTGGTATTACGGTCACACCCAAAGTTAGATTAATGCTGCTTTGAGAGGTCAATATCATGGATAGATTGCAGCAATTGCTTCGGAACTCGTTCATTCGGCTAGAAGGATTACTGTATCAGATATTTGGATTTTTCCGCCAAATTTTTAATCTCTTTTATCAACGCTTACTGGTTTTGCTGCAAGCGCTAGGATTTTTAAATTCTAGTTATTACGTAGAAGGCGATCGCCAAAATAATATAGAATCGGCAGAAGATCGGCAAATAACTGAAGTCAAATCAGAAAAAATCGAACCCAGCTTCACGCCTAATCGTCGTCCCGATCCGCAGATGGAATATTACCGCAAACTGGCTGGACAAGTAAATCCAAAGCAAAAAACTGATAACTAATAACTGAAAATGCCAGAAGTCCGGTTCGATAAGTACTATCGCTATGCAGATTTGACCGAGATTGTCCGCGCATACGCCCGAGAATATCCGCAATTGTTACGCCTGCAAAGCATTGGTAAAAGCTACGAAGGCAGAGACATTTGGCTATTAACAGTTACCAATTTCGCGACGGGCGACGATGTAGATAAGCCTGCTTTGTGGGTAGATGGTAACATTCACGCTACCGAACTAGCACCTTCAAGTGCTTGCTTATATTTACTGCAAACGTTGGTGACTGGCTACGGCACTCAACCTGAGATTGCCCGTTGCTTGGACACTCGCGTATTTTATATTTGTCCTCGCGTCAACCCTGACGGCGCTGAGTTGGCTTTGGCAAACAAACCAAAGTTTATTCGTTCTAGCACTCGTCCTTATCCTCACCAGGGAGAACGAGAAGATGGGCTAGTGATGACAGATATGGACGGAGATGGGCGAATTCTACAAATGAGAATACCAGATCCGAATGGTGCTTGGAAAGTTTGCCCAACTGAACCACGTTTATTAATTCCACGGGAACCGACAGAAACGGGTGGACAATATTATCGCATCCTCCCAGAGGGAGAAATTGAAAACTACAACGGCATCCAGATTGACATTCCACCACCGAAAGAAGGACTCGACTTAAACCGCAATTTCCCTAGTGGATGGCGACAAGAACAAGAGCAAATGGGAGCTGGACCCTATCCTGCCTCAGAAACAGAAGTGCGATCGCTAGTTGATTTTATTACGAGTCATCTCAATATTACAGGGGCGATCGCCTTTCATACTTTTAGTGGTGTTATCCTGCGCCCTTACAGCCATCAAAGCGATGACGAGTTACCCACCAAAGATTTGCGCGTTTACCAGCACATCGGCGATAAAGCCACCGAACTAACTCAATACCCTGCTGTCTCAGTTTTTCACGAATTCCGCTACGACCCCAAAGACTTTATTACTGGTGCATTTGACGATTGGGCTTACGAACACCAAGGAGTATTTGCCTGGACGGTAGAAATTTGGAGTCCGCAGCGTCAAGCCGGAATTAAAGAGTATAAATTCATTGACTGGTATAGGGAACACCCCTTTGAGGATGACTTAACCATGCTGCGCTGGAGCGATGAAGTTTTAGGTGGTAAGGGTTACATCGATTGGTATCCCTTCAACCATCCCCAACTCGGTGAAGTCGAACTAGGGGGGTGGGATGCAATGTATGCTTGGTCAAATCCTCCCCCTCAGTTTTTGGAAAAAGAGATCGAGCGTTTTCCTGAGTGGTTGGTATGGCACTTATTAATATCGCCTCAGCTAGAAATTTATGAGGCGAGTATCAGTCACTTAGGCGGTTCTAACTATCGCATCCGCTTTGCCGTTCAAAATACAGGTTGGCTACCTACCTACGTTACCGAAAGAGCAATGGATAAAAAACTGGTACGGGGTTGTCTATGTAAAATCGAGCTACCAAAAGGGGCAAAATTGGTAACAGGTAAATTGCGAGAAGATGTAGGACAACTCGAAGGACGCGCCTACCAGCCTTCTGCACCCCTGAGAAAACAAGCCGATCCGACAAGCGATCGCGCTTTAGTTGAATGGGTAGTATACGCGCCTGACGATGGTACGGTATTCAAATTAACTGCTCGTCACGATCGCGCCGGAGTCGTCCGTACTACAGTTGTCAGTTAACAGTTGTCAGTGGTGCGTGAAATAACCAATTACTCATTACCCATTACCCATTACCTATTACCAACTACCACTTACCGATAACTCTCCCATATTCTGTTCTTAAAGTCATGACGGTATGCTCCGATTATTCCTATCTTGCAGCGTAGGATTAAGACTTTCATAGAGGATAAGAAATATGGGGTTGAGAGTTCCCTTCAGTTTCAGTCTAGCTTCGCTCAAACGTTTTATCCCAATTGTTATTGTTACTTTCGGCTTAACTTTTATATTTCACTTCTTTGCTGCAACTCCAGCTGTTAACAAACCTCATCCCAAGATCGTCCTGATTTCCCTAGATGGCGCAACACCACCGTTACTCGATCGCTACTTCGCAACTGGTGTATTGGACAAGCGTAAAGGATTGGGACTTTTACAAAGTCAAGGACTTGTTGCTAAACAGAATCAAACTATCACCCCATCTCTAACAGCACCAGCCCATATTGCGATCGGTACTGGTTCTACAGCTGCTCGTAACGATATTAACGCTAATAGCTTTCACCTCGTCGCCAGTCCTTTCAAACAAAATATCAGCGGTTTTGCGGCTCCAATTGGCGGCTACTCGGTGGGAATTGATGGACCTTTGGACGACCATACCCAAACTGCTGAATCTCTCTGGATTGCGCTGCGAAACAACGGTAAGAAAGTCGTTGCAGCTACCTTTCCCGGTGCAGATGGACTCGATATCAAAATTCCTGGTTTAACTGACAGTCCGATCGTCCAACCAGCTAGCGATCGCACGGTAGATTATACCGTACCGTTTGGCGCATTTGGCGGCGTAGGAGCTAGGGGCTTTAGCTTTACAACGGCGGATTTTAGCGACGCTGCTAGCGAGATTATTCAGCAACTCACAACCGCAGGCAGATCGTCTTTTAGCCCCGTCAAAGTAACGACTCTCGAAACCATCCCCGCAAGCGGTTCGGGTAGCTTGACGGGTGGCGGCGGTTCTTATAACCTGCAAGTAGCTGCGATCGATACGAGCGATGATAAAGTAGTAAATTACGATACTCTAGTTGTTTTCGATACTAGTCAAGGTATCCAACCTAGAGCATCTCAACCCCCGGCTACTGGTTCCGCCTATCTTAAAGCTAGCGATCGCACCTCCAGTTTATTTTACTTTGAAGGTAGTACAAATAAAGTCGGTACGAGTTTCTATGTAACTCAACTTGCTCCCGACCTTTCCCAGGTACGGTTAGCGCGTTATTCTGCTAATTATATTCCTCGCAACCAAGCAGTTTTGGCGGATGTGGACGATGCAAATAATAATGTTGGGTTCTGGATTCCTCAGCCCGACTTCCGCATCCCCGAACGAATCAGTCCAGGCTTTGATGATTTTCCCGATTTAGAACTAGAAGCAATTTATCAAGATCAAGTCCGTACTTTTGTAGATTACCAAACGCGGATTGCTTTACGGGCGATCGCCCAAAATTCTGATGCAGATCTCGTACTGACATATATCGAACAACCCGATGGTTCGGGACACCAATTTCTGATTACCGATCCTCGTCAAGCGTCTGATTTTCGCGATCCAAACTCGATTGGCAATAGTCAAGACCGAGAAAAAATCCAGCGATATCGAAAGTATCTGCGATCGGCTTATCGAGAAGCAAACACAGCCGTGCAGCGAATTATTGAGGCTGTTGGTACGAATAAACGCGGTAGACCGAATAGTAATGTTATCGTAGTTTCCGACCACGGTTTTGCGCCGTTCCATACCGCAGTTAGCCTCAACAACTACCTCAGCAGTTTGGGCTTTGATAATACAAAAGTACGGGCAATTACTTCGGGTCCAGCGGTGAACATCTACATCAATTTACAAGGACGCGAACCGGATGGCACTGTGAGTAAAGCAGAATATGTCACGCTGCAACAACAGTTGGTTGATGCTTTAGCCAAATTTACCGATACTAATCCAAACTATACTGCGGGAAGCAATTCTGTAGCGATCTTCGATAAGATTTACGCTCGTCCCATACCCAGCGATCCGAGCGATCGCAACTTTGGCTTAGATACAAGTGAGTTTATCGGTCAAGATAGCGGAGATGTTTTTGCAATTATGCGACTGGGTTATAATTTTGACGGCACTCAAACCCCAGTAGTACAACGTTTGGGCGATCCGACTTCAGAGACTCCATTGCTATCAGTCCCCAACTTCTACGGCGCTCATGGCTACGATCCAGAATTACCAGAGATGAGCGCAATTTTTTATGCTGCTGGACCAGATATTGGTACTGGGACAATTCAGCGAGTGCGTAATATCGATATTGCTCCTACGATCCTGCGAATTTTGGGCGTACAACCAGCGCCCACTGTGGAAGGCGATCCGGTCAATCTAGGTCGGGCGTAAAGTCTTACGCAGATCCCCCAACTGGGTTAAAAAGTGGCATTTATTTCCCCCCTTTTGAAGGGGGGCTAGGGGGGATCTCTCCGGTCGCAGTCAAACAACAAAATGACATTCATTAAAAATTGCGATCGCTCCAGGCGCGGTAAAACATTAAGAATATCTTAAAAATAAAAATAAATTCTCGAAATATGCTGTTATGCTTATTCGCTAATTATTCAGCAGTAGATCGTTCTGGGATTTAATCTTGGATAGAATTCTGCCCATTTGAATCCAAAAACTAGCTGAATTACGACCTAACAGAGGAAAGCCAATGCAGGATAGCGTTTCCCTAGTGGATGGCATATTTATCGGTTACATATTTGCCAATTGCATAATTATCGAGCGCTCGCAGCTAATTTACTTATATTCGCAAAATTCACCCAAGTTCCGAAATTTATAAGTAAGTGTGATGTATCGATTTACCTAAGTGCGATCGCAACTTTGACGACAGTTCATCACAGTTTAGATCGCTAAAATTCTGAATGTTTTTGCCTTTTACTTAAATCCATGAGGAGTTTTTATGTCTAGACGTATGTGCTGGTTATCTCAAGCCCAAGAGGGACAAAAAATATTACACTTACAACTCTCGCCCGACGAACCTTGGAAGCCATATACTGCTTTTCGCCAATTCGCCGTACCAGACTATCCTATTCCAGGTGGTTCTAAGGGTTGGGCAACCTACCAAAAGTTATTAAAAGCAGGTTGGACTTTAGTGCATAGCTCCCGCGCTCAAGAATTTACCGTTAAGGATACCAGTGTTGTCAACAACTCATAACTCCTAAAAGGATTTTGTCAGAGGAGTTAGGAGCCATTCTATCTTCTGTCTCCTGTCTCCTTTCGTAAAACTACACGTTAAACCGAAACAGCATCACGTCCCCTTCCTTGACGATGTATTCTTTTCCTTCACTACGGACTAAGCCTTTCTCTTTGGCTCCATTCATCGAGCCATTAGCTACTAGGTCGTCGTAAGCCACCGTTTCAGCGCGAATAAAACCGCGCTCAAAATCAGAGTGAATCACTCCAGCAGCTTGCGGTGCTACCATTCCTGCGGTTATTGTCCAAGCGCGAGTTTCTTTTGGACCTGTAGTAAAGTAGGTACGCAAACCGAGTAATTCATAGGTAGCGCGAATTAAAGATTTTAACCCGCCTTCTTCTACCCCTAATGTGGCAAGAAATTCGGCTCGTTCTTCTTCTGGGATCTCGACTAATTCCGATTCCACTTGTGCTGAAACTATAACCACCTGTGCTTTATCAGAGGCTGCAAACTGTCTAACTTGTTCCACCCATTGGTTTCCAGTTGACAGATCGTCCTCCGATACATTTGCGGCGTAAATGACTGGTTTAGCTGTGAGCAATCCCAACCCTTTAATTAAAACAGCTTCTTCATCAGTTAGACTCACTTGACGAGCTGGTTTACCTAGATTGAGAGCTTCTGTCAATTTATCTAACACAGTCAATTCAAGCTGAGCTTCTTTGCTGGTTCGAGCTAGCTTGCGGGCGCGATCGCTTCTACGTTCGATTTGAGCTAAATCTGCTAAACCCAGTTCTAAATTAATTACCTCAATGTCTCGCACCGGATCGACAGAACCAGCAACGTGAATGATATCGTCATTCTCAAAACAACGCACGACATGAACGATCGCATCAACTTCGCGGATGTGGGACAGAAATTGATTACCTAGTCCTTCTCCCTGACTTGCACCTTCGACCAAACCCGCAATATCGACAAACTCAACCCGTGTAGGCACGATTTGCGCGGAGTTAGAAATTTCGGCAAGCACCTTTAATCGTTCATCTGGTACGGCAACCACGCCCACATTTGGTTCAATCGTACAAAAAGGAAAATTAGCTGCCTCTGCTTTGGCATTGGCAACTAAAGCATTAAACAATGTAGATTTGCCGACATTAGGCAGTCCGACAATTCCGGCTCTGAGCATGGCTGTGTAACGATCGCTTATTCCTTTGTCAGGATAACAAAATCTCAGAGGGATATATGAAACTTAATTTCACAAAATTCACGGAGGTTTTTACTACAGGTGAATTCTATCCTGAAAAAACTATCTAGGTTAACGTTTGTGTTGCAGAATCAGACTTCTATGTTACTTGTTGCTGCTAGCTTGTGCTTATCAGTTATTGGCGCGATCGCTCCAGTCGCCAGAGCCGATATACGCGATTTTACGCTGCACAATGAAACCAGCGTCGATATTCAGGAACTACGTATATCTAATTTTGGCGCTGACAAGTGGGGAGCAAATCTTTTGGATCGAGATGTCCTGCTTCCAGATGAATCAGCTGACATAGTTTTTGAAGACAACTCCACCTCATGCCTTTACGACATCCGTGCTATTACTGATGATGGTGAAATAGACAAGCGCCAGGTTAATCTTTGCGAAACTGTAGATTTCTCAGTCACGGAATAGTGTTTGCGGCTAGCTACACCGGTTCGGGAATTGGCTGCGGAATTGGTGCGGGGACGGGTTGGGGAATTGGTGCGGGGACGGGTTCTGGTACTGGCGATGGAATTGGCTGCGGTACTGGACTTGGTACGGGTTCCGGTGCTGGTGGGGGAGTTGGTTCTGGAGTCGGTTGAGGTATGGGACTTGGTGTCGGATCGGGAATTTGTGGATCGGGAATATAAATCATAGATGGGTGAGAGTAAATACATTACTCATCTAAGCTAAAGAGCGATCGCCACTTCTGACATCTCCCGAAATGCCTACACCTAGATACTGAAAAAACTAGGCAACTTGCTTGTATGGCACAAAAATTGCCTAGTTATTCATTTTCCCTCAGACATTATTTAGATCTCCATTTGTGGAAAATCAGAAAGATTATTCTCTATAAGTCGTGCTACCTACAGTCCGATCGGGGTCGCGATATGCTGTAGGTTCTTTTTTCTTTCTTCCAGCTAGACCGAGTAAACCAGCTAGACCGATTAAGCCAAGCCAACCCCAGTTACTATCATCATCGCGATCGTCTACGTCATCATCAACAACTGTAGGTTGAGTCGTCGTTGTTCCAGAGTCTGGAGTGGTAGTGGTTTGTGCAGATACAGGTAGTGCTGTCAAGCTGAAGGCGAGAACTCCAGCACCAATTATTTTAGAAAGAGCAGCAATTTTCATGGTTGAGTTTTCTATTTGAATTGTTATGCTGCCTACTAATCTATTCATTAGCAATCTAAACTAAATCGCTCTTAAGCCAGAAAACTCATTTGTTGGTAGATCTAGCTAAAGAAATAGAAAAAACACTTTTCTTAACCAAATTTAACTTTTTGCTTGTAGTTAAATTAACTTCTAATTAGTAGTTTTTCATCGCCCTTTGTATCTCTCTTTGGTCTTGACGGCGCTTTAAATCTTCCCGCTTGTCATGGAGTTTTTTCCCTTTAGCGAGTCCAATACTAATTTTGACTAAGCCGCGTTTGAGATACAGTTTTAGCGGCACTAATGTCAAACCCTGTTGTTCTACCTTACCAATCAGCTTGCGAATTTCCTGCCGATGCAGTAGTAGTTTACGAGTGCGGCGAGGGTCGTGATTAAAATATTGACTGCTGCTAGTATAGGGTGAGATATGAACGTTAATTAGCCATGCCTCTCCGTTACGAATAAGAGCATAGCCATCTTGCAGGTTGAGTTTACCTGCGCGGATTGACTTGACTTCTGTACCCATGAGTTGCAGTCCTGCCTCATAGGTTTCGAGGATATCGTACAAAAAGCGGGCTTTGCGATTGTCGCTCAATACCTTATAACCGTCGTTGTCGCTCATTGAAGTTTTCTTGCAGTATTATCGTGCTGCTCTAAAGTACTAAAGTAAGGGGAAAATAAATTATCGACTATTTGCTAAAAGATTTACATCTACCTTGCTAAAAGTTAAGGTATGCTGGCTATTGCGAACTTATCACGTTTCTCGCTATCTTGCCATGCTAAATCGCTACTCTCGAAATTAGAAATACATCTCATTTTCTGAGGTAAAGACACAGAAGACAGAATTATTCCCACGGATGAACTGTTAGAGTTCAGTGAAGATGCCTTGTTTAAACTCTCTCCATAGACTATTTTGAGGATTTTAACCCGTCAAACAAACTTCTAACATCCCTGACTCCTATCTCCTACTGTAGCGATCGCGATGACAATTTTCTATCAAGAGTTGGAATTACTTGCATGGATATGTTTCGGTAGGATAAATAAATCCTCGGTTAATACTGTCACAGTACAGGCAGAAACCGCACCATCTTTACTCAGCGTAGTAACTCCATATTATTCATGCCTCTGACTATTCTTGTTGTTGATGACGATCCTGGGACTCGTCTGGCTATCAGTGATTATCTTGAGATGGCTGGTTACTCAGTCATTACCGCTGCTGATGGGCAACAAGGCTTGGATATGGTCGAGACTTATCGCCCTCATTTGATGGTGACAGATATTGTAATGCCGCGCATGAATGGCTATCAATTGGTACGGAGTGTCAGACAACACCCTTCATTTCGACTGCTGCCAGTCATTTTTTTAACAGAACGTAACAAAACTGAAGAGCGAATTCAAGGCTATCAGTCGGGAGCAGATCTTTACCTACCTAAACCGTTTGAGTTACAAGAACTAGGAGCAGCAATCCGCAATTTGTTAGAGCGATCGCAAATGATCCAATCGGAGTATCGCCTATCCCAGGAAGAAGGCTTGCGTCCCCAGACAACCGCAACGGCGATCGTCGAAAAACTTGATTTTCCCTTCCACCTCACCCAACGCGAGCAGGAGGTGTTAGTCATGCTGACTCACGGTCTTTCCAACGCTCAAATTGGCAGCCAGCTTCACCTTAGTCCCCGCACGGTAGAAAAATACGTCAGCAATCTCCTGCGCAAAACAGAAACCAACAACCGAGCCGAACTCGTCGGTTATGCAATGAAGCATCGATTGGTTGAATAGTCATTCGTCATTTGTCATTTGTCATTCGTCATTTGTGAGTGGCTAGTGTTTTAACTTACGACTTACAACTTCTTCTACTCACTGTCTACAATTTCCTGTTTGACGCGATCGAGCAGTCCGTTACAAGCATCGAGTAGGAGATCAATTACCTGGTTAAAACCCTCTGCACCACCGTAGTAGGGGTCAGGCACTTCTTTTATGGTATGTGCAGTACAAAAGTCACACATCAAATGCACTTTATCGCGGTATTTGCCACTGAAATCTAGCGCCAGAATATCGTAGTAATTTTCTCGATCCATTGCCAAAATCAGATCGAATTCCGCCAAATCCGATTTTTGTAACTGGCGCGCTCGACCGCATAACTGAATTCCCAGCCTATTAGCTGCTGCAAACGTCATGCGACGGTCTGGCGGACTGCCAACATGATAGCCACCCGTACCAGCAGAATCGCAAACGACGCGATCGCCCAACTGATGGCGATCGAGCAGATAATTCATAATATTTTCTGCCGCTGGAGAACGGCAGATATTTCCTAGGCAGACAAAAAGTAACTTATACATAGAAATAATTTTTGACAATTGCTTTTTGTCTGTCATTTGTCATTTGCCATCAGCCATTGGTTGTATACAAATGACGAATGACGAATGACGAATGACGAATTTACATTCCTGGCAATTCCAAACCACTAGTTAACTCTTCCATCCGCTCTCGCATGGTAGCAGTAGATTTGTTATAAGCATCTTTCATCGCTGCCAGCACTAAATCGGAGAGGACATCTGCGCCTTCTTGCAGTGCTTCTGGAGCCACTTCTACCCGTCGGGGTTCTTGGTTTCCACTGAGAGACACTTTGACCATACCTCCACCAGCTTCGCCCTGAATTTCCATCATCTCCAATTCTTCTTGGAGCTTTTTCGCGCCTTCTTGTACCTGCTGCGCTTTTTTGAAGGCATCTGCGAGTTCCTTCATTTTGCCCAGACCGAAGCCAAATCCTTTTCCTTGTCCTTGTGTCATATGCTAGTTGAGTCGATTTAATCGAAGTTCCATTAAATTATAGATGCGCCGAGAATCGATAAAGGGCAAAGGTAATTTGCATTCACAATTCGCAATTCGCAATTAATGTTGACAGTTGACAGTTAACCGTTAACTGTCAACTGTCAACCACCAAGATCCACTATCCATTTCTATACAGATTAAAATTCTCCAATTGTTTTCACTTCTGGCTCTAGCAGTAGCGACCAACGTTCTTCTACATGACGCTGGACGTAACGAATTAGCTGCCAAATATCGTTAGCTTTTGCACCACCACAGTTGAGAATAAAGTTAGCATGGCGCTGTGCGACCTGAGCTGCGCCAATTTGATAGCCCTTCAAGCCTGACTGTTCGATCAACCAGCCAGCAGTGTAGGGTAGGGGGTTACGGAACACGCTACCACAGCTAGGTAGATGATAGGGTTGAGTACGCCGCCTTTGCTCTAGGTGTTCGGTGGTGGTTGCTAGCACTTGTTGTGGATCTGCGCCTGGTTGCAGCTGGAAGATAGCTTGAGTGACCAGACGCTGGCTGCCTTGCAAAATTGAGGTGCGATAGCTGTAACTTAGTTGGTCTGGAGTAAGGGTTTCTAGCTGCCCAGAGGGAGACAAAACTTGAGCGCTGACTAAAATATCGGCAATGCAACTTTTGTGCGCTCCTGCATTCATTACCACAGCACCGCCGACACTACCAGGAATTCCAACAGCCCACTCCAGCCCTTGCCAGCCTAATTCTGCCACTTGCCAAGCTATGCGAGGTAGAGGCTCCCCAGCAGCTACAGTCAACTGACCGGTTCCCAGATCGAAGCGGCTGTAGCGTAAGTGACGAGTGCCAATGACCAAACCAGGCAGACCGCGATCGCTAACTAATAAATTAGAACCTGCTCCAATCAGCGTCACGGCTAATCCTTCTGAGCGCGACCACTCCAAACTAGCTTGCAATTCTGCTAAATTTTGAGGTGCTACATACCATTGGGCTGGTCCTCCAACCCGAAAGGATGTGAGACTAGCTAGTGGGACTTGAGATTTAATCGCGCATTTTGTTCCAGGCAAGTATATTATCTGGCGATCGCCAGCAGTTTCTCGAATCGGAATTGGATTGGGGTGTTGGGAGGAGTTCATAGTGAGTGATGCGTGGTGCGTGGGGTGTTGCGGGACGCGGCTCCAATGTCGAGGTTTCCTCGACTTCCGCCCGCTCCGGGCGAGGAAACCTCGCCAATAAAGCCGCGTCGTGGTGCGTGAAACTATCAGCCTTTAGCTTTGATTCTTTCGATCGCATCGGGAATAATTTGATTCAAGTTCCCTGCACCTAAAAATAAAGCTGTGTCTCCAGAACGCAAATTATCTACCAAAAACTCCTCGACAGCAGCAAGTGTAGGTAAATACGTGACTTGAGGATGATGGTTTGCAACTAGTGCTGCTAGTCTCTCGCCGTCAATCTGCCCTGAATTGGACTCGCCTGCGCTATAGATATCCGTGAGAACGACGGCATCGGCATGACTAAAAGATTTGGCGAAGTCTGACAAAAAAGTCAGAGTACGGCTGTAGCGGTGAGGCTGAAAGATCGCCACAACTCTAGTTTGGGGTTTAGCTTGCAACTTCGCAGCCGCCAAGGTTGCCTGGAGTTCGCTTGGGTGGTGCGCGTAGTCGTCGATGAATTGGATGTCATTAACAACACCACGCAGTTCAAATCTACGCCTAGCGCCTTCAAAGGTGGTTAGACTATCGGCGATCGCCGCAAATTCTACTCCCAGCAGCCGACCGACAGCGATCGCGGCTAAGGCATTACTGAGATTATGTTGTCCTAGCAATGGCAAACGCAACTGCCCTAACTCTTTTCCTCGCTCCCATACCGTGGCGATCGTCCCATCAGCACCGTAAATCACGTTAGATACTGTGTAGTCTGCCGCCATCTCTGGATTGAGGCTGTAGCTAATTGTCGGTTGCAGGCGATCGCGAACTGTTTGACAATCTATACAACCTACGACATGCTGGCACTGTTGCGCAAAAGTTTGAAAAGTCTTGACTACCTGTTCCAGAGACTTGTAGTGGTCGGGATGGTCGAGTTCGATGTTAGTGACTACGCCAATTTGACAAGCCAATTTGACTAAAGAACCATCCGATTCATCTGCTTCTGCTACTAAATACTGACTGTTACCGAGCCTCGCGTTACCCTCCCATGCTTTTACCTCTCCACCAACGATGATGGTAGGGTCGAGACCAGCTTTGAGTAACATATACCCGATCGCGCTGCTGGTGGTTGTTTTACCGTGAGTCCCAGCTACGGCAATGCTGTAACGCTCTTGAATCAGTGCTGCCAGCAAATCGGAACGATGAAAGATCGGACAACCCAAATCTAGCGCTGCTTGATACTCTAAATTACCTGCATGAATTGCCGTCGAACAGATGACTTGTGGTAAGTCGGCAATTTTGCTGTTGGCGATCGCTTGACTAGCTCGTCTTGATGACTTGACAAATACAGGCGCACTATTACCGCTCACCGCTAAAGCTTGGGGGCTAGCATCGGTCTGGGAGCGAAAAAACTCTAGATTGGATGCGTCTTGGCAACTAAAAATATGCGCTCCTAAGGCTGCTAATTTCTCGGTGATATGGCTCTCTCGAATATCGGAGCCAGAAACAGGTAGACGACGCTTGGCTAAGATATAAGCAAGAGCAGACATCCCAATACCACCAATACCGACGAAATGGAATGGTTTACCGCTTAAATCGACATAATTAGTCATTTTTACTCCTCACACCTCACCCCAAAGTCCAGTATACAAATGTCACGCGATATCATATCAGGAAATAAATTTTACGGATGGCTCGACTGTTTAAGTTTTTTATATCTGACATCAATTCGCTCTGTCCTCCCCAGGCGATGTTTATTTACAGGAATTTACGTACTTAGCTAATAGAGTTTAATTTTTATTTTGAGAAAGTATTTTATTTGGCAGAGATTTTAGTTTTTTTTCTGAAAAAAAGCACCCAAATGCTGAATTTCATTGGGTGCAGTATAACTAAGTACTGATTAAAACTGACTAAAGCGCGATCGCAAATTCCAAGACCAGGTGGTGACGAAAAGAATACACTCTTCAGGACTTCTGATTCACTAGTACGGGCGCACACCTGTGCGCTCCTACAACTCCATAATCAATTAGAAGAAAGCTGGTTGATGGCGAATCAAGTTGAAAAACTCTTCGCGGGTTTTCTGCTCGTCTTGGAATACGCCGAGCATGGCACTCGTAACAGTCCAAGAACCAGGTTTTTGCACCCCACGCATCACCATACACATATGAGTTGCTTCCATGACCACTGCTACGCCTTGAGGGTCTAAAATTTCCTGTACTGCTTCAGCAATTTGGCGCGTCAGTCGTTCTTGTACTTGCAAGCGGCGGGAGTACATTTCGACAATTCGAGCTAGCTTGCTCAGACCCACCACTTTTTGATTGGGAATATAGGCTACGTGCGCTCTACCCATAAAAGGCAGCATATGATGCTCGCACAAGCTGAAAAAGTTGATATCGCGCACGAGTACCATCTCGTTATGACCTTCATCAAAAATGGCTCCGTTGACGAGTTCTTCTAAAGATTGACTGTAGCCACTGGTGAGAAACCGCATGGCTTCCGCAACACGCTTAGGAGTTTTCAACAAGCCTTCTCGTTCTGGATCTTCGCCTACACCGATCAAGAGGGCGCGTACAGCCTCCATCATCGATTCGTGAGCTTCTGCTTCAGTAGGTGTCTGTAAGTTTGGTTTTTGACCGTTGTGGGTATTGCGGTCTGGTCGGGGTTGAATCGCCTCTACCAGATCGGAATTCAAAGGCGATGATTGAAAGCGATTGGTAGAACCATTAGAACCGTTAGAAGCAGCAATAGTCATGGTGTATGTCTCAGATAAAGTTTAACAATGGTTATTGGTCATTAGTCATTGGTCATTAGCCATGAGTTAGCAGTAAGTGGAAAGTTAACCAGTGACAACGGGCAGACTGTCCAACTTTGAGAATCTAAAACTACAAGCCTATATTTCTAATTGCTTGTGGATATCGTAGACGCTTCGATAGCATTCACTTACAAATGACAAATGACTTATAGAGCGCCACCACCGGGCATGAGAGTTAATTCGGCGATCGCGGCTGGTGCTGGTAACAAGGCTGTATGTACGATTGACTGAGCGACAATTTCTGGTGTCAGCATGGCATTACGGTCAAAGTTATGCTGAACTGTTTCGCTGTCCCAAAGTTCTGTATTCACAGCACCAGGACAGATGGTGGTGACGCGAATACCGCGAGCGCTTTCCTCTGCTGCTAGGGTCTTGGATAGGGCAATCAAACCAGCTTTGCTGACGGAATAAGCTCCCCAGTTGGGGAAAGGAGTTTGTCCGGCGATGGAAGCAACGTTAATAATTGTACCGGAGCCGCGCTGGTGCATTGTGGGTAAAACTGCCAAGATGCACCCAAACACGCTAGTTAGGTTTAAATCTATCACTTTTTGCCAGTCAGGCAGAGGCGTAGCACTCAAAGCCCCCGTGTAGCCCATACCCGCACTATTGACCAAAATATCTATAGCTCCACAATCGGCTGCGATCGCAGCCATCTTCTCTGGCACGACATGAACTTGGGCAAGATCCAGGGCATAAGTTTTTGCTTCTACGCCTGTCTGCCTTGCTGCACTTGCAACTGCCTCTAACTTGTCTAGCGAACGACCAACTATAGCTAAGTTTACTCCCGTCTTTGCAAAGGCGAGGGCTGTTGCTTTACCAATTCCACTACTAGCACCCGTAATCAGGACGCGTTTTCCCATTGTCAATGTCATAAACTCCAACTTAATCGCACCACAAATTGCATGGCTATTGTACTCATGTCAATCTCTTACCCCTGATAGATGCAATTACCTCTAGATTCAACTTATAGTTTCATTGCAAGAATTCTGGTCTCAAACGTTTGGGCAGATTATTAATTCTTTATTCATGTAGGCTATAGCCATTCAATCGCGGATTTATTATGTAAATCTCTAGTTGAGTTGAATAGAACATAGAGATTACCAATCGATTGGCGATCGCTAGCCGTTACGGTAAACATTGTTGCTACCTATTGTCCACTTTGCTTTGTTTTGCCTAGCATGAGACATAAATGAGAGGTTGTAAAAAATCTTTACACCCCTTGTTGATTATATCACCATCTTTTCCGTCTTCATCTTCTGACAGAACTTAGGAGTCAAATTCGGTAAAAACACCAATCTGACGGAATTTTTGATACCGTAGTTGACGGCGCTGTTGGCTGGTAAGTTGAGTTAATTCTTCTAAATGTTGTAGCAAAGCTTGCTTGAGAGCGATCGCGGCTTTGAGAGGGTCGGAGTGAGCGCCGCCAATTGGCTCTGGGATAATTTGGTCGACAATACCTAAATTTTGTAAATCGATTGCTGTCATTTTTAATGCCATAGCAGCTTGAGCGGCTTTACTTGCATCTCGCCAAATAATTGCAGCACAAGCCTCGGGAGTGATGACAGTATAAACTGCGTGTTCAAACATCAGCAGGCGTTCGCCGACACCAATACCCAAAGCACCACCAGAAAAAGCTTCACCGATCGCGGTACAAATAATCGGTACGTCTAAGCTAAACATTTCGCGTAAATTATAGGCGATCGCTTCCCCGATTCCTTGTTCTTCAGCTGCGACTGTGGGTAAAGCCCCTGGAGTATCAATAAAAGTTAAGACTGGCATTCCAAAGCGGTTGGCGTGTTCCATCAACCGCATAGCTTTGCGATAGCCACCAGGGGAAGCCATCCCAAAATTACGGGCAATATTATCTTTCGTATCGCGTCCTTTCTGATTGCCTAAGATGACGACCGGTCGCCCTGCAAGGCGCGCTACGCCACCAACTATAGCAGAATCATCGCTCCCACGGCGATCGCCGTGTAACTCCATCCATTCATCGCTAATAGCTTGAATGTAATCTAAGGTACTAGGACGACGGGGATGCCTTGCTAACTGTAATTTTTGCGACGGAGATAAACTATTAAAAATCTCCTGGCGCAATTGGCGAGCGCGGGCTTCTAATCGGCGAATCTCTTCCGACACGTCAACGCCATTTTCTGTTGCTAGCTCTCGAATTTGGTCGATGCGCGACTCCAAATCGACTAGTGGCTTTTCAAAATCTAACAGTAAAGTTTTGCGTTCGGTTGTTGCCATCTCAGGAGTGAGTAGTGAGTAGCGAGGGGTGGGGAGTGGTGAGTCAGTCTTCAGTTATCAGTTATCGGTGACCAGTTAGTTTTGACTTCTGACTTCTGTTTTCTGACTCCTCAGTTTTGACTTTTGACTTTTAACTTTTGACTTACTCTTCAATCCTTTAAACTGGTAAATTCTCAAATAGTAGAGGGCGAAAGCCGTGTTTGCGAGACATTTGACCAATTTGATCCATCTTTGCCACAGTAATTTGGTTGCGTCCCCAAGAAAAGTTCGTGTAGACCTTTTCAAATTCCAGTAGCATTGATTCAGCAAAGCAGGCAAACAACTGACGAGCTGGTACATCCATGAAGTTAACAATCTTCATAATTTTCCAGTCGATATCCAAAGAGTGCTCGACAATGCCACCGTTGAGAATATAAACCCCTGGATATTGAATTTTTGTTGCCAGATTTTTAGGATAACCACCATCAATCATCAAACAGGGTTGTTTTAACATCTGGGTATCGATTTCAATTCCCTTAGGCATACTTGCCACCCAGACGACGATATCTGCTTGCGGTAGGGCAGTTTCTAAGTCTAAGATTTTACCCCGTCCTAACTCTGCCTGTAATGTTTGTAAACGCTCTTGATTGCGGGCAATCAGTAATAAATCTGCTACGTCGGTACGAGTATTTAACCAGCGACAAACCGCACTACCAATGTCACCGCTAGCACCGCAAACGGCAATAGTGGCTCGATTGAGGTCAATTCCCAACTGCTTTGCTGCTTGCTCCACCTGCTGACAGATAATGTACGCAGTATGAGTGTTACCCGTCGTAAACTGCTCGAATCTCAGTTGCACGTTACGGACTTGTTCGATCTGCTGCAAGTTAAAATTTTCAAAAATAATCGAAGAAAAGCCGCCTAAAGCTGTAATGTCAACACCATGCTTTTGAGCGTGCGCCATTGCGTTGATGATTTTTCGCGTTGCAGCTTTAATCCGTCGCGTGGCAAGCATTTCTGGCAAAAAGCAAGATTCAACATACTTGCCCTCGATTTGCTGTCCAGTGACGCTAGTAACTTTGATATCATCGACTATCTGTGGTGGTGCGCTGCACCAGAAATCAAGTCCTTGATCGGCATATTCGGGGTAGCCTAATTCTTTTGCTACCGACTGTGCGTGTTCCAGACTGTTTAAGTGACCGATTAGACCAAACATGTATTACGGATGTCAAACTGGTAGCTCTGACAAAGCAGAGCGGGTGGATGAGAATTTTTGTATCTTTAATCTTAAAAATACTACATAAAGGGAGCAGGGAGCAGGGAGTAGGGAACAAGCAACTCTAGCTACTAGCGACTTCCTACTCTAGTCCCTAACCCCTATTTCAAACAGCTTGCAGTCCGTAGGCGGATAGACGCATGATGTCACGGGTGGAGAAGCCAATGTTGGCAAAAGTTTCACCATATTGGATCATAAAGTCTTCCACCAAAGCATCTTTTTCCATGCCTAAAACCCGAGCATCATCCTCGACTTTATTCAGCATTTGCCAGACAATCGGGAGATTTTGGCGATTGGCTGCTTCTAGTTCGGCTTTGGACTGTTCAAAGTTGTCTTTCAGCCAAACTTCACCGAAATTGAGGTGAGTATACTCGTCTTTGACAACGCCCTCAGTAATTTTACGGGCGAAGTCATCGGCACAGGGAATGTAGATGTTGTAAGCCGCGATCGCAAAACACTCGATAATCAGCGATTGGATTAACAAGCACGTCACGACTTGTCCTGCTGATGCTGCTTGTTGAAAGTTTTGATGCAGCCCAGAAAAGAACTCGCGAGCAAATTGCATATCCGGTGTAACTTGGAGATTGCGCCCGCAGGCTTCAAACCCTTTTTTGTGGCGGTTCTCCATTTTGGATAGGCGAATCAGCTCATCCTTGAAGTCCGGTAGCATTTGAGCCAAACGAATATAGTTTTCGTAGGCTTCTTGTTCCCCTTCGATCACGATCGCGTTAATGCGACTGTATGCGTCCTTATAGGTTTCGCTGTGGAAATCGATTTCGGAGGTGGCAGCAACTTGCTGCATAGTCGTTCACTCCTATTGGCGTAAATCAGCTTTGTCGATTGCGGTTGACTCTTTAGCTCTATGCATCAGCGTCAACAATAATTAAAATTAAACCTAACAAATCCCAAGGGGATCTGTTATCTATTGCAGCAAAATAGAGTCCATTTGGGAGAATATCACCTCTAGGTATAAAAGCATAGAGGAAAGCGAACAATTCATGCTTCAGAAAGATGTAAATGCCAAACATAAAAATTTCTCTATACCATCCCTTAGTTTTATAGTGCTGAGCCTGGGAGCGGTAATTGTCTTGCTCCCATTGGGAATTGTCTTCCTCACATCCTTTGCACCGTCTGGCTCAACACCCGATTTGTTAACGCGATCGGGATGGACTTTGGTAAACTACCAACAAGCGTGGCAGCGAGCAAATTTCTTGCTAGCATTTGCTAATTCCACGCTGGTAGCTTTAGCCGTGACTGGAATTCAAATCGCGACTTCAGCTTTAGCGGGTTATGCCTTAGCAAGATTGAAATTCCGAGGACGACAAGCATTACTGCTGGTTGTTTTGGCAACTTTGGTCATTCCATTTCAGTTATTAGTTATTCCTATCTTTCTCGTCCTCAAATGGGGACATTTAATTAATACCTATGGAGCCTTAATTCTACCTACATCTGTAAACGGTTTTGGAATTTTCTTACTCAGGCAGTATTTTCAAACTATTCCCATAGAATTAGAAGAAGCAGCAGCAATCGATGGGGCGAACCGCCTGCAAATCTTATGGCGGGTAATGTTGCCTTTATCTCGTCCGGCTTTGGTAACATTATTTTTGTTTACATTTATCGGTGAGTGGAACGATTTATTTAAACCACTTGTCTTCACAACGCGCCCAGAATTGCGGACGGTTCAATTAGCACTATCTGAGTTTCAAGAACAATTTACTAATAACTGGTCTTTACTAATGGCAGCAGTCGCGATCGCCACCTTGCCAGTCATATTAATATTTCTGATCGGACAGAAACAATTTATTCAGGGAATCGCTTCGACAGGAATCAAAAATTAATCTAGAGACGTTACATGTAACGTCTCTAGAAAAAATTACTCCTCGCTAATTTGCAAGCGGATCGTGCGTTCGTTATCTCCACCTAAACTGACTTCCATCACTTCACCACCGAGGGGTTCGAGACAACTCAAAAGCGATCGCAAGTGGGGAGTACTCGCCCCCGTATCTACATACAGGCGATCGGCTAAACTACCAATCCGCTTCCAAGTACCGTAAAGTTTAGCTATGGTTTGTTCTAACTGCGATGCCTGATTTACCAAGTCAGCCGCGACATTAATACAGCCAACTCGTATTGCTTCCTGAATCGCCCGTTCTAAATCTACATCGTCATTATTTAGGGCTTGGACGGTTGTAGCAGCATTAATATATTTGGACAGGTACTTTGCTTCCGTCGTCACTTCTTTAATCGTGTCTACGTCAGGATTTGCCGCAATTTCCCTCTGCAATTCCTTTTGGTGAAACTCTGGTAATTTTTCCATTTCTTTCACCAGAGGCGCAAGATAGCGGGGTGGAAGCGCGTTTTCTGAAGCTTTCACTTTAACGGGTTCGGGGAGGAGTTCGGACGACATCGCCATCCACTCATCTGATAGCTGACGCACTTCGCGGCGAGTAATGCGATCGCCTCGTTTCGCTGCATCAGTGACTAATTGTTGAATTTCTGGTTCCGCTTTTGCCGTTTCGATAAACGCTCGTTTACTAAAGCATCTCACGGCATTAGGGTCTAAATGCCCTTGTTCTACTAGCGTATCGGCGCTATTAGCTAACTCGATTAAGGAGTATGCTTGACTTTTACTAATTTCCCGCGCCTTCAACCAGTTGAGAAAACCACTCCCACGGGCATCTCCTTGTTTTTTCTCGCGATCGCGCACCGCCCTTAAAATTCTGCCCCGCCAGATTTCTGTCTGTAGATCGAAGCGATCGCAAACTAGCCAAGCATTGTCTAGCTGCTGCTGAAAATCATGTTCCGAAATTTCTTCGTCTTCAGGATCGGGCAGTTCAAAATTTAGATCGATTGACTCTGCTAAGACAGCAGCTAAGTCGTCAGTAGAATCGGAGGATTGCAGCATGAGAAGGCGAACGATCTGGTCACAGACCGTTTATTATTACACGACCAGTCGAGCATGAGTAGCTCGTATTCCCCTTTCCTTTCATCTGCGTCGCGCTAACTGTTGAAAGGCAAATCGGGACGACGAAACCAGTTTCGATCTACCCACTCAGCTTTGAACTTGCCTCTCGTCAACTTTTCTACCAAATTCGGGGTGTGGGAACCTGGCAAAATATTAACCCCCATTCTACTTTTTGCCTTGTAAGCGGGTATAATCGATAACATTATTAATATGGTAGCAATTGCTACTTGTTGTTTTTTGAGCATAAAAATTGATAATATTCATTACTTTATTAAATTAAGTATACAGTAAAATCAGATTTTTTTAAGTATAAATAACAACCATTGAATAAATGTTCTACTTAGATATCAGGCAATATCTATCAGAGGAAACACCTATAGAGACGATGAAGCCTCACATAGAGTTCCTTCAATTGGACTCTATTCAATTCCAGAAAATGATCTATGTTGCCTATAAGCACTGCAATATCTCAGAAGTGAAAAAGAGACACTGCTTTGCTTCTTTTTGTTCGGTATAGAAAACTCACCCTACCCTTTGCGCCTTTGCGTCTTTGCGCGACATTATCCTCTTCACACCATCGCACGATCGCCCAACCTTCTCTACCAGCAAGGTGATGTGCTTGGGGACAGGATTAGCGAAAATTAAAAAGCGATCGTGGCTACTTAACCTACATTAGTAAGCGATCGCGCTAAAACATCGAGCCGAAAAATAGTATGCTTCGATCTGGTAGCTGCCACAGTCACCTAGACTAAAGGCAGCACGTTCACTTGACTGTTATAGGAGGATAGGCTATTGACCGATCGTAACAACCCATCCTCGACCCTGCAAAACTTCTCTCGTAGAGAATTACGCAACCTTGTACGTACTCAACTGCTAGCCCTACTGGAACAGGGAGACTTACAGGGAGCTAAAGCCATTTTGGTTCCGGTACAGCCTGCTGATATTGCCGAAGCCATTGAAGGCTTACCCGAACCAATGCAAGTACTTGCCTTTCGCTTGCTTTCCAAAAGCGAGGCGATCGAAGTTTACGAATATCTCGACCATAGCGTACAAGAAGCACTCGTTCAAGAATTCAAGCGTCAAGACGTGATCGATATCGTGGATAAAATGTCGCCAGACGATCGCGCTCGCTTGTTTGACGAACTCCCCGCTAAAATTGTCAATCGCTTGCTAGAACAACTCAGCCCTTCCGAACGGCAAGCTACCGCTTTACTATTAGGCTACGAAACGGGAACAGCAGGGCGGATCATGACCCCAGAGTTAATCTCTCTGAAAGAGGGAATGACCGTCACGCAAGCCCTGGAACGCATTCGCTATTTAGCTAAAAATACAGAAACTATTTACTACCTTTACGTCACCGATGCAGCGAGAAGGCTGACGGGAACCTTATCTTTACGCGATTTAGTCACTGCCGATCCGCAAGAAACGATTGGCGAAATTATGACCCGTGATGCTATCTGCGTGCATACAGATACCGATCAAGAAGAAGTAGCTAGATTAATTCAGCGTTACGACTTTCTCGCTGTCCCAGTCGTCGATCGCGAACAGCGACTTGTAGGCATCGTTACTGTAGATGACGTAATTGATATTATTCAACAGGAAACAACAGAGGATATCTACGCCTTAGGTGGAGGCGTGCAGTCAGGGGGCGATGGCTATTTTCAAAGTAATTTATTTTCCATTGCTCGCAAGCGAGTTGTTTGGTTATTTGTCTTGCTAATTACAAATACCGTTACAGGCACAATTATTAAAGCTGAAGAAGAGATTTTACAGAAAGTCGTGACACTAGCAGCATTCATCCCACTCCTAACGGGGACTGGTGGTAACGTAGGGGCGCAGTCTTCAACTGTGGTAATTCGCGGGATGAATACCGATGAGATTAGGGCGTTAGGACCAGCACAAGTCGTTTTTAGAGAAGCACTGGCGGGATTGTTACTGGGTTCCATGTTGGGAACGATCGCCACGATTTGGGCTTTTTTCTTACAAGGAAACTTATCGGTAGCGATCGCCGTGGGAGCCAGTCTTGTCGCAATTTCTGTTTTGGCTTCTGTTTCTGGTTCTGCATTACCATTTTTATTTCGCTTACTAGGCTTAGATCCAGCTTTGATGTCAGCGCCGTTTATCACAACCGCAGTTGACGTATTAGGAGTTTTGATTTATTTCAACTTGGCAAGAGTCATTCTACGGGTCTAAAATTCCCAGTTTCTAATCCCCGCTCACAGTTCCGAAGCACTATCGGGTGCAACAATTTCCCCTTTACCCATTTGAAGGATCATCTCGTCATCGGTAATGAGTTCGCTCAGTTCCTTCACTTGTAAATTCATGCTTTCGCAGGCTTGCTTGAGCGCTTGTGAAAAACCATTTAAATCTTCACCAAAACCGCACTGACGGGCAGCAGTTTCAATTCCCTGCTTAGCGTTTGCTCTCGCACAGTCAACTAATTCAGTACCTTGCAGTGGTGTAGGTGATGCCATATTTTAATTACTACTGTCTCGGTATTTTTTGTTAAAGTAGCAAATCTGTGGATATGGCTGCATCTTTCCTAAGTCAGTTGTTAGGGAGCAGGGAGCAGGGAGAATGATTTCTGACTTCCGACTTCTCCTATTGCCAATACTTCACCGCAGCGTAGGCAAGGGTGACGACACCAGTAACGATCGCAGCTTCGTTCACTTCAAATTGAGGATGGTGCAGGGGATAGTTCGTGCGATCTTCGTATCCTACCCCCAAACGGAACATAGCACCAGGAGCGTGTTCGAGATAGCGTGAAAAGTCTTCTGCACCAAGGGAAGGTTCGGTTAAAACTAAAACGCGATCGCTTCCCCAAGCCTCTTCTGCGGCTGTTTGTAAAATTTGGGACAGACCAATATTATTTTGCACCCCTGGTACTCCTGGGCGATAGCTCATTTCGTATTGCGCTTCGTAGGAGTGGCAAATATTCGCGACAATTTTTTCGATCCACCCAGGTAGATTAGTCCGGGTTTCGGGATGGAGCGATCGCACGCTGCCAAGTAATTTTACTTGGTCGGCAATGACGTTTGGCGCTCTACCACCTGTAATCTGTCCGATGCTCAATACCACTGGACGCAACGGGTTTTGCGTGCGGCTGATGGCTTGTTGCAGGGTGGTAATGACTTGCGCGGCGATCCAAATAGCATCGATCGCTTCGTGGGGTCGCGCCCCATGCCCCGATTCACCGATAATAGTAATTTCTAACTCGTCTGCTGCTGCTGTTAGCGCCCCATAGCGGATACCTACCTTTCCGGCGGGAATGGAAGGGAAGACGTGTACGGATAGAATTGCCGAGACATTTTCCATCACCCCGTCAGCAATCATCCAACTGGCTCCTTGAGCAGTTTCTTCTGCTGGTTGGAACAACAGCCGCACGTTACCTGGTAACTGGGATGCTAGTTCGGAAAGAACCATAGCAGTTCCAAGTCCTACGGTGGTGTGGACATCGTGTCCGCAGGCGTGCATCACACCTGTCGCTCTGGAAGTAAATTCTAATCCCGTGCGTTCGTTGATGGGTAGTGCATCCATGTCGGTACGAATTGCCAATAAGCGGCGATCGCTACCATGTCCCTGCACTTCTCCTAATACACCTGTTTTACCAACCGCCTCTTTTACATGAACTCCACTAGACGAAAGGACACCAGCAACATAAGCAGATGTGTGATACTCTTGACCGCTTAATTCTGGGTGACTGTGGAGATGGCGGCGAATTTCAATTAAACGCGGCGCTAACTTTAGGGCTATGTCTTTGATTTGGGTAAGCATTGACTATTTATATATATAATCAACTTTCCCCCATCATAAATAAGATAAGACGAGCAGTTCGTGACTACTTGAGCAGATATATACAGATTCAACAGTCAAATTGTGTCTGAGAGGAAATATTATGTGACGATCTGCTGACATGCCTTGACGTTTGGCGATCGCACTTTGATTTTATCGATCGATAGATGAATAGGTTTACTGCACGCTTGGGCAGTAGTACTGTGTAGCTAGTTTATTGACGATTTCCGAATTGACCTCATCTGCTTTTGCTTCATGCTCTTCCGATTGAGCTTCTTGAATTTCCTCTAGGGTAATTCCGGCTTCTAAGTCGTTACAAACGCCTTTTGCGGCTGCGATATTAGCTTCTGGAGATTGCTGAATATTAGAGATCAAGTTATCGCGCACGTCAGCGTGCGTCATGGCTTGCTGTTTATAAGCTTCAATAAATGCTTTGTCTAGAGCTGCGATTGTCGATTTTGTACCTTTTTCAGCACATAGGGATTGAGATAAGTCCAGCACTTCCCCCGCACCAGTGGTAACGAAGCAGAGGTAATCTGGTTCGGAGGCAAAAGCTTGAAATTGGAAACCAGAAACTAGAGCAATAGCAGCAGCAGCGATGGTTGCATTGAGGCGGAAGTTCATAACGTTACCAAGATAGATTTCTATATTTGTTATGCCCAACCTTGGTGACGATCTAACAGAATTATAAAAAAAATCTTAAATTTTTTGGTGTTTTTTTAAGATTACTCCAAACCTTGACTCAGACTAGGTTTCTGAAACTGAATATTTTCTAAAAAGATCCTTAAGAGAATTCAGCGCTGGCTGCATCTGGGTTCTAGCAACAAAGGGCAAGTTCGGCAATCTTTTCTACCTTGAGATAGAAAAACGCCAAATACAGAGAATGTACGGTATCGTATCTCATTTCAGATTTAATTTAGCTTTAGAGTAAGTTCTTATATACCGGATTGATAGGTAAAGCTACTGGACTTTAGCGGCGATCGCTAAATCTACATAAACTTTATATGTACATCAACTTAGAACCCGATCTATATCGGCATAGGGTAGCGCAAGATAGCAAATTATGCATCATTTCCCAGATCGAAAAGCACAGGTAGGGACACACAGCTATATGCCCCTCACATATTTTGATATCAGTAGGTTACGCTTCATCCTCGGCGGAGACTTCGATCTCTTCTTCCTTGTAGTCTGGCTCTAGATTGGCGGGGCGATCTTGGTTGAGCCGATTAATCAGCGACAGCACTCTTGTTCCTCTTTCAATCGAACGATCTTCGTGAAATACAACTTCTGGAGTGCGGCGGAGACGGATTCTTTGCCCTAACTCTCGGCGAACGTACCCTGTAGCTGACTTTAAGCCTGCCATAGTTTGCTCTCTAGCATCGTCTGAACCATATATTGATACGTAGATCTTGGCGTGTTGTAGATCGCCGGATACGTCTACATCGGTAACGCTAACCATACCTACACCGACTCGATCGTCTTTGATGCCATTTAATAGCATCTGACTTACCTCGCGTTTGATTAATTCAGCAACGCGATCCACGCGGCGACTTGTAGCCATAACAATAACCCTTCCTCATACTTGAATCAAATCAGTAGAGCCAACCAATGGTTCTACTCAACTTTTCTAGTCTATTAGCTATTGCAAGAAGGCAGCAGGCAAAAGATTATAATATTGATTCCATTTGCTTGAGAAGTTGGCGATCGGCTATATGCTTATTCTCGCGATACTTCACCATTTTATTAAGACGGGCTTAAGCCCAACATAGCGCGGAGGGTAAATAGGACGAACAAAGATAACCCAACAAACATACCGACAATCGCGATCGCGGTTGTGGGACGCTTAAATAGGGGAGTCAATGGAGATATGGCGTTTAAGAAAATCCCCAAGACGATCGTTACAAAGTAGCGGGGGTAGCGAGAGACGTTTTCCCAGAAGCCATCAAACATTTGATTTATAAGCCTTGTCTAGCTGTTAAATTTTTTTCATGTGAATTACGTTTATTCTATAGCAATTTGTTATTGGTCATTAGTCATTGGTCATTTGTGAGTAGCTAGTCGCCGGATCTTCATCTAGCCACTAGTTCCACTGGTTCCACTGACAACTGATAACTGATAACTGTATGGGCGGGTTTAGCAAATAGATTCACAACTAATGCTATAAATTTTTGGTCAAAACCCGCCCCTACGATAACTGATAACTGTTCACTACTCAATTCTTTGAATGCTACGTCAGTCACTCCAATTAAGCGTTCCGCGTCCGTTTTTAAAATGGGCAGGTGGTAAAAGCCAGTTGATTTCTCAATATATTCCTTACTTTCCTCAAAAATTTGCTACGTACTACGAGCCATTTTTGGGAGGAGGGGCAGTCTTTTTTTACTTATATGGAGTGGCTAGAAATAATAACCCTACAAAAAAGTTTCCAGCAGTACTGACAGATATTAATCCTGAATTGATCGATGTATATTGTTGCGTGCGCGATCGCGTTGAGGAATTAATTGAGTTGTTGGCACGGCATCAACAGCAGCACGATCGCGATTATTATTATCGGGTGCGATCGCAGTTCACGGGAACGCCTGTGGAAATGGCAGCGCGATTAATTTATTTGAATAAAACTTGTTTTAACGGATTATACCGTGAAAACTCCAAAGGCGAATTTAATGTCCCAATGGGGAGATATACAAATCCTACTATTTGTAATGTAGAGTTATTACGTTTAGTTTCAGATTCTCTTCAATCTGTAGCAATAGAAGTTAGACCTTTTGACGCTATTTTAGAATTTGCTAAAACGGCAGAGGATTTTGTTTATTTCGATCCACCTTATCATCCTCTGAGCGAGACTAGTAGTTTCACGGGTTATAGTCGTTACTCTTTTAATGAAAACGATCAGATTAAATTGAGAGATACGTTTGCAGAATTAGCTCGGCGTGGGGTTGAGGTCATGTTATCTAACTCTGATTGTTCTTTCATTCAAGAATTGTATCAAGATTTTAAAATTCACAAAGTTTTAGCAGCCAGAGCTATTAATTCTAAAGCTGAGAGAAGAGGAAAAATTAATGAGTTATTAGTAACTTCATATTAAAGATGATTGTTAGCCCAACTAATAAAACTAGAGAGTGTATGAACTGCTACATAAATATCAGTACCATATATTCCTTGTCCTACGTAAACCTGTCTTGCATATCTTTTAGATAGATTAGTTGAGGTGAGCAGGCTTGGCAAGAGTTTTTTTCTCTGTAATTTCTTATCTACTTGAACGTATCCGTGTGCTAATAAGGTTGCTTCAACATTTTTTTCTAACACATTACCTGATTTATTTGCTCTACCACCTTGTGTCATTTTTATCCTGAATCTAGATTTGTAAGTCTTCTACAATTTATGATTCCCATGTAAAAGCTCTAATTATCAAACTGCGTCTAACTACAAAAATATAAAGACACAACGCAACTACTAGAAATTACGGAATCTCAGCTTTTTCTTGAATAATCCTTCTCAAGATAGAGGAATAGCTTGAAAGAGATCCCTTCTGGGGATAGAGTGACTCGTTTGATTTCAGGGATTATGCTGATTTTATCTAAACTCAAGTAGCAAATAACACAATAAATTACTTGAAAGGAGTTTTATTGAAATCATGTCTAATCTAAACCCAGGCAATAGCTATAACCGTGAAGTGCGTCAAGAGTCTTATCAAGATGCTAACGGTAACACCCATGTTAATGTGACAAAAACGACTGAATCTAATGATTCTTATCAACACGGATACGTACATGGGCGAGTTGCAGAACGCAGCACTCAAGAGAGAGCATCAACTGTAAGAGATAATGAAAATGCAGCGAGAGGTTTGCTTTTAGGAATTCTGCTAACAACAATTGCAGCTTTGAGTACGGGAGTCATTTGGTATTTGAATCAATCCCCTCAAGCATCTACATCGACACCACAACCTGTTCTCGTTCCCGTACCTAGCGACAAACCAAACACAGAATCTTCTACGGTCGATCGCAGTTCGGAAAAACAAACGATAATTGAGAGAATTAAGGAAGTTCCAGTTCCAGTTCTGCAATCGCCAGCATCTACTCCACAGCAGAACGAAAACACGACAACTCCCGTTCCTACACAGCCTGAAACTGAAGCTGAAACAACTCAACCTCAACAGAATAACAGTGCTACTACCGAATCTCAAACACCACCTGCTGAGGGTACGTTAGGTCAAGATACAACTACAAGCGAAAGTTCTTCTCAGTAGGCAATAGTAAGGTGGGCAATGCCCACCTTACGGTTGAATTTTTTCAAAATGTTCGACTACTGGAAATGGATCGTAAAAGTGGTGTAGTAGTTTTTTCCATTGTTGATATTCAGGAGATTTTCTAAATTCAACTGTATGAGCTTCTAAAGTCTTCCATTTAACAAGTAATAAATATTTCCCTTTAATTTCTATACATTTATGTAATTCGTGGGATAAATACCCATTCATAGAGGAAATAATTCTGGAAGCCTGTATGAAAGTTGCTTCAAAATCGCTTTCCATTTCTGACTTGACATTCAGCATTACTGCCTCAAGAATCATAAAATACCTCCTAAGAAGCTAGCTAATAATATAGTTTTTGTACTAACTATCATATATGTAAAGACTTATAAACTAAGTCACTAGGAGGTAGGAATGCGACTGAGTGCAGGGTGTCAAATTACATATGAAGTCAACGCGCCAACTCCACTCATTTTCATGCTTAGACCTCGCAGTGGATTGGGACAATGGGTGATGCGAGAGGAATACATCATCGAACCCAGCGCACAAGTTATAGAGTATACCGATAGTTATGGTAATTTGTGTCAGCGAATGGTAGCGCCTCCAGGTTCATTTCAGGTACAAACTACAGCTGAAGTAGACACCGCAGATAAAATTGATACTCAACCAGGCGCGCCGTATGTGTTGGTACAGGATTTACCGGAAGGTACGCTGCAATTTCTTTTACCCAGTCGCTATTGTCAAGCAGATTGCTTGGGAGATTTAGCAAATGAGATTGCTGGCGATGCTGCACCTGGATACGATCAAGTAGAGGCGATTCGCAGTTGGATTCAGCAAAATATAGAATATCGCTACGGTACGAGCGATGCTTCTACTTCTGCTGTGGATACAGCCGAGCAAAAAGTAGGGGTTTGTCGCGATTTTACCCATTTGGGTATTGCCTTAAGCCGCAGTTTGAATATTCCGGCACGGATGGTAGTAGGATATCTTTACGAGTTAGATCCGATGGATCTGCACGCATGGTTTGAAACGTTTGTAGGTGGACGTTGGTATACGTTTGATGCTACCCAAAAAGAACCAAGGGGTAATAGAATTGCGATCGCCTATGGACGAGATGCGGCAGATGTTGCCTTAGTTACCCAATTTGGTGCAGTACAATTGAAGAATATGAAAGTTTGGGTAGATAAAGCTAATACCTAAAACCCTACTCCCCACTCCCTAAGCTCATGGAATGGAAAGAAATTGCTGGGAACTGGGTTTTAGTTCCCCACAAACAAATCGGGATCGTGCATTTTTTAGGCGGTGCGTTTGTCGCTACTGCACCTCAACTGACGTATCGCTGGCTCTTAGAACAACTCGCTGAGGAAAATTACGTTGTCGTTGCTACGCCGTTTGTCAACACTCTAGATCATACTGCGATCGCCCGCTCGGTACTGAACGGTTTTGAAAACGCGATCGGACAACTTTACGCTAAATCTCTCCTCCGCAGCCGCTATTTACCAATTTACGGTGTAGGGCATAGTATGGGGTGTAAACTCCATCTATTGATTGGCAGTCTGTTCAATGTTGAACGCGCTGGTAATATCCTCATTTCTTTCAATAATTATGCGGCGCGAGATGCTATCCCCTTAGTACAGCAGTTGAATTTTAATCCAGGCTTCTCTGTCGAGTTTACTCCTTCACCCCTGGAAACCAATACTCTGTTGCAAACTCGTTACGAAGTTCGCCGCAACTTAGCGATCAAGTTTACCAATGACACGATCGATCAGTCTGAAGCTTTGGTGAAGTTGCTGCATCAACGCTTTCCGGGGATGGTGACATTAAAAACCCTCAGCGGTACTCATACCACGCCTTTAAGTCAAGACCTACAATGGCAAACTGGTTCTAACTTTACACCTCTCGATGCAGTAGGACAGTGGTTTAAGCAAGAGTTTTCTCGCGATTTAAGACAGCTAAGACAAACAATCGTACAGTGGCTTAATCCCGTTTCTATGTTGTGATGGCGATCGGTGTGTAGAAATACTATAGATTCGATCGCGCCTCTGTTGCATACATATAAAGTCAGTTAAATTCAGCTTTTTTAATCACGTATAAAATTATTGTCTATACTTAATTGTGTTTCCACCTAGCGATAGAGGAATTAAAGTTATGCAGTTTTTAACTTATTAACATATAGGCAAATTGCTCCTACATTACAGCAGTATTTATCTCTAAACCAGCGCACAGATATGCAAATTTTACTTACGCCACCATAATAGTAATTTTATAAGTTGGAATAACTCTAGTCATATATACCTGACATACAGAGTTAAAAATGTTGCGAATTGATATATACCTTAGCTCGATCGCACAAGATTTGTAGCTATAGAATTGCACTCTATAATACGAATTTAAGCTGAATTAGAGCTTTGCAACTCATACGAACGGAGTTGACTTGTCAGCTTATCAATTTTAAGTTTCAAGTACATTATTGCTGATAAATACATTCTTTAACATCGCTAGGTTTCTGATATTAGCGATCTAAAAGTGTAGCCATTTTAATCAGGTATAAGGAGATAGATTGTGAGCCAATTTGATAGTATTGGACAGCTTTTTCCACCTAAGAGAAAAGGTTTTTCTGAGCAGCTCAAGAAAACATTTAATAATGGAAAACAACTGCTACCAAAGAGTTTTAAGCAATCTGCCAAGCAAGCATTAAAACCTTTATTTATGCTCAAAACAAGAGTAGAGCTACTACAGACAGGCGTGCAGCCTTTAGCAGAAAACTGGTGTGAGAGAGGAGTTAGCGCTCATCGCGTTTATTTAGATTGGTATTTACAAAAATTGGCGGCAGATATTAAAGGTGATTGCCTAGAATTTCAAGACGATACTTATACATCTCAGTTTAGGGAGCAGATTACCAAGCTAGATGTTTTAAACAAGGATTATATTCCAAATGCAACTATTGTTGCCGATTTAACTCAACCAAACGATCTACCCAGTAATACTTATGACTGTATCATTTGTACGTATGTTTTACACATAATTGCAGAACCAGAAAAAATCGTTTCAGAAATGCATCGTATTTTGAAGCCAGGGGGTGTATTACTGATTGCCGTACCGAATATTACAATCAATTATCCTGCCTATCCCGAATACTGGCGCTTTACAGCTCGCGGTTTGCACTACATCTTAGCTAAATCTTTTCTTGCCGAACAAATCGACATACAAACTTATGGAAATTCTCTTGTAGCTGCTGGAGAACTCCGAGGCATGGTAGCTTATGATTTTGCTAAGGCGAAATTGGAATATAACGATCCGCGTTTCCCGCTGATTGTTTGCGCGAGGGCAGTCAAATCAGAGCAATAATATAGAGAGCGGATGCGATCGCCATAAGTTCAGATTACCACTCTATCGGTTGGCGATCGCGGAAAAAGCTGCTTGTGGATTCATCATCCGCTAAAGTTGCCAGCCACACAATTAGTTAGAATAACTTTAATATTTTGTTTTGCTAATTAACGGCAAGTTTCTAAACCCAAACCGCGATTTGTTCCCGTCACGATCGCAACTTTTTTAACTTCGCTCATATTTTTTTATCCTCGCAAAGTTTGAAAAGTCTCCTAAAAACATATTAGACTTCTGGCTGGATAAATTTTATGCATTTATTCAGAAATTCCTAATATCGCGCAGGGAAGACTTGGATCTAACTGTCGAATCACTAGACTATTTTGAGAACGACAACCTAACAGCAGTATGTCTGCTGTTTCAGTCTCTACAATATTTTTGAGTTCCGTAGCTAAAGAACCAAATCGTAGATGAGCTACAAACGTACCTTTCCATGCTTCAGCTAAACATCGCGCTCGCCATAAAATTTCGTCTGCTTGTGCTAACAAAACTGTTTTAGATTTAGTTGCGAGTGCCTGAGTTCCAGAGAAAGTGGCAACAGGTACAGATTTCTTTTGTTCTCGACGATAAGCTTTTGAGGAGCTAGAACTATAAATTTTAGTCAGTAACTCTATTTGTACTTCATCTAAGACATAAACAACGTGAATTGTGACTTGGTTTTGAGTCGCCAAGCGAGTTTGATGAGCAATTAATAAAGCTAGATCTAACGCTGCTTGGCTGTCAGGAGAACCGTCATAACCGACAACTAAATTTAGCGATCGCTCGGATGTATTATTCTGAGTTTGATATCCTGTTGGCATCCGCAAAATCAGGTTGTGTACGTCTTGACTACCTAGAGCATTTTGCAGCCGCGCCAGAATGGGTTTGAGGTTCACAGTTTTTCCTTTGGGTAAGTGGAGGGAGACAAAATTCAAAATTCACGCATTCAAAATTGGGACAAGGGGGACAAGGGGGACAAGGGGGACAAGGGAGAATCTAGATAGATATACATTTTTCTAGCTTCTGACTCCTGACTTCTGACTCCTGACTTCTGACAAATTATTCGTCTTGGGTGAAATAGCGATCGAGAAAATCTAAAGCGCGATCGCGCAATTCCACGTATTCTGTTGAATGTCGCATGGCATGGCGATCGCGTGGATGAGGAAAGGGAACGTCGATGATTTCGCCAATTTTAGCGTTGGGACCATTTGTCATTAAAACAATGCGATCGGACATATAAATTGCCTCTTCTACATCATGAGTAATCATCATCACCGCCTGTCGCTGATGTTCCCAAATATCTAAGACTTGTCTTTGTAATTTCCCGCGAGTGAGAGCATCTAGCGCTCCGAAAGGTTCGTCCATTAGTAACATTTTCGGACGAGTTGCTAAAGCTCGTGCAATTCCTACTCGCTGTTTCATTCCTCCCGATATTTCATCAGGATACTTATCTGCTGCCGCTGTTAAATTCACCATTGCTAAGTGTTCGTTCACAATGCTAATTTTTTCGGCACGGCTAGCATTTTTTATCACTTCATCTACTGCGAGCCTAACATTTTCCCGTACTGTTAACCACGGTAATAGGGAATATTGCTGAAACACCATCATCCTTTCTGCGCCTGGTTTGCGGATTTCTCTCCCTTCCAGCCTTACCGATCCGGCAGTAGCTTTTTCTAACCCAGCCACAATTTTCAGTAGAGTTGATTTACCGCAGCCAGAGTGACCGATAATAGAAATATACTCATCTTCCGCTATAGTCAGATCGATGCCATCTAGCACGACGAATTCACTGCCATTAGGATTGCGATAAGATTTGACGAGGTTTTTAATTTCTAGGAAGTTACGAGAATTATAGTCAAGTTCGTTTTGGTTAGGATAAAAACTTGTGGATTTGGTCATAAGATTATAGGGAGTAGGGAAAATACCAACTACTAACTACTATTAACTAGACAAAAAGAAAGATTTTGGGCGATTTGCTCTAATTTCAAAACTGTTGAGATATCCCACTGGATCGCTAGGATCGAAGGCTTTTTTGTCAAGAAAAGCTGTGGCTGGTTCTATTTTGTAATCTTCTTTTGGACATTCAATTCCCATTTCGGCGGCGATGTCGCGGTATAAATCGGTTCTCCATGCTTTTCGGGCTACAGCTTCGGCATTTTTGGGAACTTCTGGGATTTGTCCCCACCGTACCGATTGAGTCATTAACCACAAACTTTGAGACTGCCATAAAAAGGTGGAATGGTCGTTTGGTATTGTGGCAAGGTGAGCGGGATAATCGAAAAAGACTGTTGTTTCCGGTGCTTTGACCAGCCGCTTTTTGTCATCGAAACCACCATAGTTGTACTCTCCAACGATCGCAGCGCGGGTCAATTTCGGCTTAGCCGCAGTAAAGGAACGTTGTGAAATGACTTTAGCAACTTCTTCCCGATTTTCTGGTCTACCGCAATACTGACAGGCTTCAATCATTGCCTTAACTAGCGATCGATATGTTTTTGGGTAGTTGGTAATAAAGCTTTCCATCACCCCCAGCAATCGATCTGGATGTCCTTGCCACACTTCTTTACCTTGGGCAAAGGTAAAACCTACACCCTCATTTCCTGTAATGGCGCGAGTGTTCCAGGGTTCGGCAACCATATAAGCTTGCATCGCCCCAATCCGCACGTTCGTTACCATTTGGGGGGGAGGAATGATGATAATCCGAAATTCTTTGGTTGGATCGACACCCGCCGCCGCTGAGAGGTAGCGGACGAAATATTCGTAGATGGCAGAACTCAACACGACTGCCCAGACTCGCTTCTCTGAAGCCAGGTTGTCAAAATAATTGCGAAAATCGCGCCCGAATTCTTCTAGATTGCCGTTGTACTCCCGCCAGGGACGCAAACCTGCATCCCACATGGCGCGGTTCATGGTCATAGCGTTGCCGTGACGGTGGATCGTCATTGCCGCACACAGGGGAGCATGACGTGCGCCTTCTGCCCCTGTCCTGGCGTTGGTGACAGCGCCGCTGACAACGGGAGCAGCATCGGTACGTCCGAAGATGATGCCATCTCGCGAAGTTCCCCAGCTAGCTTCGCGGTTGAGTTTGACATTTAGTCCGTACTTGCGGAAAAATCCTTTCTGCCAAGCGATCGCAAATGGGGCGCAGTCGTTGACTGGTACGTAACCTACGGTCAAATTTGGTTTTTCTAAGGTTTTCGGATCGACAATTTGTTCGATCGCTGCGGCTTCTGCTGTAAGTCCTGTGGCGCTTCTGTCGCCGCTAATCGCGCAACCACCCAGCGACATTCCCGCCGCTGTCGCGCCTATTCCTGCTAAAAACTCGCGTCGCGTCCAGTTGTTCATGGTTATTTGTCATTGGTCATTGGTCATTTGCCAGACAAATAGTAGAGACGTTACATGTAACGTCTCTACATGCGCAAATTTATGCGGGGCGGCGGTGGATGACTAGAGATTCAATTTTGGCAACGGCGAAGTCTAGCAGTAAGCCTGTTAAGCCAATTACCAATACTGCGAGGAAGACGGAACTGAGATTGAGGCGACTCCATTCATCCCAGACAAAAAAGCCAATCCCAACACCACCTGTGAGCATTTCTACAGCAACAATTACCAGCCAAGCGATACCTAAACTAATTCGCAAGCCTGTAAAAATATAAGGTAAACTAGCGGGCAAAATAATTTTAGTTATCTGTCTCCAACGTGGCATTTCTAAAACTCTAGCAACGTTGATATAGTCTTTCGATACGCTAGAAACACCCAAGGCTGTATTAATAATTGTGGGCCACAAAGAAGTAATAAAAATTACAAAAATTGCCGATGGATCTGCCAAATTAAAAATTGCTAAGGCGATCGGCAACCACGCTAAAGGCGATACGGGTTTGAAGATTTGAATAATGGGATTGAGTGCCATCATTGCTGGCTTTGACATTCCAATCAGGAAGCCAACAGGAATTGCTACTGCTGCGCCTAATGCAAATCCGATTAATACTCGTCGCAGACTTGCCAACAACAGCCAGCCAATGCCTAAATCGCCTGGACCGCGTTGGTAAAATGGGTTGAGAATGTAGTCTAAATTCGCTACTAGTGCTTGTGGTGGAGTAGGCATTAATTCGGGATTGACAAGAGCGATCGCCCACCACAAAATAATGATGCCTAAGAAACCAGCGGCAGGTAACAGAACAGCATCCCTGACAACAATCGGTCTAACCCTTTTCCACGCAGCTTGTCCGGCTACTGCTAGAGTAGCAAGATTTAACTGAAATATCATATTGATACTCCTCAGAGTCGATCGCAGGTACGTAAAATCGAGTAGTACCAGATAGGAACACTGATGAGTTCAGAACATTAATGAAATAATGCTTACTCTTCAGTCTCCTCTCAATGCCTACGAAGTTAGCTGACGGGCTAGGACTGAGAGATGTCCCTCTTAAATCTAAGATAAGCCCCTTAAATTGGTTCCTCCGCTTTAGTGTCATCTATATGCAGATGAAAGACTAAATTAGGCTGACTTACTCTAACTGTCCTAAGATATCATCACTATTTCTCTACCGTCAATCATTCTATAGATATATGTATTTATTTGGTAATTAGTAAGGCGGCGATTAGAGTTTTTTGAGTGGCGATCGCAAATCGCAAATGACAAATGACCAATTAAATCAAAAACCGAATTGTAACGTATATAGCAGCAGTTATTAATTGAACTGCCATCACGGGCAAACCATATTTAAGAAAGGTTTTAAATGAAATTCGCCGCCCGTGTTGTTCGGCAATTCCGGCAGCAACTATATTAGAAGAAGCCCCCACTAAAGTTCCATTTCCACCTAACGTTGCACCAAACATCATGGCGTAAAACAGAGGTAAGACTTCTGCTGGTAAATCTCCTGTAAAACTTTTATCTAAGATCGCTGGTGATGCTAAACCAATATTGACTACATACTGTTTGAGTAACGGAACCATTGCCACAACCAAAGGAATGTTTGGCACGACGCTTGAGACTATACCAACAAAGAAGAGTAACGCTAGCGAACCTAAAGCAATATTTTTCCCTAAAATGACTGCTAAAACACCAGAAAGGCTAGTCACGACTCCAGTTTTCTCTAGTCCACCAATTAAGACAAAAATGGACATAAAAAATATTAACGTACTCCAATCGACATCTCGCAAAATATTATTAACTGTATCAATTTTGCTATGATGCGACAGTAACAAGGCTAAAGCTGCACCTAATAAAGCTACCGCAGCAGGAGAAATTGGAATTGGTAACATTTCCCCAATAACAAAGAATATCAAAACACCAGCAATCAAAACAATTCCTAATGTTAAAACTTGAGGATGATTGATTTTTGGATGGGGGAGATGTTCTAAATCTTCTAAATCTTTATGCCAAATTTTACGAAATAGAAATGGTAGCATTGCAATCACAGTAATAACTGCAATAACTCCACCTAAACTGAGGCGCGAGAGGTAATCAATAAAGCTGACGTTTACGGCATCTCCGACAATAAATGTAGCTGGATCTCCTACCAATGTTAGTAATCCGGCACTGTTGGCTACGAATACCATTAAAATGAGTAGCGGTACAAAGTTTACCCCTACTTCCTCAGCAATCGGAGGAATCAGCGGTGCTAGTAACATAACTGTTGTAGCATTGGGCAAAAAAGCGCAAATTGGAGTTGTAATTGCCACAATTCCCAGTAGCAAGCGCTTGCCTTGTCCTTTAGCTAAAATTACAATTTGGGTGGCTAAGTATTCAAAAACTTTTGTAGGTTCAAATGCTCTTACCAACACCATTACGCCAAAAAACAAAGCAATAGTAGAGTAGCTATTACCAATATAGCCAATTGCTTCATTTAGCGTTAGCACATTTGTAAAAACAAGAATTAATGCTCCTAAAAATGCCGCGATAGTCAAGTGTATCCATTCTGTCATCACGAAAAAGATGACACTAAGGAAAGTAATAGTGCTAGCGATCGCCTGCCAGTTTTCCATATGATTACTACTAGTTTGATTATTAATTATTTTAGCCAAAGTTGTAGAGCTTTACATCCATGCAAAACCCTACTAATGCGCTTGATATTTATTGGTAGCTAGCTACATACGGCTAAGGTAATGAAGCGATCGCATCTATTTGTGATTCCGAAACTATAGCAGTTCTATTTGATGCTTGAAATTCAAGCGTAGTAGAGTGGGCATTGCGCGCCTGACAATTCTTCAAGGCGAATTGCTTTATTTTTACCAGCGATCTTTGTGGGATTTTCATCTGCTATTTTTCAGTCTCTTCAAGTGCAGGTACAACAGGCTTAACAGTACGAGCCTTGGAAGCTGAACCAAGCAGAACATTATTGATAATGTTGCTTATTTCAGTCTCCTCTCAACGCCTACGGAGTTAGCTGACGGGCTAGAACTGAGAGATGTTCTTCTTGTCAAGGATGAAGTATGAAGCTCTGAACTCGATACTCGTTCTTGCTAATTCATCTTTGAACCAGATAAGCCCCAGATTTTGGTTCCTCCGCTCCAGTTTTACTAAAGTTTTGAACTCCTCAACACAAACACCACTGGATTAGGCTAACTGTTTTCAAACTATTGAAGAGAAATTTAACATTCTTACTCAAATTCGTCAAATTATTTCGGATAGCGTTCAATTTTTGCAGACAATTACAACAGCATCATGCCAAAATCTTCAGTAGATGAATCGAGCCGCTATTGGTGTCGAAAAGCTTTTCAGCTATCTCTACGGGGCAGAAATGCGGACGAACCACTTGCGAACTCGCACCATAGCATCGCTTGCTGAAGTATCGAACAATAGAGTGTTTCCACCATCTGGCAAGTTCCGATAAACTGAAGATTGCCATGCCTATCTTTATGCGTGCTTGAAGTGATGCAAGATTTCAGTCAACTGCTGCTCGATAAAAGCGATACGATTTTGAAGGACTGGATTGCTGCCATTCGTGCAGATAACCAAATTGAAACAGCTAACGAACTGCCGTACAAGTCTTTGCAAGATAGCATACCGCGCGTGATTCAAGCAATGGCAACAGTGCTTTCTCAATCACAAGATAGCGATTTGAAGACACTAGTAGAGGTGAGTTTAGAACACGGTGTCATCAGGGCAGAACAAGGATTTGAGGCTGGGGAAATTGCCCGAGAGTATCGAATTCTGCGTCATGTTATCTTCTCTACCATTGAGACAAGCTTACAGACAAGCTCAGCGTTAGAGGTGATTCGTGCTTTTCGGTTAATTGATACTGTCATTGATGAAGCGATCGCCCGCTGCTTTAAAAGCTACACCGAACAACGATTGACAGAACTACAACAGCTACAAAGTCAACTGACACTCAACAATCAAGAATTAACGCGGCTGGTGCGGGCAAATCGCGAAAATCTCTCTCATCTCGCCCACGAACTGAAAACCCCTTTGACTTCAATCATTGGCTATGCCGATTTATTTTTGCGCCTACAGCGGAAAGACAGAGTTGAGGTAAAAGATAGCTACGCCAATATAGATCATATCGAACGGGTGTTGAGCGGTGGTAGGCATTTATTACACCTGATTAACGATGCTTTAGAAATCTCGCGATATGAAGCAGGGCAAATGCAACTCCAGCCTGCAACAGTCGAGATTCGCGGGTTAGTAAGCGAGCTTGTTGCTATGATGCAACCTGCGGCACAAGCGAAGGAACTCAAATTGATCCTCGATTTAGATTCAGCCCCCAAAGAAGTTGTCACGGATTCGTTACGATTGCAGCAAATTGTGACAAATCTGATTAGTAATGCGATTCGCTACACGCTAGATGGAAAGATTTCGGTGAAATGTTGGACGATCGATCGCGAACGATGGGCGATCGCAGTCACCGATACAGGCGTGGGAATTGCGCCAGAAGCACAGCAGCGCGTGTTTGAACCCTATTTTCAAGCCGGAACGATCGCCACACCCAACAGCACGGGTTTGGGGCTGGCGATCGTTTCGCGCTTAGTCAAGCTGTTGCAGGGAAAGATTGAATTAGTCTCTGAGGTTGGAGTTGGCTCGACATTTACAGTGACTTTTCCGCTCAAAGTTAAAACAAAATAATATTCCGCGCTCGGCTATTTGTCATTTATTATTTTTGACTATTAAGCTGAAATCATCTTATTTTAATTATTCTTAATTAAGAAATATTAGACAATTGCTAAAACTTTCTATGGTTAAGCCAATTTTCCTCAGAATTTTCTAAATTAATAATTGCGATCGCTTAGCAGAAATAGGCAAAAGTATTTATGCCGTTCTGAGTGTAACTACAGAAGAAATGAAGCTACATAGTTAAAGCGAGCCGTTATTTAATTATGGGTGTAGCTATTAAAGTATGCTCTAATCGCTTAAGTATAGAGCATATTTTAATTGACTAGGTTGCTATAAAAAAGCATGAGGAACTCAAAAAATGAAACCTAACCGTCGTTATTTATCTTTTGGACTTATCTTACTATTGCAAACAATCTGGCTAGCTCCAGCAGGCTCGGAACCACTAAAACTGCGGAACTCAGAGCTAAAATTAGAGCGATCGCAAATGCTCATGGCGAAAAAGCTAACATTAGCGTCAGGAACTAAACTGCAATTAGAACTAGCTGAAGAACTTAGCTCAAAGACAGCCCAAGAGGGAGATATTGTTGTTTACTATGCAGCAACAAATGTCCTCTCACCAACTAAAGAAATTTTGATTAAAAAAGGAGCGCGGGCGACTGGGAAAGTGACTGAAGCAAAACGCGCTCGCATGTTTGGTAAAAAAGGACAATTAAACTTTACTGTGGAAGAAATTGAAGCAGTGGATGGTACTAAAATTCCGTTGCGATCGACCGTGGAGAAAAATGGTAAAGGTCGGGGTGCAACTATGGTAGCTGTGGCAGCACTTGTCAGCGTATTTGGCGTATTTATTAAAGGCAAAAATATCACCGTAAAACCAGGCACGTTGGTAGAAGCTTACGTAGATTATGACACGGTAGTCGAGACAGCCAGTCGCACGCTATAAGAAAGTAGCAGATTCGTAGAGTGCGTTAATTAACGCACTCTACCAGCTATAAGAAATTTGAACCGTTAACTGTCAACTGTCATATTTTCAGTAAGGGACAAAGAATTGATATGCTAGAAGGCTGGAAGCTCAAAGATTGAAACCATGCCTGCGTCGTCTACTGCAACCGTTACCAGTTTTCCCTTAACTGCTGTTGTGGGACAAGAAGCCATTAAAATAGCCCTGCTGCTAGCAGCCGTCGATCCTGGTTTGGGAGGAGTCGCGATCGCAGGTCGTCGCGGTACGGCAAAATCAGTCATGGCGCGGGCAATTCATACCCTTTTACCGCCGATTGAAGTTGTTAAAGGTTCTTTTTGTAACTGCGATCCCAATCGCCCTGAAGAATGGGACGACGAACTAAGTAGGGGCGCACAGCTGTGCGCCCCTACAGAAGTGATTCCCGCACCATTCGTACAAATTCCTTTAGGCGTGACAGAAGACCGACTTTTAGGTTCGGTGGATGTAGAACAATCGGTCAAACAGGGAGAAACCGTATTTCAACCAGGACTACTGGCGCTTGCCCATCGTGGCGTGTTGTATGTCGATGAAATTAACCTACTCGACGACAGTATTAGCAACCAACTGCTGATGGTTTTAACCGAGGGACGCAACCAAATCGAACGGGAAGGAATTAGTGTTGGGCATCCCTGTCAGCCTTTATTTATCGCTACGTATAACCCAGAAGAAGGAGCGTTACGGGAACACCTGCTCGATCGCATCGCGATCGCTCTTTCTGCGGATAGCGTGCTAGGTCTAGACGAACGAGTCCAAGCAGTAGAACAGGCGATCGCTTACACCACCTCACCGCAGCAGTTTCTCCAGCAATACGCCGAAGATCTCGACAATCTCAAAACTCAAATTATCTTGGCGCGAGAATGGCTCAAAGACGTACAAATTACCCACGAGCAAATTGCCTATTTAGTCGATGAAGCGGTACGCGCTAGAGTCCAGGGACACCGCGCCGAACTCTACGCCGTGCGAGTCGCCAAAGCCGCCGCCGCTTTAGAAGGCAGAACCACAGTTACAGCCGAAGATTTGCGTCGCGCCGTAGAATTAGTCATCGTCCCGAGAGCAACAGTCGTACAAACTCCACCCGAAGCACCACCCCCGCCACCTCCACCACCCCAAAACCAAGACGAAACCGAAGATGAGTCTAACCAGGAACAGGAGGAGCAGGAAGAGAAGGACGAACAGGAAGAACCTGAAAACGAGCAAACACCGCCCAACATTCCTGAAGAATTTGTCTTTGATGCCGAAGGTGTAATTCTCGACGACAGCGTGCTTTACTTCGCACAGATGGCACAGCGGCGGGGGAAGTCCGGCAGTCGCAGTTTAATTTTCTCCGAAGATCGGGGACGATACGTCAAACCGATGTTACCCAAAGGTCCCGTGCGACGAATTGCAGTAGATGCCACGTTAAGAGCAGCTGCACCCTATCAGAAGGCGAGGCGCGAACGCCAGGGAGCAGGGAGCAGGGGGAAGAGAGCTAAGGGAGCTGAGGGAGCGACAACCAACAACCAACTACCAACTACCAACTACCAACAACCAACTACCAATTCCCCACAAAAAAGAGTTTTCGTCGAGCAGGGAGATATTCGATCGAAGCGGCTCGTCCGCAAAGCGGGAGCGTTGATCGTGTTTGTGGTTGATGCTTCTGGCTCGATGGCGTTGAATCGAATGCAATCAGCTAAGGGGGCAGTTTTTCAACTCTTGACAGAAGCGTATGAAAATCGCGACCAAGTGGCGTTGATCCCGTTTCGGGGCGAACAGGCAGAGGTGTTGTTGCCTCCTACCCGTTCGATCGCTTTGGCGCGGAAACGATTGGAGTTGTTGCCTTGTGGTGGCGGTTCGCCCCTAGCGCATGGTTTAACACAAGCGGTACGGGTGGGTATGAATGCTCAAATGGCGGGAGATATCGGACAAGTGGTCATTGTCGCAATTACCGATGGACGGGGGAATATTTCTCTGGCGCGATCGCTAGGCGAACCTTTACCAGAGGGAGAAAAGCCCGATATCAAGAAAGAACTACTGGAAATCGCCGCTAGAATTCGCGGATTGGGAATACAGCTGTTAGTCATCGATACTGAAAATAAATTTATCTCTACAGGTTTTGCTAAAGAACTAGCTCAAACTGCGGGAGGAAAATACTACCACCTACCAAAAGCTACTGACTCCGCGATCGCTGGTGTTGCTAAAAGTGCAATTAATGCGATTAGGGGTTAGGGAGTCGGGACAAGGGGGACAAGGAAGAACTCGCTCTTCCCCGCGACCGGAGGGAGTCGGGACAAGGGGGACAAGGGGAACAAGAAAGAAGAATTTTACCAACTACCCATTACCCATTACCCATTACCAAATCACCAATTCCGAATTCTCTCCACACACTTTTAACTAGATTTAACTTCTATCTGCTAGCAATCCAGATATATTAAGAGGATTGTGTAGCTATTTGTGGCTGCTTATGTATAAAGTACGCGACCCAGCTACCAAGTATGCCATATATGTAGCTACGGCAGTCTTGGTACTGGGTTTTATCATTACGCTCGTTCGCAACGGAATACAAATTCTTGCTGATGTCACTTTCTGGTTGGGTTTGTATGGCTGGTTGGCTGCTGGGATCGTTGTTGGCTATTTAGTTTATCTGGGACTACGAATTTTAGGATGGCGCTCTTCGGAGGAGGTGGAGCCAAATGTAGTGGATACCCCAGGAGTTATTTATAGAGCGATCGATCCAACCGCAACTGAAAGAGGAACTGAGGCGATCGCCACTCGTTCTAAAATCTCGGCGGGCGAACTTCCACCCTGGGAAGTTGCCGATCTCCCCGCACCGCCGCCATTTAGTTTTAATAATGCGATCGCTCTGATTGGACCTGGAGCCATTCTCTTGGGGACTTCGATTGGAAGCGGCGAATGGCTACTGGGTCCAGCGGTGACGGCTCAGTATGGTGGTTTTATGTTGTGGATTGCCACGACTTCGATTATTCTCCAAGTCCTCATGAACATGGAGTTTATCCGCTACACCCTGTATACGGGCGAACCGATCTATACGGGTTTCATGCGGACTAAACCAGGACCCCGCTTCTGGGCAATTTTTTATTCTGTCCTGGCGTTTTTGCAACTAGGATGGCCTGGGTGGGCTTCTTCGGCGGCTACGGCTCTGACTGCGATGTTTGTCGGCGATATTCCTGGACCGGAACACGCAGAAACGATTAAAGCATTTGGTTTATTCTGGTTCCTATCTACAGTGGCGATCGTTGCTTTTGGAGCCAAAATTGAGCGGACGATGGAAGTCGTGCAATGGTTTTTTGTTGGGGCAATCCTCCTGTTCTTAATTGTCATTGCCCTGGGTTTTACTACACCCGAGACTTGGGGTCGAGCGGCAACGGGTTTTCTCCGCTTCGGCACGATTCCGCCTAATGTTGATTGGCTGAAAGTGGGAGGCTTTGCGGCTTTTGCTGGTGCGGGAGGAGTCTTAAATGGAACGCTGAGTAACTGGTTTCGCGATAAGGGATTGGGCATGGGGGGCGTAGTGGGATACATTCCGGCACTGATTGGCGGTCGCCGTATGTCTCTGACTCCCACGGGTAAAGTCTTTCCCTTAACCACCGAAAACAAGAAGCGTTGGCGTGAATGGTGGAAGTATGCCATTACCGACCAATATGGTGTGTGGGTGCTGGGATGTTTCTTAGGAATGGGACTACCAGCCTTGTTGACTTTGCAGTTTATTCCGCCTGGAACTCGCTTTGACAACCAATTTGCGATCGCGGTCTATCAAGCTCAATACCTATCGCGGGAAGATACTACCAGCATTATGTGGTTTATTACTCTGTTGGTAGGCTTTTGGATTCTCTACAGTACCCAACTTGGCATCACTGATGTTTTTGCCCGTATGGTGACAGATATGGTGTGGTCGGGCAGCAGCCACATTCGCGCTTGGCGAGGGGGAGATATTCGTTTTGTTTACTACAGCATCCTCTCTTTGTTTACTCTGTGGGGAGTTTTTATTCTCTTATCAGGGATCGAGCCTTTTTTCTTAATTCTCCTGAGTGCGAACATTGCAGGCTTAAATTTTGTCTTTTTAGGTTTGCACGCTCTCTATGTCAATCGCAAATTTCTCCCTGCCGAATTGCGATCGCCGCTATGGCGAGAGGCGATCGTTTTACTCTCAGTCGTGTTTTTCGGTTTTTTCTTCTGCCAAGCCTTACCGAGTATTATCGGACAGTTTACCCAAGGAGGATAATGTATCTTTCTTAACTAAGTAGTTGTCGTCTACTCTATTAAGATCGATCCCTCACAAATTGGGAAACGTCATGAATCAAATCAGTTCTAATCGTCGGGTTGTCTGTCCTCAATGTGGTTACGACGATAACCCTTTTACAGCTACTCACTGTCTGAATTGTAACTCTCGCCTCCGTAGTCAATCTGCTGATGGAGGCGATCGCGATTCTCCATCGAGGCGTAATAGCATTTCCTGGTCAGTCATACCTTTAGCAGGACTGCTATTAGTCACACTAGGGTTATTTGTTCTCTGGCGGAACAGTCAACCGCCAACGCCTCCCTCATCTCAACCACTAGCATCTCAAGCTAATTTTCCGAAAGAATGGCAGCTTTATAACTCCTTACAGGATGTCCCTGATGTTCCTGAAGGAGTTTTTCTCTATGGCGGCGCTATGGCTTCAGCCGCGTTGCGTGCCAAGAACATACAAAGTGAAATTACCCGCGCCCATCCAAAATTTCGCCTACTGTATACCGATCCGCTCAACGTCCCGCCCGACTCTGGCAAGGGTATTGAAATGACGGCTAATGGAGAAATTAGTTTCTCCGAATCCTTTCGACCCATTCAGCAATCGGAATACAATATAGTGCGATCGCGCGGTTACACTCTCAAACAGGTTCCCGTAGCGCTAGGAGGTATTGCCTTCTACAGCCATCCTGGGGTGAAGTTATCTGGTATATCCTTGGGTCAAATCCAAGAGATTTACAGTGGCAAAATCAAGAATTGGCGACAACTGGGAGGATCGAATCTACCAATTGTTCCTGTCAGTCAAGACCCCGATGCGAAAGCGTCTACGAGTTTTCTGTTGCAAGGAATGCCGAGTTCCCAACGGCGGTTTGGTAAAAATGTACAAATCGTCCGCGATACTACTAGTGCAATTCGCAAAGTTGCTGCAATGCCAGGAGGCATCGGCTACGGCGCTCAGGCTTTAGTAGTCGGTCAACAGACAATCGAACCACTCGGCTTGGCAAAGGGGCGATCGCATAACTATATTCCTGCTGTCGCTCCCGATGGTACGGTGAACCAGCAAGCCCTGCTTGACGGTTCCTATCCACTGATTCGCCGGATCTTCGTAGTTTATCGCGAGGATGGCAGTTTAGATGAAGTGGCTGGAAGAGCCTACGCTAAACTGCTGCTATCCACAGAAGGTCAAAAACTCGTCGATCGAGCGGGTTATGTACCGATTCGGTGAGGAATGAGGAGTGAGTGACTAGTGGCTGGTGGCTGGTGGCTAGTAGTAAATAGGGTGTGGGGTGTGGGGCAAAGAGAGCTGAGGAGAAATTACTGGTCACTGCTCCCTACTCCCTGCTCCCTGCTTCCTATAAAATTTACATAAATAAAATTAGGTGCATTATGTCGCAAAATCATCCTTTACCCCGTTTGATTCTCGCTTTTGTAGCTGGATTTGTATCAGTTTTACTATTTCATCAACTGGCGCTCTTGTTGCTACATAGTATTGGTTTTGCACCTGCTAAATTAACAGCTTATACAATTAAAGCAACACAACCTTTCGGCATTCCCCGCGTCTGGTCTCTCGCCTTTTGGGGTGGAGTTTGGGGAATTGTATTGGTTTTATTTGTTTCTTTCTTTCGGCAAGGGTTGGGAATTTGGGGGACAGCACTGCTGTTTGGCGCGATCGCCCCTAGTCTTGTCAGCTGGTTCATTGCCATGCCCCTAAGAGGGGAACCCGTCGGTGGTGGCTGGCAACCCAACGGTATTGCTACAGCTTTAATTCTCAATGGCATTTGGGGTTTAGGTACAATTTTGCTCTACCGTTTAATTTCCTTAAGCGTACTCGGTCGCAAGCGACGCAGTAACAACGGTTTAGAGTCGGGAGAACGAGAAAGAATTCGCCACTAGAAGTCAGTTATCAGTTATCAGTGTAGAGACGTTACATGTAACGTCTCTTCAAAGTTGTCAGTAACTTGTGACTTGTGAACCACGCACCACCTTTCTTATGAAAGTTCATCAAACTAAAATCATTTGCCCTATCTGCGGTTACGATAATAATCCTAGTAATGCCGATCGCTGTCAGCGTTGCCACTCCACTCTCAACCGCAGTTTTACCGAGTCCGCCAAAAATTCTCAAACTAAAAACTCGTCTGCTTTTCCCTGGTCGGTCATACCACTGATTGCGTTATTGTTGGGAACGGGTGGGATGTATTGGTTCTACAGAAGTCATACAACTGCTACTTTGAAAGATAAACCGAGTGCAGTTGTTACGCCCACACAACAACCTCTAACAAAACAGCCTCCAGCAACAGCATCCAATACGGCGGATATTCAAACCTATGCGTCGATGCAGGATGTTCCTAACGTTCCTACAGGTGTGTTTAATTATGGCGGCGCAACCTGTTTTGCTGCTATGACTGCCCACGGAATGCACTCCAGTATTGCCAAAGGGTATCCAAAGTTCCATTTACGCTACACCGAACCACCCGTTAACGTTCCGCCAGGTTGTAGTACGGGGATCGGTATGTTGCTTGATGGCGAACTCAGTTTTGCTCAAAATGGTCGCTCTGTATCAGATGCAGAGTATCGCAAAGCCAAAGAACGTAACTTTACTCTGCAACAAGTGCCAGTGGCAATTGATGGCATTGTATTTTTTACCCACCGCAATATTCCCTTACCTGGACTGTCGGTGAAACAACTTCAAGATATTTTCCTGGGCAAAGTGACTAACTGGAAACAGCTAGGGGGACCCGATCGCGCGATCGCGCCTATTTCTCAAGACCCCAAGGTTCACGCTTCGCTCAAATTACTGCTGAGCGATCGCGTCAACAATTTGGGTCGTAATGTCAAGATCGTGCGCGACTACACCACAGCCATGCGAAGAGTTGCTGCTACCCCGGGGGCGATCTCTTACAGTTCGGCTTCTATTGCTGTCGGACAGCGATCGATTCATCTGTTGGGCGTAGCTAGAGGTAGTTCTAAAAATTACGTCTCCCCTGTTGCAGGCAATCTCGTTAATGTTGCTGCCTTGCGCGATGGCTCTTATCCTATTACTCGCCGTCTATTTATCGTCATTCGCCGCGACCGCACTCCTGACGAACAAGCAGGAGTTGCTTACACCAACTTGTTACTTTCCCACGAAGGACAGCAAATTGTAGAAAAAGCTGGATTTGCAGCAATTCATTAAAACTTTTTTGCAAAACATATTTGCAAGTCGGCATGCGACTTGCAAATATTCTCTCCTCAACTCACAGTCACGGGATGGCTGACAACCGCATTGTACAAGTAGCCTTTGGCATTGAAAGGCACTGAAGTAGGTTGGGCATTGCCTTTAGTATCTGTAGCCTTTGCTTGAAGCTGATATTTGCCAGGACGAGCATTCCAATCTACATCCCATCTCACCCAAGCTCCATCAAGGTTAGGTTCTCGGAGTCGTGCCGCTTGCCAGGTCTTGCCACCGTCAAGGCTTACTTCAACTTTGGCAATTTTACCACCAGCAGACCAAGAACGCCCTCGCAATAAATGTTCTCCTGCAGACATCTTGGCATCCCACGCTAGCTCGAAAGCACTTTTGATATTTTGCGCCGTGATAATCGTGCCTTTAGCAGGGGGATTGGGTTGATAGTCGGAGCCGATTAAGACATAACTTTCCGTGTTCCAAGTGGAAAACAGAGGTTTTTCTGAAACTTCAATCCGCCCTACCCATTTGATGCTAGCCGCACCCAGCCAGCCTGGAACGAAGGCACGGATGGGGAAACCGTGGTCGGCTGGTAGAGTTTGCCCGTTCATCGCATAGACGAGCAATGTATCTTCCTCTAATGCCTTCGCCAGGGACATCGGACGGCGAACTTTCTTTTCGTCTAATCCTTCTGGCATTACGTCTTTTGCAGTGCGTTTGACTCCTGCAAGTTGCAGAACCTCCCGCAGAGGTACGCCTGTCCATTCGGCTACACCGATCGCGCCCAGTTTCCACGGCGCTCCGTCGGCTTTTTTTCCCTGGACGGATTCAAAAAAGCTGCGACCGTTACCAGCGCACTCTAGCGCTCGAATTACCGAGATTGACGGCAGAGAAAGGAGTTCGTCGTAAGTAAACTCTCTCGGACGAGAAACCCCAGATCCCTCAACCCGCAAGCGCCATGTTTTTCGATCGATTTTAGGTGTAGCCGTGTGGTTGCGGACGTAGAACAGCTCGTTGGGAACTAGATAGCCTCGGTCGTACATGGCTTCCCAACGCATTTCTTGTTGAATGCCTTTGTAATCGTAAAAAAGTTCTGGAGGAACTGGTTTCGCTACCTCCCCAGCAGCCAGAGCGGGTTCTTCTAAGCGTAAGCGTGGTAAACCGCTACCAATTGCTATTCCCGCACCGACAGTCATAAATTGCAGGAATTTCTTGCGCGACATACCTAAAGTTTTCGCTTTCTGCCAGACAAATTCATCGGCTCTAGCTTGCTGGTAAATTTTTTCGACTAGCAGATCGTCTTCTTTCATGCTTTATATCTCCAGCCGAGCAAACAAATAAGAACAATATAAGGCTTATTTCAAAATTCTCAGGTAAACAATTGTTTAAAAAGAGTAGATGAAAGCCATTAAAAACCATTAAAAATTTAAATATAGTTTTTGAGTTAAATAAGAGGCTGGTATGAAAATGCAGCAGGTAAAAGGAAGAAAAACGTGTTGTTCTTTTCCTTTTCTTTCCTTTTTAAATTACCTGATTTATCCGAATTTTTACTTAGATAAAGTCAAGGCTTGCGAACTAAAGCAGCAAGCATCAGCAATTCAAAGTCTTGGTTTTACCTTTCACCCGTGCAGATGGGTTTTGTCTGTTTAGTCACAACTTGCAATCGCCAGACACAAAATTCTGCACTGCCATCGCCTTGACATTTAAGCAAAAGCTTATATATTCTATATTTAAGCTTTTGCTTAATTATGTATGAGTAGACCCGCTGCGGGGGAAGATATTTTTCAGGCGATCGCCGATCCAACGCGACGAGCATTGCTGGATCGGTTGCGTGACGGCGAACAACCAGTCAAACAACTGGCTGAACCTTTTGCCATGTCTCTACCAGCCATTTCTCAGCATTTGCAGGTGTTGTGTGAAGTTGGCTTAGTTACCCAACGGCGGGAAGGACGGCAGCGCCTCTATCAGTTAAATCCTACACCTTTAAAACAAGTGTCGGAGTGGGTGTCGCATTACGAACAGTTTTGGCAAGAGAAATTAGCCGCTCTCGGTGCATATTTGGAGGATAACCCATGCTCAGAGGATTAAAAACTAAAGTTTTCTATCCTTACTCACCCCAGCAAGTCTGGCGGGGACTCACCGAGAGGCGATCGCTTGCCACATGGTTAATGGATAATGATTTTGAGCCGCATATCGGTCACAAATTTCAATTTCGCACTCATTCCCTCCCAGGTTTAGATGGTGTTATCTGCTGCGAAGTTTTAGAAATCGATCCACCAAAACGACTTTCTTACACTTGGCAGGACAGTTACATGAGTCAGCCTTCGATTGTGACTTGGACGCTGACACCTGTTGATGGCGGGACGCAACTTCAGCTAGAACACCGTGAGTTAAATTACGCAACACCTCAGTTACAGGAGGTACGCACTTGCAACCAGAGATCTCGATCTTCCCTAGATCCCATTAACAAGGGGGGGACAGATGCCCCCTTCTCAAGGGGGTTGAGGGATTTCGATGCAGTGACTCAAGCTGTAGAGGCGATCGCTCCAAGTTCTCCATTTTTACCTACGCATACTGGTGTTGTTCAAATTTTAGAAAGCGTTATTCTCCATTCTTTGCTGAACGGTGGTTGGAATGACAAGCTCGATCGACTACCAAATGTTTTGGCGAGCTTTTTTGATAGTAAGGAGTAACTAAATTCTACTTTTTTACTCTCATCCTCGCTCAAAAAATTATAAATGTGGAGTTATAACTATATGCCTTGGCGCAAGGTTTTAGTTTGAATTAGGAGGCTATAAAGATGAGTTTTTCCGAACAGTCAAGCATTCCTTTTATTCCTCAAACTTCAGGATATGGAGAGAGCTATTTTGATATTTACTCTGGCTTGTTAGCTAGAAGAGTTATCTTTTTGAGAGGTGACATTACAGAAGAAATAGCTAATTCAATTGTGGTACAGATGCTATTTCTCGATACGGAAGATTCAGGACGGGATATTTTTCTATATATCAATAGTTTAGGTGGTTCAGTTACGGCTGCATTGACTGTTTACGATACAATGACTCAAATTCAGGCGGATATTTGTACCGTCTGTATTGGCACAGCAAAGGGAATGGCTGCATTATTACTTTCTTCCGGCACAAAAGGAAAAAGATCGGCTTTACCAAATGCCCGAATTGCGATCGCACAGCCATTAGGTAACGCTCAAGGAAAAATAAGCGATATTGAAGTTGCAGCTAGAGAAATTGTCCGTTTAAGAGAAACAGTTGATAGTATACTTGCTACTAATACTACTCGTTCAATAGAACAAATTAAACTCGATACAGAACGAGAATTTTATCTCAACGCTGAAGCAGCAAAAGAGTATGGATTGATTGACAATATTATTCAAAAGTTGACTGCGTAATTGATTGGTCATTGGTCATTGGTCATTGGTAATAATTTATTTTGCCTTTTAACTTTTGACTTTCCCGTCAAGGAGTAAATATGAAAATTTTAGTTGTTGGAGGAACAAATTTTATTGGTCCTTCTGTAGTCAGGCAATTGTCCGCAATGGGACATGAAGTCACTGTTTTCCATCGAGGAAAAACAGTAGCAGAGTTACCCAACGGTATACGACATTTACTAGGCGATCGCTCCGAGCTTACCCAGATGAAAAGCGAATTCGAGCGTCTTTCGCCTCAAGTTGTCGTCGATATGTTTCCCTATACTGAGGCAGATGCGATCGCGTTGATGAATATATTTCAGGGTATCGCAGAGCGCGTTGTTGCTATTAGTAGTATGGATGTCTATCGCGCTTATGCGGTGTTTCTACAAATTGAATCGACTCCAGTTGAGTCGGTTCCCCTAACTGAAAATTCAGCCTTGCGCCAGCAACTACACTTATTTCGGGAAATGGCTGAAAGACCGCTGAACGCTCCGGCAGATTATGAAAAGATTTTGGTCGAACGGGTAGTGATGAATTCTGCCGATTTAACTGGTACAATTGTACGGTTGCCAATGGTTTACGGGATGCAAGATCCTCTCAACCGTCTATTCCCCTACTTAAAGCGAATGGATGAAGACCGTCCGGCGATCGCCTTGCCAGAAAGTATAGCTCAATGGCGCGGTTCCTACGGGTATGTAGAGAATGTTGCTTACGCGATCGCTTTGGCAGCCACAAACGAACGTGCCAAGGGACGTATTTATCATGTTGCAGATGCAGAAGTTTTAACTGAGGCAGAACGACTGAGCAGAGTTGGACAAGTCGCAGGCTGGCAAGGCAAAATCGTAACTGTTGCCACAGAATCTTTACCGACAGACTGGAACCTACCATACAACACGGCTCAGCACTGGCTGGTAGATACCAGCCGCATTCGGCAGGAACTCGGTTATAGCGAAGTCGTCACGCTAGAGCAGGCACTAGAAACAACAATTGACTGGCAGCGATCGCATCCACCAACAGAAATTTCTCCGTGGACTGGAAAAGAATTACTCGACTATGCTACTGAAGATCGAATTTTGAAAAGTTTTTAATATCAATTGTAAGGTGGGCAATGCCCACCCTACACACTAATTTTTTATGAAAGCCTTAGAAGCGTATAATCTCAAAAAAACTTTCCGCCGGAACAAACAAAATGTACCAGCAGTGAAGGATGTTTCCTTAACCATCTACCCAGGAGAGATCTTAGCTTTTCTTGGTCCCAATGGTGCAGGTAAAACAACTAGTATCAAAATGATGGCGGGTTTAATTCAGCCTGATTCTGGTTCGGTGAGAATTGTAGGTAAAGATCCTCAAAGCAATGCTTCAGCGTTACAAAACCTGGGTGCAGTTTTAGAAGGAAATCGCAACCTTTACTGGCGATTGACTCCAGAAGAAAATTTAGAATATTTTGGCGTATTAAAAGGACTAACTCGACGCGAAGCACGTTTTGCCGGAAGAGATCTTTTAGAAAGATTTGACTTGTCAGCCAAGCGACATACTCCTGTAGAGCAACTTTCACGCGGAATGCAACAGAAATTAGCATTTGCTGTAGCTTTAGTTCATCGTCCCAAACTTTTATTATTAGATGAACCAACTTTAGGATTAGATGTAGAAGCAACTGAGGATGTAAAAATTCTCGTCCGCGAAATTGCTGCCACTGGTTGTGCTATCTTACTGACAACTCACCAATTACAAATCGCAGAAATTTTATCAGACCGAATTGCCATTATTCAAAAAGGCGAGATTTTGGCAGAAGCACCCACACAAAAATTGATTCAACAATTTTCTGGTACAGCTTACAAAATTGAAATGGAAGCCGCTTTAGATGAAACAAGAATGATAGAATTAGAAACAATTGGTTTAGAGATTGAAACCAGAAAATTTATTTACATCGATCGCCCGGAATTGCTCTATAAAGTTTTTGCTATTCTCCAGCCTTTGCCAATTCAATCTGTGGTCAAAAAACAAGCTAATTTAACAGAAGTATTTTTACAGATTGTGAAACAAGGTAATAATATTAATGATTGAGTTATTTTTTGCTGAATTGAAACGAACTTGGATTTTACAACGTCGCTATCCAATCGAAGTTGTTGGTATTATTATAGTTACTGTTTCAATTTTTTACGGATTGTTTTTGAGCGCTCGCTATGTTGCTGGGGCGAGTTTTCAATTAGGCGATCGCCTCGATTCAATAGTTATTGGCTACGTGCTTTGGAGCTTAGTTGTATTTGTTATGGGCAACGTTGCTAATAGAATTCAGTACGAAGCTCAAACTGGCACGCTCGAACAACTTTTTCTATCTCAATTCGGGGCTGTCAAAGTATTTTTAATTCGCTCGCTAGCAGCAATAACGTTACAATTAGCTTTTGTTTTGAGCATTTTATTAACTATAATGCTCTTAACTGGTAGCCGTCTCGATTTTCCTCCAGTTTTGATTTTACCTCTCATAACTGTATTGATGGGAGCGAATGGGATTGCTTTTATAATTGGAGCTTTAGCTTTATTATTTAAGCAGGTAAGCCAATTACAAGTAATATTTCAATTTGGCTTATTATTTCTCCTATCTACTCCCATAGAAGCATCGACGGGATTTGCCCGAATTTTAGTAAGTCTATTACCAATTACTCCCAGTGCAGGAATATTACGAGCTTTGATGGCACGCGGAGAAAGTCTAAATTTAACTCACATAGCGATCGCTTTCATCAATGGAGTCGTATATTTTGCTCTAGGGATAGGACTATTCCAACTAGCAGAACGCCAAGCAAAGAAACGCGGAATTTTAGGCGGATATTAATCAGTGGCTAGCCACTAGCCACTAGCCACTCATCAACAACTAACAACCAACTGGTTGCGAACACAGAGCTTGCTTCATCGTTTGCAATAATTCTTGGGCGGTGTAGGGTTTGGCTAAAAAAGCTTTTACTTCTACGTCCGTGATTCCGTGGAATTTGTCTTGAGCGGCTAAACCACTAGTGGCAATAATTTTAGTTTGGGGATTGAGTTTTTGGATAGTACGAATTGTGGTAATACCGTCCATTGCAGGCATTAACATATCAATTAAGATTAAATCTATCCGATCGCGGTGTTCGGCGTAGGTGGCGATCGCCTCAATCCCGTCACTAGCAGTGACAACTTTATAGTTAAAAGTCTCTAGAGAAGTTTTTGTTGCCTCGCGCACGCCAGCTTCATCATCCACAACCAAAATCAACTCGCCGTTCCCATAGGGCGTGTCTTGTTCTATCTGCCGATAATATTCTACAACTGCCACTGCTGGTAGGTAGATTTGAAATTCTGTGCCTCTACCGAGTTCGCTCCAAACTTGAATAAATCCGTTGTGACCTTTGACAATACCCATGACAGTGGATAGTCCCAGTCCCGTGCCTTTACCGAGTTCTTTGGTTGTGAAAAATGGCTCAAAAATTCTTTCCTGGGTTTCCAGCGACATTCCCTGACCTGTATCTCTGACGGTAACGACGATGTAGGAGCCAGCTTTTGCCTCCAAGTTCATCCTGGCGTAGTGTTCGTCTGCTGTAAAGTTTTCGGCAGAAATTGTTAACATTCCACCATTGGGCATGGCATCGCGAGCGTTGACGCAGAGATTCATTAAAACTTGATGCAGTTGAGTCGCATCCCCAGAGACAGACCACAAATTAGAGGCAATATTCGTTTGAATCTCGATCGATTTTGGAAAGGTTTGTTTGGCAACTTGGCGAATTTCTGATATTAAGTGCTTGATTTGTAAGTTTGTATACGTTCCCTCCAAACCCCGTGCAAAAGAGAGTACCTGTTTGACCAGAGCCGCACCCCGTTTGGCATTGGTAATCACGATTGGCAAAAGTCGCTGACTGCGCTCGTCGTGCATCTGAGATTCCAATAACTGAGCCGTCATCAGAATTGGAGCTAGGACATTGTTCAAATCATGAGCAATGCCACTGGCAAGAGTACCGATACTTTCCAAACGTTGAGCGCGTAAAAATTGAGCTTCTAAAAGTTTTTTCTCAGTAATATCAGTATTGACGACAAGAATCGACTTAGGCTGAGCGTGGCGATTGCGTACTAACGTCCAACGACTGTAGACGACAATTGGTTTCTCGTTTTTAGTGACTTGATGTAACTCGCCTTGCCAAGTGTCTGTTTGCTTTAAGGCTGTGTGAATCTCTAGCAGCTGATCGACAAGACTCTCGTTGTAGATTAACAAGTTAGGATTTTGCCCGATCGCCTCTTGTGCTTGCCAACCATAGAGACGTTCTGCTCCCTTGTTCCAATATAAAACTTTGTCATCTAGCGATCTAACAATAATGGCATCGGTGGCGACATCGAGTAATTCGGCTTGGGCGCGGATTTGTTGCTGAGTGTGCTGGCGTTCGAGGGCGTAGCGAATAGAACGTTCTAGTAAAGGGGCGCTCAACTGAGTTTTTTCTAGATAGTCGGCTGCTCCTGCCTTCATCGCCTCGATATCGATTTCGCGATCGCCTTTGCCCGTGAGTAAAATTATGGGTGCGGCACAACCTTCAGCTACGGCAGCTTGAAGCAATTCTAAACCATTGCGATCGCCCAAGCGGTAGTCGAGCAAGTAAATATCGTGTTGACACTGCGCGATCGTCGCTATTGCCTCATCATAAGAATCTACCCAGTCTAAATCGAATGTTGTGCCTTGAGCTGCTGCCAACCAGTCCCGCGTCAAGACATAATCATCCTCGTCGTCATCAACTAAAAGTACTTTGACTCGCTCAGTGTCCATGTCCGTTTCCCACCGATTGCAGTGGTAGTTCTACAATTTCAAACCAGTATTTGCCAATAGTCCTCATGACCTCTACTAAGGAAGCAAAGGTGACTGGTTTAGTGATATAAGAGTTAGCGCCTAATTCATAACTACGATAAATATCTTCCTCAGCTTTGGAAGTTGTCAATACCACTACTGGTATATGTTTTAACTGCGGGTTTGCCTTAATTTCCCGTAGTGCCTCGCGTCCGTCTTTCTTGGGCATATTGAGATCGAGTAAAATCAACCCTGGGCGAGGGGCAAGCTTCAGGTCAGTATATTGACCGCGCTGATGTAAGTAATCCATTAATTCCTCGCCATCGCGCACGAGATAGAGATCGTTAGCCAAGCGACTTTCTGCCAGCGCTTCTCTTGCTAACATGCAATCGTCTTCGTCATCGTCAGCCATGAGAATTGTGACAGTGGTGCGTCGCCCTTTCACTCTGAGTTATCTCCTACGAGTTGTTTCATTGGCAGAGCGATCGTAAATTTAGCTCCTTGCCCTGGACTACTTTGAGCTGTAATACTGCCCTGATGTCGCTCGACAATTTTACGGCAAATCGCTAGTCCTATGCCTGTACCCTCGTACTGACTACGACTGTGCAGGCGTTGAAAGACATTGAAGATCCGATCGAGATACTTTTGCTCAAAACCAATACCATTATCCTCTACCATAATTTGACATGATGTGGCGATCGCCCCATCTGTAACTGGTTGGTGTTGGGAATCAAATAGTTGGCTGAAAAGCTTAACCACTGGAGGCGTATCTTGTTTGTGAAACTTCAGTGCATTACTCAAAAGATTTTGTAATAACTGCTGCATCTGTACCGGGTCGGCATCAATTTTAGGAAGGGAACTAACTTCCACCTTACCCCCAGTCTGCTGTATCCTCACCTCTAGATCGGATAATACTTCTTTTACGACTCGATTGAGATCGACAGTTACAAAAGGTTGCGCTTTAGTCGTGACGCGGGACAGCATTAAGAGATCGTCAATCAGAGTTTGCATCCGTCCGGCTGCATTCTGCATTCGTTCTAGGGAATCCAGTCCTTGCTCGTTGAGAACATCCCCACAACTGGCTTTCAAGCGGTTGCCAAAGGCTTGAATTTTCCGTAGTGGCTCTTGCAAGTCGTGGGAAGCAACCGAGGCAAACTGTTGCAGTTCTGCGTTAGAACGGGCAAGTTCTTGCGCGTAGCGGGTTTCTTCGGCTAGCATTTGGGCTTGGGCGAGAGCAATACCGATTTGGTCGCTCAGTTGACGCAATAATTCGGTTTCAAAACTGCTCCAAACGCGGGGACTACTACATTGATGGGCAATCAGCAAACCCCAGAGTTCTCGCTTGAGGAAAATCGGCACGACGAGATTAGCTTTGACTCCATATTGTTGCAGAAGTTCTTTGTGGCAAGCGTGTATTTCTGCTTGCTCGATATCGTGAATCGCGCTGATGCGTCCTTGTCGATATTTCTGAATGTATTCCTCCCTAAAGCAAGGATCGTAGATATGTTGTCCGAAAATCGCTGGATGGTCGTTGACCACAGCTTCTCGCACGACATTTCCAGAACCATCCAACCATAGGCGAAAAATAATCACCCGATCTGCTCGGAGAAACTTTTGAATTTCGTTGACGGTAGTTTGGAGGATCGATTCCAGTTGAAGCGATTGACGAATTTTCAGGGTAATTTCGGCAAATAATTGCGATCGCAAATTTTGGCGTTGTAGTTCGGCTTCGGCTCGTTTGCGATCGGTGATATCGCGTGTAAAGCAGCGCGTGTGGATAAATTGCTTGTCTTTCCAAAAAACGTTAGAGCCGATCGATACATCTCGGATAGAACCATCTTTGCATAGCAACCGCGCCTCGTAGTCGCACAGTGTCTCGCCAGCGTTAAGACGTTGCAGAATATCGTCGATAACTTCTCGATCGGCGTGAAATTTGGCAATGTGTTGTCCGATGTACTCTTCGCGAGTGTAACCGAGCAGATTTAATTCAGCTTGGTTTGCCCAGACAACAATTCCATCTGCTCCTACCCAGTGTATGCCGACGCTGGCATTTTCCAGAAAATCAGCCAGTTCTCGTTCTCGCGTGCGGGCGATCGCTTCTAAACGTTTGCGCTCGTTAATATTTTGAAAATATACTGATATACCATCTTGAGATGGATAGGCATGAACGGCAAACCAAGTATTGAGCGGAGGATAGAACTCTTCAAAAGCAACTGCAATTTGTTGCGCTCTGACTTGGCGATATTCTTGGTCAAAAGTAGACCCCACTGCTTCGGGAAATTCATCCCAAATATTTTTACCAATTAACTCCGATCTCGTTTTTTGTAGAAATACTTGGGCGTGTTGATTGATGTAGGTAAATCGCCACTCATTATCTAAGGCAAAAAAGCCATCGCTGATACTTTCTAAAATATTGGTAACTTGTTGGCGCGATGCTTGGGCTGCGTCCGTAGAGGCGCGTAATTCTGCCATCGTCCGACTAGCTTGTAACAAATGCCGTACTCGCTGCCGTAAAACTATGTCGTTAATTGGTTTGGTAATAAAATCAGTTGCACCTGCATCAAAAGCGAGTTGGAGCGATTCTGCATCATCTAGCCTTGTAACGATTAATATTGGCACGCTATCGCCATTAGGAAAACTACGCAAGTGCCGACAGCAGGCGAACCCATCCATCACGGGCATAACGGCATCTAGCAATACGAGACTGGGACGAAACTGAGTGTAAGCCGCTATTGCCTGTTCGCCATTCTGTGCCTCTACAACCTGATATCCAGCCTGTTCCATCACTCGACGCATGTGCTGCCGCATGAGTTTATCGTCGTCTACAACCAGAATCGTAGTAGCATCGAGAATGGGAGCGTTGTCCATAGCTTACGCTTAGACTAAATTTTTTGGCGTTCTGTTAACAGAGCTATTTATACTCTATTAAATATTAAATTCATCACGTTTGCGCGATCTCCAATGAAACATCTACCCTAAGACTGATGATTTCCTTTTGAAGGTGGTTATAAATGCTACACTGCATGAAAAAGATGAAATGTCAATTAGTCATCGGTAGTTGGTAGTTGGTAATTGCTAAGTCGTAAGTCAGAATAAACTGGTCACTGGTCACTGGTCACTGTGTACGCCATTTGCCAGAAATCTTTTTCCAATCTAGCAACATTTAAAAAAGCTGTTGTGGCTTGTTGCTGCACCTCCTCTGAGGCGTTACTTAAAGCTGCATCTGCTTGCTGTTCTAGGAAGTCTACGTAAGTTGTAAAATCGGGATTGCCCCAGCGATCGGCAAATTCAGTGTAGGGTGGGGGCATGGCTCCAGGTAATTGCCAGCCTTGATTGTAGGCTAGTTCGATCGCCCAAAGTGCCGTAGCTTGTACGGCATAGGGCGTTGCAGATAAGCTTTGCATATAGTCGCAATACTCAATGCAGGTAGGCTGTTTATCAGTATTGAGTTGCAGTTGGCGTTCGGCGGCTTTGGTTTGAAACCAGTTGAGTTCGTCTTTAAGGGCGCTCAATCCCGCCAAAAGAATATCGAAATTGTGCGGGGGTGCGATCGCCAAAATTCTCGCGAGAAAACGGGTAAAATCTATCACAAATAAATAGTCTTGTACCAACCAAGTATTAAACTGTTGCGGCTGAATCGTCCCTTGTTGGCATTCTTGTAGGAAAGGATGGATCGTAGCTTCCTGCCATGCTTGAGTATATTTTTGTAGTAATTGTTGACAAGTTAGGCTCATAAAAATAGACGTTGCAGATAATGCCGCGAAAGACTAAATATAACTGTTACCTTAACTTTAACAGCCTTAATTTACAGATATTCTTGCTCAAGAATTAGCCTAATTTCAGCGTCCAATACAGGAAATTTATTGACTACAACATCCCAAACAATGTCATAATCAACGCCGAAGTAGTTGTGAATTAATCGATCGCGCATCCCTGCCATAGCCCGCCACTCAATGGTATTGTATTTTTGACGCAACCCATCCGGTAGCTGTTTAACTGCTTCCCCAATGACTTCAATACTCCGAACGTAAGCGCGTTGTTTCATCTTGCACAAATGCTGCCTTGTCTAAATTCTGAGAACTCGTCATGATGTAGGTCGTTTCATCAAGAATGTGCTGTAAATACTCACAAGCCGACGGAGACATACTCGACCTCATCCAAAATCTGCGGACCAATGTAAGGGCTTAATGACTCGATAGTAATAAGATCGACAGGTCTGCCAAAAAGATCTTCTAGAAAAAAAGAAAGGTGTATAAAGTTATCAAATGTTTTCTGGTCTGGCTCAAAAGCAACCAAAATATCGACATCACTTCGAGCGTGGATCGCGGTGTCACGCACAAATGAGCCAAAAACACCACAACGTCTAACTCCAAAGCGGTGTAGCTCCTGTTGATATTTTTGGAGGAGAGACAGCACTTCAGCTTTTGTTTGTACAGGCATTGCTGGCATAGGCTACTCATCTGATGCTGAGTCTATCACAACCTTATGGACTCACAGACAGCATTAATGGTTAATCATCCAAGGACGACCGCTATTATGACTTCTCAAACGGGGTTGTTCGGGTTCGCGATCGCGCTTAACTAATTTTGGTTCTGAATTTTCTTGTTTCAGTCGCATCGAACCAGACAACAACATCGGTGGTGCAAACACTTTTTTGGCAGGTTCTTCACAAGTTGGGCAACTAGCAGGATTGTTACATTCTGCCAGCGATCGCCATTCATCAAATACACCACAATCATTGCAACGAAATTCGTATAAAGGCATAACTAGGGGCTAGGGGCTAGGGGTAAGTCAAAAGTCAAAAGTCAAAATTTAGTAACTACAAATAACAAATGACCAATGACTAATGACCAATGACTAAACAGGCAAAATATTCTTGTCGAAAATCTCCGTCGGAATTGCTAGCGTACAACAAGCATTGGGAATATCAACGATACCACTAACTCGTCCTTCTACTGGCGCACAACTGAGCAATAAATACGCTTGTTCGCCTGTAAAACCGAATTTCTTCAGATATTCGATCGCATTTAAACAAGCACGACGGTAGGCAATATGCACGTCCATGAAGTATTGTTTGCCTGTATATTCGTCTACGGAAATCCCTTCAAATACGAGATATTCTGAATAATGAGGCTCTACGGGACCTGGTTTAAAAATTGGGTTGACCATGCCGTATTTTTCTACGCCACCCTTGATGATGTCTACGTGAAGATCGATGTAACCGGACATCTCAATTGCCCCACAGAACGAGATTTCCCCGTCCCCTTGCGAGAAATGAATATCTCCCATCGATAGCTTTGCACCTTCCACGTAAACGGGGAAATAAATTCGCGTCCCTTTGGAAAGGTTTTTGATATCGCAGTTACCACCGTGTTCGCGAGGGGGGACGGTACGCGCACCTTCAGCCGCAATGCGATCGAAGTCCCCTGGTGCTACCTGTCCTAAAATGGCATTTTTGGGGTTCGGTAGAGCCGCATAGACAGGCATATTCGCCGCTAATCCCGCTCCATATGTCCGTAAATCAGGAGCTGTTGAAACTAACTCTGCTTCCCGCTTATTCCATGTTGATAGTAAGTCGTGTGAGGGAGCGCAACCAATCAAACCAGGGTGAGTAATACCAGCAAAGCGTACGCCTGGGATGTGACGGGAACTGGTATAAATTCCCTCCAGATCCCAAATTGCCTTAGCATGATTGGGGTAGTGGTCGGTCAGAAAGCCACCGCCGTTGTCTTTGGCAAAAATGCCCGTAAAGCCCCACTCATCGCCCTGCAAAGCGCCAACATCGAGCAAATCGACAACTAATATGTCTCCTGGTTGAGCGCCGTTGACCCAGATGGGACCGCTCAACACGTGGACGACCGTTAAATCGACATCGCGGATATCGTCAGGATTATCGTTATTTTTAATCTGTCCGTCCGTCCAATCTTTACACTCAATGCGGAAGACATCACCTGGGTTCACCGAAACCACGGCAGGAATATCAGGATGCCAGCGGTTGTGTCCAGGTAGTTCCTGTCGATCCATTGGCTTAGTTAGATCGACTTTGAAAAGTGTTTTCGGCATTCAAATCTCCCTAAAGCTGCGCGGACATAGCGCATCATAAGGATTAGAACGCAGGAAAATTTGTATCAAAAATAACCAATAATTGTCAAAAATAATCAACGTTACATAACACCAAATCTCTTGGAGTCAAAATTGTGTTTTATTTAACAAAAAATGAAGAAAAATTTAACAACTGAGGCGTAATGTAGGACTCATATTTAATTTTTGAAATCTACGTAGGATGCGTTAGTCTTGGGCGTAACGCATCACTCTCAGTTCCTGGTGCGTTACGCGCTTACGTAACACACCCCACTAACCTAGAACGACAAAACCTTTATTCTACTTCTTTGCCAGCAATTCCAAGAACTCAGATGTTGTTTGCAACTCCTCTAAGACTACATCTTTCGGCATCAGAGATAAAACACTACTCTTAACACCCGACGTACACAGAGGATTTACATAACAAGCTCCTTGACGGCAGAATGCCACCACACCACCATTGTGAGCTTCAAAGACGATCGCACTTCCAGATTCTCGCTTCGTAATAGACATCCTAGCAGCCCCCTCTGCATAAATGCAGATCTAAAATTGGTAAACTTTAACGATTGGCAGTTGGTGATGCTACGCAATTGAACGCTGGAAATATCTGTATTCAATCTGTACTCAAAATGACAAAATAGCCGCCCGTTCTCCTCTTTCTTTAGACAGATTAGTCATAAGTGGTAATAGGTAATTGGTAGTTGCTCCCTCTGCCCCTGAAGCCCCTCTGCTCCCCTACTCCCTGCTCCCTACTCCCTGCTCCCTACTCCCTGCTCCCTGATAACTGTAAGCTAGTCATAGCGATCGCGAGGATGAATTATGGATGTCAGAGCAGCTGTTGCCTACGAACCTGGAAAACCATTGCAGTTGGAAACAGTACAGCTAGAAGGACCAAAAGCAGGGGAAGTTTTAGTCGAAATCAAAGCGACTGGGGTTTGTCATACCGATGCTTATACTCTTTCTGGTAAAGACCCAGAGGGCTTATTTCCGGCAATTTTAGGGCATGAAGGGGCTGGGGTTGTTGTGGAAGTAGGGGAGGGAGTCAAGAGTGTTAAAGCGGGCGATCGCGTCATTCCTCTTTACACTCCCGAATGCCGTCAGTGCGAATATTGTCTAAGTCGTAAAACAAATCTCTGTCAAGCGATTCGCCTCACTCAAGGCAAAGGGTTGATGCCCGATGGTACGAGTCGGTTTTCTCTAAATAGCACGAAGCTCCACCACTACATGGGAACATCCACTTTTGCTAACTATACAGTACTACCAGAAATTGCTGTTGCCAAGATCCGTGAAGATGCACCTTTTGACAAAGTTTGTTACATCGGTTGTGGCGTAACTACGGGTATTGGTGCAGTTGTTTATACAGCAAAAGTCGAACCAGGCTCAAAGGTTGTCGTTTTTGGTTTGGGGGGGATTGGTTTAAACGTCATCCAAGGAGCGCGAATGGTAGGCGCAGAGATGATTGTTGGTGTAGATGTTAATCCTAGTAAACGGGCGATCGCCGAAAAGTTTGGTATGACGCATTTTGTCAATCCAAAAGAAGTAGAAGGCGATTTAGTTCCTTATTTAGTAGAGTTAACAAAAGGTGGAGCTGACTACAGTTTTGAATGTATTGGTAACGTAAATATCATGCGTCAAGCATTAGAATGCTGCCATAAAGGTTGGGGTGAAAGTATTATTATTGGCGTTGCTGCTGCGGGTGAAGAAATTCGTACTCGTCCATTTCAATTAGTAACAGGAAGAGTTTGGAAAGGCTCGGCTTTTGGTAGTGCGAGAGGACGTACAGACGTACCTAGAATTGTCGATTGGTATATGGAAGGCAAAATTAACATTGACGATTTGATTACTCACACAATGCCAATAGAAAAAATTAATGATGCCTTCGAGTTGATGCACAAAGGGGAATCAATTCGTACCGTGCTGACGTTTTAGGTATAATCCAGGTGTGAGGAGTACAAAGGAGTAGCGGTTATTCCTACAGCAGCACAAATTTCGACTTGCTTCATTCTTAGCTATTGGGCGACGAAAATGTACTTACCTATCTACTTGGTTCGTATAGATGAGCCTACGGAAGGCATCTTCTTTTTAGCTGGAGAAGAAACAGAAGTTTTAATTAGTCGCGATGGTACATGGATATTTTTATGACGCAACCTAACTTTGAAGCAATGAGTCGCAAAGAGTTACGAGCTTATATACTCGAACATCGAGAGGATGAACAAGCCTTTCGAGTTTATATGGATAGAATTACTGCTGAACCGCCTACGGAGGTATACCCAGCACCAAAATCCATTGACGATTTGAAACATTTTCCTCAATTGTTAGAAAAACATCGTCAGCAGCAAAAAGATAATTCCGATAAGTAAGCTAGAGAAATCTTTTACGTAACCAGGGAGTCACGCAAGGAAATCTGAAGCAGTGGAAATAGATGTCATTGTCATCGGTAGCGGTATTGGTGGTTTGAGCTGCGCGGCAATTTTGGCACGGTATGGATTTGATGTTGTTGTCTGCGAAAGCTACTCAACTCCTGGGGGTGCGGCGCACAGTTTTGAACGCAACGGGTTTAAATTTGATTCTGGACCTTCCCTCTACTCCGGTTTATCTTACAGCCCTTCACCTAACCCACTCAGACAAGTTTTAGATGCAATTGGTGAAGATTTACCTTGTGTCAATTACGATACCTGGGGTTGCTGTTTGCCTGAAGGTGACTTCGATACGACGGTAGGTGCAGACCAATTTTGTGATGTGTTGGCAAGATTGCGAGGAGATAAAGCTGTAGCCGAGTGGCGCGAACTTCAACGAGTCATAGAACCTTTAGCCAAGGCTGCTACGGCAATTCCTCCTACTGCTTTACGTTTTGACTTGGGTGCAATAGTGTCTCTAGGGCAATATCTGCCTGCGATGCTACCTCATGTTGGTAGTACTTTTAAACTGGCGGGGGCATTCAGTCAGATTATGGATGGTGTCGTCACCGATCCGTTTGTGCGTAACTGGTTGGATCTGTTGTGTTTTCTCCTCTCTGGGCTACCTGCAAGCGGCACGAGTGCGGCAGAAATGGCATTTATGTTTGCCGACTGGTACAAACCTGGAGTGATGTTAGATTACCCTTTAGGTGGTAGTGGGGCATTAGTTAATGCCTTAGTACGGGGATTAGAAAAACATGGGGGAAAATTGATGCTAAATGCCCATGTTGAGAAGATTTTAGTAGCGGGACGCGCTCAAGGTGTTCGATTGCGTGGTGGTGAAGAATTACACGCAAGACAAGCCGTCGTCTCGAATGCTTCTATCTGGGACACGCTGAAATTACTTCCCCAGAATGCCATCCCCAAATCTTTGCAAGCAAGACAGGCAACTCCAGAGTGTGACAGTTTCATGCATTTGCATTTGGGAATTGATGCCACACATATTCGGGCAGATTTGGCATGTCACTATATTGTGGTAAACGATTGGGAAAGGGGAGTCACAGCACCGCAAAATGTCGTACTGATATCGATTCCATCAGTTTTAGATCCGTTCCTAGCACCACCGGGAAAGCACGTCATTCATGCTTACACTCCTGGTAGCGAACCTTACGGTATATGGCAGGGAATGGATCGTAAAAGTGAAGAGTATGCCCGTCAAAAACAAGCACGGGCAGAAGTCATGTGGCAAGCTTTAAAACGGATTATTCCCGATATGGACAACCGCTGTGAGGTAACTTTGGTAGGTACGCCCCTAACTCACGCTCGTTACTTACGCCGTCATCGAGGTTCCTACGGTCCCGCCATCGCTGCGGGGAAAGGTTTGTTTCCTGGCGCAACTACACCAATTCCAGGGTTGTTGTGTTGCGGTGATTCTACCTTTCCCGGGATTGGATTACCAGCCGTCGCCGCCAGTGGTGCGATCGCGGCAAACACCCTTGCGCCATTATCTCAGCATTTGCAGTTATTGCGGGAAATTCAGTGAGTAGTTGTCAGCGATCGTAGGGGCGGGTTTTGACCAAAAATTTATAGCTTTGGTTGTCAATCTATCTGCTAAACCCGCCCGTACAGTTATCAGTGGAGAAAGGGAGGAAGCAGGGAGTAGGGAGTAGGGAGAATTACTTTTGACTTTTAGCTTTTGACTTTTAGCTTCTCCTGAGTCGTGTTTTTACTTATACCAATTTCATATAAAAATTACATGTTGCTGCGCGTAATTACAGTAAACAGTTGAGGTGGCTGCGGGCAAACTAAATGCAACTAAGCTAGCAGCTGCCAAACCTGATGAAAATCTGGGGTTCGAGTACCTCCATCCGCAATCGCTTCGCCTTTGGTATGGGAGCTATGCTGCTGCCGTTGATTTTGCTTGGTTGTGGGACTTTTATCTTGGTAGAAGGAGCGTTAAGTCGGTTTGAGAAAAATGAAAACGCAACTTTAGAGGAACTATTTCCCGTTACCGAGTTAGAATCACTGATTGTCATGGCATCAACTTCTGCTGATGATTATCTCAGCTACGGTACGCCAGATGCTCGCGATCGCTTTGAGCGGATCAGTGGTGAAGTAGATAAAGCTTTTGTGACAATTCTAAATACCTCGACCGATACGCCAGAAAAAACAGCCTTGTTGTTCGTAGCTCAAAAAGCATGGCAACAAGCCAAAACTAGCAGCGAGGCGATTTTTACGAATTCCCATCCAGCTAGAACTAAGTTTACTGCCCAAGAAAAGAAGCGTTTGGACGTACAGCTCGAACAGGCTACAGAAGCTCTAGATCGATTGCAAGAACTCCTCACTCATTTGCAAATATCTGATAACGTCGCTCAAGCGCGAAACACCAAACTTTGGGTAAAGGCGATTGTAGTTGTTGTGTTTGGCTTAGGATTGGGAGTAGCAGCGATCGCGAGTTTAACCCTCGCGCGTTCTGTACTAATACCAGTGCAGATTTTAGCAGAGGGAGTTAAACATCTAGCTGAGGAAGATCTCTCTTACCGAATTGTCCTAACGAATCAAGATGAATTGGGGCAACTGGCAATGATGTTTAATCAAATGGCAGAAAAACTCGAACAGAGTCAGACAGCTTTGAGAAATTTAGCGACTTTAGATGGATTAACCGGAGTTTTTAACCGTCGCGAGTTCAACCAAAAACTCAAAATCGAGATTGAGCGATCGCATCGCTACATGCATCCTTGCTCTTTAATTATGTTAGATATCGACTATTTCAAAAAGCTGAACGATACCCACGGACACCAGGGGGGAGACGAAGCACTCAAAGTCGTTGCTGAGATCGTCAAACGCGAAATTCGCCCCGTGGACGTAGTGGCGCGTTATGGCGGCGAAGAGTTTGCCGTGATTCTACCTGAAACTTTCAACGATAGTGCGGCGATTGTCGCAGAACGATTGCGACATGCCGTGGCTGCTGAAGCGATCGCTATTTCTCTCGAACTCTCGATTCACGTCACTATCAGCGTCGGTCATGCAACTTTTCCCATAGATGCAATTTTAGAGGAAAAATTACTCGGTGCTGCTGACAAAGCCTTATATGCTGCTAAACATTCCGGTCGTAACCGAGTCGTGAGTTACAATAGCTTGCAGCAAACAGTAGAACAAGCCGGATGAAAACTTACCTGCATCTTCTACCCAAGACTGAGAAAATGGTAGTAAATGATGCTTCGATTTGAATCCACCTGTGAACCTTCCTACCAATTTGCCAGCAGCTACCGAATCTCGTAAAGCAGATCACCTGCGAATTTGCATCGAACAAGATGTCCAATGCCAGTCTGTGACAAATGGATTGGAACGCTATCGCTTTACTCATACCTGTTTACCCGAACTAAATCGCGGTGACATTGACTTAACCACTACCTTTCTAGGTAAGAGGCTAGGCGCACCCCTACTCATTTCTTCCATGACTGGGGGTACAGAGCAAGCAGGCATCATCAATCGACGCTTAGCTGAGGTTGCCCAACACTATAAAATCGCGATGGGCGTAGGTTCTCAACGGGTGGCAGTGGAAAAACCGCAAGTTGCCGATACATTCGCCGTGCGATCGCTCGCTCCCGATATTCCCTTATTCGCTAACTTGGGTGCGGTACAACTCAACTACGAATATGGCTTAGAACAATGCTTGCGGGTAGTAGACATCCTCGAAGCCGATGCCTTGATTTTGCATCTCAATCCCCTACAAGAGTGCATTCAACCCAGAGGTGATGTCAACTTCTGCGGTTTACTTGACAAAATTGAAAAACTGTGTATGAGGCTACCTGTCCCGGCGATCGCTAAAGAAGTCGGTAATGGAATTTCAGGTGAGATGGCGCAAAAACTTATCAATGCTGGAATTGCAGCCATTGACGTAGCAGGTGCAGGTGGTACGTCCTGGGCAAAAGTAGAAAGCGAACGAGCGGAAACAGCCATGCAACGCCGCCTCGGACTCACTTTTGCTGATTGGGGTATTCCCACAGCAGAATGCATCATCAACGTGCGGCAGGTTGCCCCCAATATTCCTTTAATTGCTTCTGGCGGGTTGAGACACGGCTTAGAAGTTGCCAAAGCGATCGCCCTGGGAGCAGATCTTGCAGGTCTTGCCATGCCTTTTCTCAGAGCCGCTGCCGACTCCGAATCGACCCTACACGCCCTTGCAGAAGTCTTAATTGCTGAAATTACCACCGTCCTCTTTTGTACTGGTAACGCTAACTTACAACAACTCAAACAATCTCAAACTTTGCAGCGTGTAGCATGAGCGATCGTTGTGGGAAAAATTAAATCAGTTGTCAGTTATAAAGTGACTAGTGGCTAGTGGCTGGTGGCTAGAATGCTCCCTCTGCTCCTCTACTTCCTTGTCCCCCTTGTCCCCCTTGTCCCCCTTGTCTCCCTTGTCTCCCCTGCTCCCTGCTCCCTGCTCCCTTGCCTCCTTCCCTACTCCCTACTCCCTAGTTAAATGCGTAACTTCCTCAAACAAACTTTTGCTAGTGCCATTGGAACCTTGCTCGGACTGCTACTATTTTTTGGTCTGAGTATATCTGGAATGCTTGTCATTTTAGTGGCATTGGCTGCTCAAGATAACGAACCGCAAGTTAAGGATAGATCGGTCTTAGTTTACGATCTATCTCTCAATATCACCGATGCCCCGCGTAACTCTAGTACCAGCGCTTTGATTCAGAATGCTCTTTCAGGAGAAAGTAACCGCACGATCGCCCTGCGCACGGTGCTAGATACCTTGGAAAAGGCAAGACGCGACCCTAAAATTATTGGAATTTATCTCGATGGCAGCAATGGTGCAGAGGATGGCAGCAGTGGCTACGCCAAATTGAAAGAGGTGCGTGGAGCCTTGGAAAAATTCCGTGCTGCTGGCAAAAAAATTATTGCTTACAGCTCAAGTTGGGGAGAGAAAGAATATTATCTCAGTTCCGTGGCGGATACCATAGTGCTGAACCCTCTTGGTGCAATGGAGATTAATGGTTTGGGTGCTTCAACTCCATTTTTAACTGGGGCATTAGAGAAATTCGGTGTTGGGGTGCAAGTGATTCGGGTAGGTAAGTTTAAAGCTGCCGTAGAACCATTAATTCGTCAAAATCTCAGTCCAGAAAATCGGCAACAGACACAGAAATTATTAAATGATGTGTGGGGAGAGTGGCGCACAGCAGTAGGTCAAAGCCGGAAAATTAGCCCCAACCAGTTACAAGCGATCGCAGACGGTCAAGGTTTCTTGCTGGCAGAAACAGCCCAAAAACAAGGCTTAGTGGACAAAGTAGATTATTTCGATCGCGTTTTGGCGCAGTTAAAGCAGCTAACTGGTGAGGAAAAAGAAAATAAAACCTTCCGCCAAATTAGCTTGAGTGCATATGCTGGGGTTTCTGGTAAGGCTTTGGGCGTAGAACGTAACTCAGAGAACAAAGTGGCGATCGTCTACGCAGAAGGTGATATTGTGGACGGTCAAGGAGAGGCGGGACAAGTAGGAGGCGATCGCTTTGCTCGTATTTTCCGCCAATTGCGACAGAATCCTAATGTCAAAGCTGTTGTCTTGCGGGTAAATAGTCCTGGTGGAAGCGCCACAGCTTCAGAAATCATTCAACGCGAGATTCGCCTGACGCGGGAATCCAAAAAACCAGTAGTTGTCTCTATGGGCGATGTTGCAGCTTCCGGCGGTTACTGGATTGTCACTGATGCCAACCGGATTTTTGCCGAACCTAATACGATTACGGGTTCTATCGGCGTATTTGGACTGCTGCCAAATTTCCAAAAGCTGGCAAATAACAACGGTGTGACCTGGGATGTGGTGAAAACTGGAAAATATGCCGACAGTCAAACTGTTTCTCGCCCTAAATCTCCCGCAGAATTAGCAGTCTATCAACGCGCGGTCGATCGCATCTACAGTACATTCTTATCAAAAGTTGTGGAGGGACGGGATTTACCGCAACAGAAAGTCGAGGAAATTGCCCAAGGTCGAGTTTGGTCGGGTGTCAGTGCCAAACAAATTGGGTTAGTCGATGAAATTGGTGGGTTAGACGCAGCAATTGACTACGCCACAAAGCAAGCCAAGTTAGGCGATGACTGGGAAGTAGCAGAATATCCCGAAACCCGTTCTTTAGAAGAACGCTTGTTTGGGCAAGTCTCTGATGGAGTCAGAACCGCGTTGGGTCGCAATACTGCTGCAAACCAACTCGCACTGCCAGCCCCGATCGCATCTGAAGTTGCTAAAATGCGCGACGAGCTTGCCATTCTGCAAGTCATGAACGATCCTTTAGGAGTTTATGCCCGTTTGCCTTTCAATCTGACGATTGAATGATTGGTCATTGGTCATTTGTATTTATTCTCCCTTGTCTTCCTTGTCCCCCTTGTCTCCCTTGTCCCGACTCCCGACTCCCAACTCCCTAATTAACGGCACAATGAGAAAAGTGACTTGAGGTTAAAGCATGAATTTTGGTGGACTGATTTCCGCAGCACCAGTATTTGACGCGATCGCCTGGTTCGATCCGATTCGCATCGGTAGCACTTCTTTACTTGCCAGTGCGTCAACAGCAGATAATGCCCCCTTCATTTTCGCTGGCATCCTAGCTAGTCTGGTTGTGATTTACTTAGCCAGTACCATTGGCGGGGAAGTTTGCGCGCGGCTGAATTTACCACCAGTTTTAGGGCAGCTTATCGGCGGCTTGGTGGTAGGAATCTCGGCTTTACATCTGTTGGTATTTCCTGAAGGTGGCGGTGACAGTTCTAATTCGCTGTTAATGCGTTTTCTGGAAGCTACGGCGGGATTGAGTGTAGATGGAGTGACGACAACTTTTCAGATAGATAGCGAAGTCATTTCTGTTCTGTCGGAAATTGGTGTGGTGATTTTGCTGTTTGAAATTGGGCTAGAGTCCAATTTACAAGAATTATTGCGCGTCGGGACTCAAGCTACAATCGTCGCGATTGTGGGAGTTGTAACACCATTTCTCTTCGGTACTTTGGGCTTAATTGCCTTATTCCACATCTCCACCGTACCAGCGGTCTTTGCAGGGGCAGCTTTGACGGCAACTAGCATCGGTATTACGGCTAAAGTTTTGGCAGAACTCAACTATCTCAATCGTTCGGAAGGACAAATTATTATCGGGGCAGCGGTGCTAGATGATGTTTTAGGTATCATCGTCCTAGCAGTGGTTGCTAGTCTTGCCAAAACTGGAGAAGTCGAACTGACAAATATTCTCTATTTGATTATCAGTTCAGTCGTGTTTTTAGTAGGAGCAATTTTAATCGGACGCTGGTTAAATCCCTACTTCGTTCAGTTAGTCGATGCACTCAAAACTCGCGGTCAATTATTAATTCCAGCGCTCATTTTTGCTTTTGTCTTATCATACATCGCCACTGTCATCAAATTAGAGGCAATTTTAGGAGCTTTTACTGCTGGGTTAGTATTAGCAGAAACGCAAAAATGTCGCGAATTGAAAAATCAGGTCGTACCGATCGCAGATATTCTCGTACCGATTTTCTTTGTGGTTGTTAGTGCCAAAACAGACATCGGTGTTTTAAACCCAGCCGTTCCAGCAAATCGGGAAGGGCTGATTATGGCAAGCTTTCTGATTGTCGTGGCAATTTTGGGTAAAGTTGTCACTGGCTTTACCGTCTTCGGGCAAGAAAAAGTCAATCGTTTAGCGATCGGCGTGGGTATGATTCCTAGAGGTGAAGTGGGACTTGTCTTTGCTGGCATTGGTTCTGCTACTGGGGCGTTACCTCCTGCCTTAGATGCAGCCATTATTGTCATGGTTATCGTCACCACATTTATCGCCCCACCACTATTGCAAATTGTGTTTCAGCGATCGCCAGAACAGAATTTACCGCAACCAGAAGCGATCGCATCATCACCAGAGTCCCGATAAAGAGACGTTACATCAACGTCTCTACATTTCGTCTCAATTAATCGCGTTTCAATAGTCCAAACATTGGGGCAAGAATTGCCCCAAATACAAATCCTCCGGCGTGCGCCCAATAAGCGACACCGCCACTTTCCATCCCAATATTGCTAGGGACTTGTAAACTAGCGATACCATATAAAGCTTGTTGAACAAACCACAATCCTAAGAAAAAAATTGCTGGAATTTGCAAGGTAGTCACGAAGAATCCCAGAAATACTAAAGTCAATACCCTTGCTTGGGGATAGCGCAAAATGTACGCACCCATCACGCCTGCGATCGCCCCACTTGCACCCAATGAGGGAATAGTTGAATTTGGTGAGAAAAACCACTGAGATAACGCCGCTAAAACTCCACAAGTAAGGTAAAAAATTAAAAATTTTACATGTCCCAAACGGTCTTCTACGTTATTACCAAAAATCCAGAGAAACAGCATATTTCCGGCTATGTGTAAGAAGCCGCCATGCAAAAATTGAGATGAAATTAATGTCATCCATTCTGGTAATTGCTGCGGTGTTGGGATGGGACATCTACCCACTATATTTCCTGACAATTGGCAAGGCACGACAGCAGCGGAATAGAAAAATTCTTGTAATTGTTGTTGGTTCAGAGTTAATTGGTAAAGAAAAATACCAATATTTGCACCGATTAATCCATAGGTAATATAAGGCGTAATTGATGTAGGAACATCATCGCGCAAAGGGAACACGGCATTTTTCCTTATCGTGAAACTGCTTGTAAAATTTTAGCTTAAGTATTTTTTACCACAACAGAGGAAGTCAAAAGTCAAAAGTCAGAAGTCAAAACTTTTCTCAGAACTCACTTCAAAAAAATTACTCCTAAAGGTAGAGTAAAAATTACACCAAACCACATGTAAGAGAGAGGAGAGTGCATTTTCTTGCTGTATAGAATGATGCTAAATTAGCATGAATTTGAAAAAGATTATGTCAGAAGAAGAAAAAAATACGTCATCAGCTTCCGGCGGCTATCAAACCCCCGTTGAGGAAGACATTCGCAAAACTGGTAATGCGGCTCAAACAGATGCTAAGCCTTCTGCTGTACCGGAATCTGGCAGCAGCGATCAAATGGCTGAAGGTGGTGGCAATCAAGGCACTGAAAAGCGCTAGCATTTATTCAGTTATCAGTAGAGAGTAACTGGTGGCTGGTGACTAGTGACTAAAATTTCTCCCTTGTCCCCCTTGTCCCCCTTGTCCCCCTATTCTCTTGTTCCCTCAAAGATGGACACTATAGAAGGCATTAGTATCGGTATTGCTTTAAGTGCTGCTTGTGGCTTTCGGATTTTTATTCCACCGTTAGTCATGAGTATTGCAGCTGTTTTCGGTCATTTACCCCTGGCTTCAGGTTTTGCTTGGATGGCGACTTATCCGGCACTGATAGCTTTTGCTGTGGCGACGGCGGTAGAAATGGGGGCTTACTATATTCCTTTAGTAGACCACTTGCTAGATACTATTGCTACCCCAACCGCGATCGCAATTGGTACTGCTATCACCGCTGCTTTTCTACCCGATACCGATCCTTTACTTAAATGGACTTTAGCCGCGATCGCAGGTGGTGGTACAGCTGGTACAATTCAAGGCTTAACGGGAATCGCTCGTATATCTTCTACTGCTTTGACAATTGGACTCGGTAATTCAGTCGTAGCGACAATTGAATCTTTCGGCGCGTTTATTTTGTCAATCTTGGCGATCGTATTACCTTTCTTAGCTGTTAGCTTAGCCGTGGTTTTAATTGTAGTTAGCTTGAGTAAAATAATTCAAGTCTTTTATATTAAAAAGCAAGTTGAATAATTATCAATTACCAATTGCATGACAATTAAAAAAATCGCGATCGCCACTGTTTCAAATTTGACAATATAAGCAATCAAACCAGCTATCTATTTTTTCCATCCTAGCTAATACTACATCTGCAACCAATTTTTTTTACTATAGTAGTCCTATTTGATTCATGAAAAAATTTAAGTACAGTAGGGTGTGTTATCGCGCCGCGTAACGCACCCTATGTATATTTCAAAAATCCAATATGAGTCCTATATGTAGAGACGTTACATGTAACGTCTCTACAGCCAAAAACAGATGGAGAATTAGCATGAAGGTATATGAAATTCAGAATTCCTTCGGTTTAGACTCTCTCAACATTGCAGAACGTCCAGATCCTAGCCCCAGTTACGGACAAGTATTAATCAAAATCCGGGCAGTATCCCTGAATTACCGCGATCTGATGGTGGTTAAAGGACTGTACAATCCCAACATACCTTTACCTTTAATTCCCTTCTCTGACGGCGCGGGAGAAGTTGTAGCAGTCGGGGAAGGAGTGACGCGGGTAAAAGTGGGCGATCGCGTGGCGGGTATTTTCTTCCAAGATTGGATCGCCGGAAAACTAACCGCAGCAAAAACTAACTCCGCTTTAGGTGGAGCTATAGATGGAATGCTAGCAGAATACGTCGTATTGCATGAAGATGGTTTAGTACACGTTCCAGCCCACCTCACAGACGCAGAAGCAGCTACTCTACCCTGCGCCGCCGTCACCGCTTGGAATGCCCTATTTCACTCCGGTAACCTCAAAGCAGGCGAGACAATCCTCGTACAAGGTACGGGTGGAGTTTCGATTTTTGCCCTTCAGTTTGCCAAGATTGCAGGGGCGCGGGTTATTGCTACCTCCAGCAGCGATGAAAAGTTGGAAAAAGTCAAGCAATTAGGGGCTTCAGAAATAATTAATTACAAACAAGCTCCTCAATGGGGCAAAAACGCCAGAGAATTAGCTGCTGGTGAGGGTGTCGATTTAGTTGTAGAAGTTGGCGGATCGGGAACTTTAAACGAATCTTTACGGGCTGTACGTATAGGCGGACAAATTAGTTTAATTGGCGTTCTTAGCGGTGGTAGTGGCGAGATTAGCACGGTATCGATGTTAATGAAAAGCGTGTGCGTGCAGGGAATTTATGTTGGTTCGCGAGAGATGTTTGAAGCCATGAATCAAGCAATTACGCTACACCAAATTAAACCGATTGTAGATCGCGTCTTTCCTTTTTCCGAAGCACGAGAAGCCTTGAAATATATGGAAAGTGGCTCTCACTTCGGCAAAATTTGTATCCAACTCTAAATTCCTGTACGGGCGGGTTCACTGGAAATCTCTGTTAGTAGTAAAGTCGCTCGCTCAACCCGCCCCGACAATTCCCCTGCTCCCTTCAAAATTAATATGCTCATCGAACACTTTCAAATGCTTGCCCGCTACAATAGTTTGGCAAATCACCAATTGTATCAAGCTTGTTCTCAGTTAAGCGATACAGAACGCAAGCAAAATCGACCTGCATTTTTTAAGAGCATTCATGGCACGCTCAATCATCTTTTAGTAGGAGATCGCATTTGGCTAACAAGATTTGCAGGCAAACAAATACCATCAACTATGCTTGACGCAATTCTTTACGAAGATTATGAGGAATTGTGGACGGCACGTAAAGCAGAAGATGAGCGAATTGAAGCCTTTGTTGCCAATCTAACTGCGGAATTTTTGCACGGGACAATTGAGTACGTCAACAATACTGGAAAAACTTGTGCAGATCCGGTTAATTTATTAGTCGCTCACTTGTTTAACCATCAAACTCACCACCGAGGACAGATTCACGACATGGTGACACAGACTACAATTTCACCACCATCTTTAGATATGCATCGCTTAATTAGACCTTAATTCGTCAGGAGCGATCGAATGGATCTTCAACTAACGGACAAAATCGCCCTCATTAGTGGTTCTACCGCTGGAATTGGCTTGGCGATCGCGACGATTTTAGCTCAAGAGGGGGCAACAGTAGCGATTAATGGCAGGAAACCAGAGCGAGTTGGTAGTGCTATGGATAAAATTAGGCAGATTTATCCAGAAGCAAAATTACAAGGCGTAACAGCAGATTTATCTACTGCTGTCGGTGCTGAGTTAACGTTTCAGCAAGTACCAATCGTAGACATTGTGGTGAATAATCTGGGAATTTATCAAGCCAAGGAATTTGGCGAAATCACAGATGTAGATTGGATGGAAATTATCGAAACTAACGTCATGAGTGGCGTGCGGTTATCGCGGCATTACTTACCGCTAATGCTGCAACAAAACTGGGGACGGATAATTTTTATCTCCAGCGAATCAGCTTTAAATATACCTGCTGAAATGATCCATTATGGCGTAACCAAAACCGCTCAACTTGCCTTGGCGCGAGGCATGGCAGAAACTACAGTTGGTAGTAACGTTACAGTTAATTCTATTCTGGCAGGTCCCACCAAGTCAGAAGGGGTAGAAACTTTCGTGCAAGACATGGCGCAGTCTGGCAATATCGATCCAAGCCAAGTAGAAAAAGAGTTTTTCGAGAAGACTCGCCCTTCTTCCCTAATTAAACGCTTCGCCACGCCGGAGGAAGTTGCGGCTTTAGTTGCTTTCGTAGCTAGTCCCCTCGCTTCAGCCATCAACGGCGCAGCCTTGCGGGTTGAGGGGGGAGTGGTGCGATCGATTGTTTGAGTAGTAGGGACGCACAGTCGTGCGCCCCTCCAGATATTGTACAAACAATGTTCGTATGGTTTATACAATTGCGAATTGGAGTGCCATAGGATGTAGGATGTGGTGAATTAAGGAACAAATGCTAATGGAACCCATGACTACTCAAATCGGCACTCGGACTGAAACCGATAGTATGGGGACGATTGAAGTACCGAGCGATCGCTACTGGGGCGCACAAACCCAGCGATCGCTAATTTACTTCGCCATTGGCAACGATATCATGCCACGGGAAATGATTCGAGCGATCGGAATTTTGAAACAAGCGGCGGCGGTTGTCAATCAAGAGTTGGGACAACTACCGGAAGATAAAGCGAGTTTAATCGTGCAAGCCGCAGAAGAGGTAATTTCTGGCAAGCTAGACGACCATTTTCCGTTACGAATTTGGCAGACGGGCAGCGGCACTCAGACCAACATGAATACAAATGAAGTTATTGCCAATCGAGCGATCGAACTAGCTGGGGGAGTTTTGGGCAGTAAACAGCCAATTCATCCCAACGACCACGTAAATATGTCTCAATCTTCCAACGATACGTTTCCGACAGCAATGCACATTGCCGCAGCAGAAGAGATTTACCATCGATTGCTGCCAATGGTCAAGCAATTGCGAGATGCATTAGCGGCTAAATCGGAGGAATTTCAGGAAATTGTCAAAATCGGTCGCACTCACTTGATGGATGCCGTACCTTTGACTTTAGGACAAGAATTTTCTGGCTATATCGCTCAATTAGAAAAAGATTTAATTCGCATTCAAGCTGCATTACCAGATTTATATGAATTAGCAATTGGTGGTACAGCAGTAGGTACGGGATTAAATACACATCCAAAATTTGCCGATCGCGTGGCGGCAAAAATTAGCGATCGCACCCAATTACCATTTATCTCTGCCTCAAATAAATTTGCCGCTTTAGCGGCTCACGATGCGATCGTCGCTGCTAGCGGGACGCTGAAAACCCTAGCAACTTCGTTAATGAAAATTGCTAACGATTTGCGCTGGTTGGGTTCTGGTCCCCGTTGTGGCTTAGGAGAGCTGATCTTGCCTGCAAACGAACCTGGATCGTCAATTATGCCAGGAAAAGTCAATCCCACTCAGTGCGAAGCGATGACGATGGTATGCGTGCAAGTGATGGGAAACGACACCGCGATCGCAGTTGCCGGATCTCAAGGTAACTTCGAGCTAAACGTGTTCAAGCCTGTCATGATTCATAATCTATTGCACTCCATCCGATTATTAGCCGATGCTTGCTCGTCTTTTACCAAACATTTAGTGGTTGGTATTGAGCCAAATCGAGAACAAATTCAGCATTTCCTCACCAATTCCCTGATGCTAGTCACAGCACTCAACCCGCATATTGGTTACGATCGCGCTGCTGCTGTTGCGAAAAAAGCATATAGCGATCGCACGACGCTACGCCAAGCCTGTGTCGAATTGGGTTTCCTCACCGAAGCCGAATTCGATCGCCTCGTCCGCCCGGAGAAAATGATTTAATCAGGGAGTAGGGAGTAGAGAGGGACAAGGGGGACAAGGGGGACAAGGGGGACAAGGGGGACAAGGGAGCAACTACCCATTACCAACTACCAATTACCAATTACCATTTCTTCCCGTGTATCTACTGAATGTTCAATCGGCGCAGTATCGATCTAGAAAAAGTTTCCGCAGAAATGCTCTGGGGGTAAGAGTGAGGGTAGGTTAATTTTTTCTTTATATTTTTGTTGCTCGCACACAGCTCAAAAGCTATTTTTCAGCTCAGTGGGTGGGAATGCAACAAAAATTGTTTTATATTCAATAACTACTCGACTTGAAGCACAAGGCTAGCTACGATGAAGCGGCACAATCAATCTCCAATAGTAGCCAAACTTTTTAATTTAGATATAAGGTGGAACCTGGCGATCGCCCCAGCCGTAACTTTATTAGTAGGAACATGGTTGACAGTAGTTGCTAACGCCACTGAAATGCAACCCGTAGCTGAAAACAAAAAAACAATTCCGAATTACGTAGCTCGCTTCTCGCCTGAAGGGCGAGTACTCCGAATTTCTAATTCTAATTTCACTCCCCGCGAACTTGACTTCCAAGCACCTTCGTCTGTGCCAGTTAATCCCTCACTAGTTAAACCCGTACCCATAAATCCCGTACCTACTCCTCGCACTACGAATTACTTAGTTTACGTGAATAATCCGAATGCATTGATGCTACAACGAATCAAACAGTTTGAGCCATCGGCATTCGTGCGCCAGTATCAACAAAGAAACGTGATTCAGGCAGGAATATTTCAACAAACTGCTAATGCCCAAAAACTAGCGATCGCCCTAGAATCTCAAGGCATTGATGCGCGAATTGTCAATCTGGCAACTGGAGAAGATACAGATTTTACTGGTAAATTTTATTTTGTTGTCATTCCTGCTAAACAAGACAAATTAGGTGCGATCGAGCAGCGAATACAACAGTTGAGAATGGGAATGCCAGTCAGAATTAGTCAGCGCCAAGAACCGCGCACTCACGTAAGAGTGGGACCATTTTTGGCAAAAGAACAAGCCGAAAATTGGCGGCGCTATTTACGAGCTTCAGGACTGAGAAGGGCGCGAGTTTATTACGGACAGTGAGTATTTTGAGGTGATTGGTGAGGCGATCCTACTATTTAGTAAAACATTTGTTTGGCAAGCTATATAGATTTGAACGCTGAACCAAAGCCAAGTTCAATGCATATGGCTCTCTCAATTTTTTCCCAATAAATCTCCTCTAAAACACCCTGTTTACGCTTAAATCTCTGAGCGTCTACGGCTCTCATTTGACTTAAGTTAACGTATCGCTCTCGATCTAGTCCGTTTTGCAAGGTTGGAACAACATTAACAACAAATGGATATGCCTTTGTTCCTGGCAATAAAGGAGCAACGATTGTCGTTGCCCCGTTTTGATTGCCAATATCATTTTGCAAAATGAGACAAGGACGCTCTTTATCGGTTTCACTGCCAACTACAGGTTTTAGATTAACCCACCAGATCTCTCCTCGCTTATAAGTTAACGTTCCATTAGGCATTGAGACCGTCTTCCATAGTGATATCCCAAACAGAACTCTCTGCCTGAAACTCTGGGTCATTAGCCTGATCTTTGTAAGCATCCGCTAGCTCTTGCATAAAAATTCTCCTTTTTTCTTTCCAGAGAACATCATTTATGAAGCTACTACGATTGCTAGCTATGCTATCTACAAAATGTAGAATGTCATCGTCTAAAGTAATACTAACTTTCTTGCTCACAATTCTATCTGTCTACTATGTTTGAGTAGGATTAAATTATCATACTATTGAATCTTACATCATATTATCAAGGCTAACCTTAGACGGTTTGCAAGCAGCATCAAAAAAGTAGGGTGGGCAGTGTCACTACAATTGGCATAGCCAAGGTCTAGAGCTAATGGTGGGTGAGGTGACGGGAACTTAGAAAACTGCTAAACAAATTAAGGCGACCAAGCAAACAAACTGAATGCCTAAACAGAAAACTCGATACAACGGATTTAAGCCAGCTATGTGAATCAGTGAGTGTGCTAGCCGAAATACGATGTATGCGACAACAAGTGAATCTACCGCTGTTCCAGATACGCCTCGAACTGTCAGTAAAAACACAACTCCTAAATATAAAGGTAGGTTCTCCACCAAGTTAGCTTGTACGCGATATAACCGCCAGAGCAAGCTTTCATCATTTGGTGTGGCGAAATCTTTAGCAGAGCCACCAGCAGAGAGATGTCGAATTCTCACAACAATCAAAGAGACAACGACAGCGATCGTCCATCCGATGAAAATTACTAAACCCCAGAGAGGAAACGTCATATCTACAGTACGCATGACTGAATACATACAATCTGTCCTGGTAAAGAGACTGCTGCTACTATAGCGTTCTTCACGAAATTGCTTTCAATCATCCTGGAGTGCATATAGTTGCTGCTGATATGCGATCGCAGCACGACCCGAAAAACCGATCGCCTCAAGCTTTATGACTCAAGCGTTAAGCTGTAGCTCGATAAGGCTGGTAGTCTAGATAAAGTAAGCTTTGGATTTGAGCTTTGCTACCAGAACGATCTAGACGCAAACAAATTGAGCAAGTCGTAGTTACGGCTGAGCAGATGCGCCAGATTGAGGCGCGGATATTTGCTGCGGGAATGCCAGTAGCAGCTTTGATGGAAAAAGTAGGGGGCGCGATCGCCCGACGAGTGCAGACATTGTATCCCTATCCGCAGATACGGCGGGTCGGCGTGCTGGTAGGACCAGGACATAATGGTGGTGATGCTTTAGTGGTGGCGCGAGAGCTACATTTCCAAGGGTATGAAGTTCTCATCTACCGTCCGATCGCCAAATTAAAAGAATTAACCGATCGACACGCACAGTATGTTAAGAGTTTGGGCATTCCACATTTTGAGGCGATCGCTCCCTTGCAAGATTGTGACTTGTTAATTGATGGCTTATTTGGGTTTGGCATGGAACGCCAAATCACCGAGCCAATCGCCTCAGATATTCACCAACTCGACCGCTGGTCTATGCCTATTCTCAGCATCGATCTCCCTTCTGGGTTGCATACAGATACAGGAGAAGTGCTAGGAAAAGCAGTTAAAGCAACGCGAACTTTTTGTTTGGGATTGTGGAAGCAAGGATTATTACAAGATCGAGCATTAGAGTATATCGGTACGGCAGAACTGATCGATTTTGACATTCCCGCAGCAGATATACACGCTGTTTTGGAAGCACCTAAAGTCAAGCGCGTGACGAGTGACTTGGCGATCGCCACTCTTCCCCTGACTCGTCCGCCAGTCACTCACAAGTACAAACAAGGGCATTTGTTACTCATTTGCGGTTCGCGACGCTATGCTGGTGGCGCATTACTGACAGCTTTAGGTGCTAGAGCAAGTGGTGTCGGAATGCTGTCAATCGCCGTGCCTGAATCGATCAAACCCCTGCTGAACGCGCAACTCCCTGAAGCATTAGTTGTAGGTTGTCCCGAAACTGATAATGGCGCGATCGCCCAGCTCGATTTACCAGAAGGAACCGATTTAGAAACATTTCAAGCTATTGCCTGCGGTCCCGGTCTGACTTTAGAAGCCACGCCGATTATCCAGGGAGTATTGAACAACGATTGCCCCCTAGTTCTGGATGCAGACGGTTTGAATATTCTTGCCATTTTGGGGACGCAAAAGTTATCGCGGCGATCGTCTCCAACCGTCCTCACACCTCATGCAGGAGAGTTTAAGCGGTTATTTCCCGATGCTCCTAGCCCGATGCAAGACCGCATTAGTGCTGTACGAGAAGCAGCACAGACGAGCAAAGCAGTGGTATTACTTAAGGGAGCGAGGACGGCGATCGCCAATCCATCAGGTCAAGTCTGGATTAATCCTGAGAGTACGCCTGCATTAGCACGGGGTGGAAGTGGCGATGTTTTAACTGGATTACTGGGGGGACTGCTCGCCCAGGCAACCGCACAACATATCTCAGTAGATGCGATCGCGGCGTGTGCGGCATGGTGGCACTCCCAAGCTGGCATTTTAGCAGAACGAGAAAGAACTCAAATCGGAGTCGATGCATTTACATTGACGCAGTTTTTGATTCCAGTTCTGCATCAATCTGTAGGATAGTCGTTAAAAATCATACTTTTTGAGGGAGGACAATCACTTACTCGAATGGCAAGCTGAAAGGAAGTAGCATACGGCAGAGTTTTCTGCTGCCAAAACCTCAGCAGCAAGTATGGTAGACCGGGAAGTCATTCAGATAAGTAGAGCTTTAAGCGCCACCTACGATTTACGGGTGGTTTTCCTTTCGCTGGCGATCGCGATTTTTGGCGCTTACACGGCGCTAGATTTGGCTGGACAAGTCATTTATGCGCGGGGAAATGCGTGGAGGTGTTGGACGGTTGGCGGCGCGATCGCTTTAGGAATTAGTGTCTGGGCAATGCATTTTGTTGCTATGCTTGCCTATCAACTACCAATTCCCATCTCTTACAACTTTGGAATCGTTTTACTTTCAATGGTAGTAGCGATCGCTACTGCTGGATTGGGGCTATTTCTCGTTAGTCAGTTGCCGTTGAAGTGGCTATCGCTGTTATCTGGTAGTTTTTTTGTCGGACTTGCCACGATCGGTATGCACTACACTGCTATGCACGCGATGCTGGTAGCAGCAGAACCAGTCTACGATCTGCGGTTCGTTACTCTTTCCAATCTATGTGCGGTTGGTCTATCTTTCTGTGGCTTATGGCTGACATTCCATCCGACTGCTAAACATCTGGTTCCAGCTGAGAGTTGTCGCAAGCTAGGAAGTGCCATATTAGCAGGAACTGGGATTAATGGAATGCACTATCTGGCGATGGCGGCAGTCAATTTCTATCCCAGTGTTAAAAAATTAAGTCAGATACCTGCTGGCACTAATAACTACGTGCTGGCAATTACAATTGGTGCTGCAACTTTGGCTATTCTATTTTTAGGCGGCTTGGCTTCTTATTTCGGTCAACACATCAGCGCCGAAAATGCTAGAGCTGAAGCATTACGAGAAAGTGAAAAGCGATATCAAGAGCTGTTCGATCTAGCTCCCGATGTTTACTTGTCCATTACTCCTGATGGCATAATTAAATCGGCAAATCAGTTCAGTGCTGAACATTTAGGCTATAGCCAAGAAGAACTGATCGGTAGTTCGACTTGGATGATAATTTACGAAGCCGATCTTCCTTGGGTACGGCAGTGGATGGAGAGCATTTTTCTTGACAGAGTGATGACAAGCGAAACCGAACTGCGGAAAGTGCGTAAAGATGGTTCTGTAATTTGGATTCGCGAACGCAGCAAATTAATTTTAGATGCAACGGGAACACCTGTAGAACTGAATATGATTTGCCGCGACATTACTCAATTGAAACAAGCAGAAGCACAATTGCGGCAGAATGCATTTCACGATCCGCTCACGGGTTTACCCAATCGCGTGCTGTTTATGGATCGCTTGCAATTAGCGATCGAGCATCACAAAAGGCATTCAGAAGATTTTTTCGCCGTTTTGTTTCTAGATTTAGACCGCTTCAAGGTGATTAACGATAGCTTAGGGCATTTACTGGGCGATCGCTTACTCATAGCGCTCGGCGAGCGTCTCAAAGAATGTTTGCGTCCCGTAGATACTATAGCGCGGCTCGGGGGAGACGAATTTACAATTCTGATCGAGGATATTACCGATGTGAGCGATGCGATTCGCGTTGCCGAACGAGTCAATACTGCTCTCGCCTTGCCATTTAACTTAGACAGACAGGAAGTTTTCACCGCTGCCAGTATTGGTATTGCCTTGAGTAGCACTGGTTATGAAAACTCCGAAGACGTACTGCGAGATGCCGATCTTGCCATGTATCGCGCCAAAAGTCAGGGAACGTCAGGCTATCAGATATTTAACCCTGACATGCACGCTAGGGCAGTAGCACTGTTGCAATTGGAAACAGATCTAAGAAATGCTGTGGAACGACAAGAGTTTCGCCTGTACTATCAACCAATTATCTCGCTAGCTACAGGTAGAATTGTCGGTTTTGAGGCTTTGATTCGCTGGCAACATCCCCAATACGGTTTGCAAAACCCCAGCCAATTTATCCACGCCGCAGAGGAGGCGGGACTGATTAACCGCATGTGTCAGTGGGTACTCTACAAGGCTTGCGCTCAATTAGCTCAGTGGCAAAGGCAATTTCCCGCGATCGCACCTTTAACGATGAGTGTAAATATTTCTGGCAAGCAGTTCAGTCAACCCCAGCTCAGCCAGCAAGTACAGCAAGCTTTACAGGATACAGAATTAAGTGCCGAATGCTTGCACCTAGAGATTACTGAAGGCGCAATTATGGATGGAGCCGGAGCCGCAACCGATCTCCTCTGGCAGTTACGAAATTTAGGTGTGCAATTATGGATCGATGACTTTGGCACGGGATACTCATCTCTAGGGCGGCTCTACCACTTTCCGATTCACGGTTTAAAGGTCGATCGCTCCTTTGTGGCACAAATTGAAAGTGCTGACAACGTTCCCCTTGTGAAAACTATCCTCACTCTCGCTCGCCAACTCGAACTAGAGGTGACAGCCGAAGGAGTAGAAACCGCAACACAACTTACCCGACTGCGAGCTTTACAGTCCGAATACGCACAAGGCTATTTTTTCTCTCCTGCTGTAGATGGGGAAGCAGCAACAGCCTTACTGAGTCAAAATCTGCAATGGTAGGAAGAAGAGCTGAGGGAGCTGAAGGGGACAAGGAAGACAAGGGGGACAAGGAAGACAAGGAAGAACAATAACCAATTACCAACTACTAATTCCCCGCGCGCCACACCCTACACCCTTTCTTCACGCTCTTACTGATAACTGATAACTGATAAATCTGTAACTTTTCATCCTGACACAGGCGATCGCCAATTGCGAGATTTTTATCAATGTTTTTAACTTGTATTATTTGTTGACACTTCCCTATTAATACTTAACGATCGCTGATTTCCAATTAAGAATATCTTAATTTCAGTAATTTTTCTGACCCAGAAAATGTGCGGATAAATTATGTTTGATTTGTCTGCTTCATGAAATTTTTTTGAACTTAAACGGAAAATGCTGACTGGAAAGCAACTCACATACACACTTCTCTCTACTGCCACATTTTTCTTTCCTACATTGGTTCGGGCTGAAGCAAATACCAATGCATACCCGGCAGAAGTCGTACAAAGTTTTATGCAGGAATGCACGGAAAAAAGCGGTAAAAAACAAGTCTGTGCTTGCGTCCTCGATCGCATTCAAGACGACTACGATCTCGAACAGTTCTCTAAACTAGAAAAAAAGTACAGAGCAACTGGCAAAATTCCCAAAGAAGTCAAGAAGTTTATGTTTGGCTGCGTTGCCAGCAATCTTGCTAATAATTGAGTCATTCGTCATTTGTGAATGATTAGCATTCTTAGTTACGACTTACGACTTCTCGCTTATCATTTGTAGACTTACCAATAACCAATGAATCATTAGTCAGTTGTCAATAGTCCTTTGTGCGTACCAATGACAAATGACGAATGACTAATGACAAACCATCAAGCCGACAACGTAACTAGGTGTGAGTAGTAACTACGTTCGCGCGATCGCCTGATGGCGCGTAATAATTACCATTTTCATCAATTCCTAACTGGAGTAATGATTCTTCGCCAGTAATTAACCTCGCTCCTCGCTTGCGGGTGAAATAGTTCCAGCCCCACTGGAAAATTACTACCAACTTATTGTCAAATTCAATGAGGTAGTAAATATGCACGAACAGCCAAATTAACCAAGCAAAAATTCCTGAAAACTTGACGAAACGTAAATCTACCACTGCGGCATTGCGTCCGATCACGGCTAGGCTAGCGATATCAACGTAGCGGAAAGGAGTAACAGCTTGTCCCTGAAGCCTGCGTTGGATCAGTTCTGCTACGTAATGCCCTTCTTGCATGGCTACGGGTGCGACTCCTGGCAGAGATTTGTCATCTTGGTGCGAATAATTGGCTAAATCGCCGATGATGAAGATATTTGAATAGTTAGGTAGACTCAAATCGGGTTCGACTATAACTCGTCCTGCCCGATCGAGTTGCGCCCCCGTGCGTTGGGCGATCGCTTCTCCCATTGATGAAGCTTTCACACCCGCTGCCCATAAAACTGTGCGAGTGGGAATAGATTCGACACGATCGCCTTGACGAATCGTCACAGCATCCTCGGTGACGTTCGTAACTAAAGTCTTGGTTTTGATCGTTACGCCCAATCGCTCTAAAGAGTGCGCCGCTTGAGCCGATAACTTTGGATCGTAGGGTGGTAGGATGCGATCCATACCCTCTATCAGCAAGATTCGGGTTTCTTTGGTGTCAATATTGCGGAAATCGCGCTTTAAAGTACTGTAAGCAAGCTCCGCGATCGCCCCAGCTAATTCTACTCCAGTTGGTCCCCCGCCCGCGATCGCAAAAGTCAACCAAGCACGACGTTTTTCTGGATCGGTTTCCTTTTCCGCTGCTTCAAAAGCTAGAAAGATTCGCCGCCGCATTTCTAAAGCATCTTCTACAGTTTTGAGTCCTGGTGCAACTTCTGCCCAGTTATCGTTACCGAAATAATGGTGACTTACCCCAGTCGCGACAATCAGGCTATCGTAGGCTAATTCTCCATTCCGCAAAATAATTTTTTGCTGTTGAGGATCGAGATCGATGACTTCGCCCATCAGCACTCTAGTGTTTTTTTGTCGATTCAAAATCGCCCGCAACGGCGACGAAATATCGGCTGGGGATAGACTCCCCGTAGCAACTTGATAGAGCAGGGGTTGAAACAGATGAAAATTCCGCTTATCCACTAAAGTGACATCGAAACCACTTTTCCCTAATGCTTTGGCTGCATACAGCCCAGCAAAGCCGCCACCAACGATGACAACTTTATGAGGAGTTTTCATAGGTTCTACCATAAGTTAGATGCTAAATTTTCTCTACTTTTACTACCTACAGAGCTTTGTAGCGTCATTAAGCAAAGATCTGTACCTTTGCCAATACTTGCTTCACAGATTTTAATCCCAGATTACTGCGATTGCCACTATCCGAACGTAGCGACAGTTACCAGTTGTCAGTTATTAGGGAGCAGGGAGCAGGGAGCAGAGAGCAGGGGAAGAAGATATTAACTTCTCCTTGTCCGCCTTGTCCCCCTTCTCCCCTTATCCCTCCTACTCCCTGCTCCCTGCTCCCTGTTAATATACGTAAAGAAACTGAGCGGGAAATATAACACATGCGGGTTGTGATTGTCGGTGCGGGGCTGGCTGGGCTAGCAACTGCCGTCACGTTGGCGGATGCTGGCTGGGAAGTAGAGATTTATGAGTCTCGCCCTTTTGTAGGTGGAAAAGTCGGGAGTTGGATAGATCCCGATGGCAACCATGTTGAGATGGGGTTGCACGTCTTTTTTGGCAATTATTACCAGCTATTTGAATTAATGAAGCAAGTAGGGGCATTTGAACACTTACTGCGAAAAGAACACGTCCATAATTTTATTAATAAAGGCGGACGCACCGGAGCGTTAGATTTTCGCTTTATTACAGGTGCGCCATTTAATGGATTAAAAGCCTTTTTCACGACTTCCCAACTGTCACTACAAGATAAAGTGCAAAATGCGATCGCCCTCGGTACTAGCCCTATAGTAAGGGGTTTAATCGACTTCGAGGGGGCAATGAAAATAATCCGCAGCCTCGACAACATCAGTTTTGCTGACTGGTTCCGCCGTCAGGGTGGCAGTAATGGCAGTATCAAACGGATGTGGAACCCAATTGCCTATGCTTTGGGTTTTATCGACTGCGAACATATTTCTGCTCGTTGCATGTTGACAATTTTTCAAATGTTTGCTGCTAGAAGCGAGGCTTCGGTGTTGCGGATGTTGGAAGGTTCGCCAGATGAATTCTTGCACAAACCAATTGTGAAATATTTAGAGGATAGGCAGGTCAAAATTTTCACGCGGCGGCGAGTCAGAGAAATTCAGTTTGCCGAAGACAGAGGAGAAACCCGCGTTACGGGCATAGTCGTTGCTAGTGGCGAGACAGAAGAAACAATTACCGCCGATGCCTATGTCTGTGCTTGCGATGTCCCGGGAATTCAACGGCTCTTACCTGCTGCATGGCGGCAATGGTCGCAATTTGACAACATTTATAAGTTAGAAGCAGTACCAGTTGCAACGGTACAATTGCGGTTTGATGGTTGGGTGACAGAACTGCAAGACGCACAAAAACGCCAGCAATTGCAGCAAGCCGCAGGCATCGATAATTTACTGTATACGCCGGATGCCGACTTTTCTTGTTTTGCCGACTTGGCTTTAACTAGCCCGACAGATTATTACCGCGAGGGACAGGGTTCTTTATTGCAACTGGTACTGACACCAGGCGATCCTTTTATTAAAGAAAGTAACGAGGCGATCGCTCAACACGTCCTCAAGCAAGTCCACGAACTATTCCCCTCGTCGCGGGAGTTAAATATGACTTGGCATAGCGTCGTCAAGTTAGCGCAGTCTCTCTATCGCGAAGCACCAGGGATGGAACCGTATCGTCCCTATCAAACTACGCCAGTAGCAAATTTCTTCCTAGCGGGGAGCTACACCCAGCAAGACTACATCGATAGTATGGAAGGGGCAACACTTTCGGGACGATTGGCAGCGAAAGCAATTCTGGCAAGTGAAAAACTAGCCAGCCAAGGTGAGTTGTCAGCTGTATAGAACGCAGGCGCGGTAGTAGCTTCCAGCGATACCGCACAGACACTAAACAACGCAGAGGAACAGTCAATGCCAGAGTGGTTAGAGCATAGCGTACAGGTTGAAGTGCCAGTTCCCGTTGACCAAGTATGGGAATTGTGGTCAGATCTAGAGCAGATGCCGCGTTGGATGAAGTGGATTGAGTCGGTAAAAGTGCTGGAGGATAACCCTGATTTGTCACGCTGGCATTTAAATACGGGGGGACTGCAGTTCGACTGGCATTCGCGCATTTTGAAGAAAGTACCAAATCAAATTATTCAATGGGAATCTGTGGATGGTCTGCCCAATCAAGGCGCAATTCGGTTTTACGATCGCCACACTAGTACTATTGTTAAGCTCAGCGTCGCCTATGCCTTTCCTGGTATTTTAGGCAAAATTATGGATAGCCTATTTTTAGGTCGTGCAGTTGAATCTACGCTGCAAGCTAATATGGAAAGATTTCGCGATTATGCCCTCCAAGCTCAAGCCCAAAAGCAAGGGGTTAGTTGTTAGTTGTTAGTTATTAGTTGATGGTTGTAGGGGCGGGTTCACCAAAAAACTTTGTTTGTAACCGAGATTTCAGGTAAACTCGCCCGTACAGCAGTAGTAAGTGACAATACCCACATTTCACACCCTATTGCTAGGTAAATATGGCTATAGGTACAACCCATAGTGTATTCAGCTATGTTTAGATTGACAGTAATAGCCTTTGTGCCAAAGTTCAATTTGCAGTCAATAATCGAGTTATTTTCCCTAGCCCCTAGCCCCTAACTCCTCACCCCTCATTATGTCTCGGACTTCGCCAATTCCTGTTGTGACAAATCATCCCCGACTTGCTATTATTCAACGCTTGCGTAAACTAACACACCTAATGGATAATGCGATCGCAATTCCAGGGACGAAGTTTCGCATCGGTTTAGACCCCATTTTAGGATTGCTACCAGGAGCGGGAGATTTTATCGGCACGGCGCTTTCTGCATATATCGTACTGGAAGCCGTGCGCTTGGGACTCCCCAAAGAGACATTGGGAAAAATGGTGAGTAATATTCTGTTAGAAAGCGTAGTTGGTACTGTCCCAATTGTGGGTGATTGGTTTGATTTTGCCTGGAAAGCCAACGTTAAGAACTTGGAGCTAATAGAAACACATTTAGGGGTAACAAATATCAGCAAGCCTGCAAATCGCTGGTTGATGTTTTTACTGGTGGTAGGGTTCTTAATTATTGGTATAGGTTTAGTAACCTTTAGTGTGCTAGTTTTTAAACTGCTCTTAAATGCAGTGACTAGCTAATTGAGGTTTTAAGACAGGAATGAAGGACTGGTGGCAGGCGACATTTCCCCAGGGGAGACAAACATTAAAAATTATTGATGCGAATGGCTACCCAGTGTCTATATCTTACGGAGAGAAAGGCACGGGTAAGCCACTATTTTTAATACATGGAATTGGCAGTTGGAGTTACAACTGGCGTTATAGCGTCGAACCCTTATCAAAATACTTTCGCGTGATTTGTTTCGATGCCAAAGGTTACGGGTTTTCGGAAAAGCCTATACGCAGAGAAAGGCACGATCACCAATTGATCGAGCTATCGCGGATTGTGAGCGGCTTGTGCAACGAACCAGCCATCATCGTTGCAGAATCGCTAGGTGCATTAGTGAGTTTGGGGCTTGCGCTTGCTTATCCTCAACTGATCGAAAAGTTGATCGTTGTCAATGTTCCAATTTTTCCCGAACGCTTACCGCATTGGGGTATGTGGTTGCTGTCGCAATTACCAACAGAAATCGTCAAAGCGATCGACTCAACTCGGTTTCCATATTTTTTTGCCCCCGTCATGCGGGAATTGATGCGATTAGAGCGGCGATCTGTACTATTCGACCCCTCAACTTTGACGGACGAAGATGTCTATTGGCTTACCTATCCGTTTGTAGAATTTCCTGGGACGATCGCCAAAGTTGCAGAAGACTTACAAATTGCGGCAGCAGAAATCGAACACTTGCAAGCAAAAAAACCCAGTTTAATTACTAAGATTCAAAATCATTTGCACAAAATTAAATGTCCAACCCTAATTTTATGGGGAAAACAAGATAGCTGGTTTCCGTGTAGCGATGGTGAGAAATTGCGATCGCGCATTCCCAACGCTCAATTAAAAATTCTTCCCAATTGCGGACATGATGCCTCAGCCGGTGCGAATCAAGCAGTGAATGCAGCAGTATTAGAGTTTCTGAGGGGGAGTTGGGAGTCGGGGAAGAGAGCTGGGGGAGCTGAGGGAGAAAAATTATGACTCCTGATTTCTAGGTTTTGACTTTTGACTTTTGACTTCCCTACGACTCTTGCTATAATAATAAAAGCGTAGTCGTTATGAGTTCATATATACCCCTATGACCAATCCTGCTGTTGAGAACTTAGTGATTATTGGCTCTGGACCCGCTGGATACACCGCAGCAATCTATGCGGCGCGGGCAAACCTCAAACCTGTTGTCTTTGAAGGCTTCCAAGCAGGGGGCTTACCTGGTGGGCAGCTGATGACGACGACAGAAGTAGAAAACTTTCCTGGTTTTCCAGAAGGAATTACAGGACCGGAACTAATGGATCGGATGAAGGCTCAGGCAGAACGCTGGGGAGCAGAGTTATACACTGAGGACGTAATTGCAGTTGACTTGTCGCAGCGTCCGTTTACCGTCCGTTCTGAGGAGCGAGAATTTAAGACGAATAGCATCGTCATCGCTACTGGAGCCACAGCTAAGCGTTTGGGACTGCCTTGCGAACACCAGTTTTGGAGCCGAGGTATATCAGCTTGTGCGATCTGTGATGGCGCTACTCCAATCTTTCACAGAGCAAAATTAGCCGTGATTGGTGCTGGTGACTCCGCCGCCGAAGAATCGATCTACCTGACCAAATATGGCGATGAGGTAAATATGTTAGTGCGGGGTGACAAAATGCGTGCTAGTAAAGCGATGCAAGACCGCGTTTTGAATAATCCCAAAATTACTGTTCATTGGAATACGGAAGTCGTAGATGTGTTTGGTAATGACAAGCACATGGAAGGCTTGCTGATCCGTAATAACAAAACAGGCGAAGAAAGTAAGCTAGACGTGCGGGGTTTATTCTACGCGATCGGTCACAATCCCAACACATCTTTATTTAAAGGTCAACTGGAATTAGATGATGTAGGATACATCGTCACCAAGCATGGTTCTGTAGAAACCAGTGTCGAAGGAGTATTCGCGGCTGGAGACGTGCAAGACCACGAATATCGCCAAGCGATTACGGCTGCTGGTAGCGGTTGTATGGGAGCAATGCTAGCAGAGCGGTGGCTGTCTGCAAATGGATCGATCCAAGAATTCCATCAAAAGCCGGAAACTCCCAATAACGAATTAGAACATCAAGCCAAGCAAGCCGCCACCCCAGAAGAATTCGATCTAGCTCAGACGCGGCATTATGGTGGTTATGCTTTACGCAAACTATTTCATGATAGCGATCGCCTGCTGATGGTGAAATATGTCTCGCCTGGATGCGGTCCTTGCCACACGCTCAAACCGATTTTGAATAAAGTTGTTGATGAGTTTGACGGCAAAATTCACTTTGTCGAAATCGACATTCAAGCAGATCCCGATATTGCCGAAAACGCTCAAGTCACGGGAACGCCAACGATTCAATTCTTTAAAGATAAAGAGTTGCTGAGTGAAACCAAAGGCGTGAAGCAAAAGAGTCAATATCGCCAGTTGATTGAAAGCTATCTGAATTAATTTTTGCCGCTGGTGATAGAAAATTCAGTGGGTTGTAGAGACGTAAATTGCGTTTTTACAACTCATTATTTTATGCAATTGTTATCATACAATTTACGTTTCGATTGCGACAAAAACGAGCAGAACTATCCTCTGTATTAAACTAATCGTCTGGCGATCGCCTTCACAGTATTCAATCCTCGAACGCTAGCCGCTCTTCAAACGACTACCAACATGATTAAACGAAGCGACATAACGGCTAAAGTAAACGGCTGCAAGTAGCCTGTGCAACAACACCGACAAACTTTGCCAGTCCGCTCCAACCAACCGGATTATTATGCCGTGCTATAACTTGCCAATCAACTTGTCATATTCTGCATGTGTTCCAATTCAGAACCAGGAAATACCATTCTCGACTTCAACACCCAAAGCTCGATAACTTAACCCTGCACGAACTGACCAATACTTCTTGCCCAACTTCTTGAAATGCAAGGATGGATGAGCTGGGTCAACTTTAAGCAACTCGTAACACTCATCTGCCGTTCGTTGAACGCTTTCGGGTAATGCGTCGTAGTATTGCCAAAACTTCTGGGTTGTATAGTGCATCAAATTTCTCGGCAATGACCCGCTTCAAACTCAGCGATCGCTTCCCGAGCAAATGCCTCTAATTTACCGTCTGCTATGTCTTGTTCTAGTTGCTTATCCCAACGCTGGTAATCTATGTCAAAGAACCACTGTCTGAGCCGCTGAAACTCGTCTGATGGAAGTGTAAGGATAGCGGCTTCAATTTGCTCAAGATTTGACATACTCGGTTTCTAAATCTTTGGCTTTGATTCAGATTATAGCTTGAGTGTAAAAATCGCTTCTCTCTTTATCTCAAGTGTTCTAGTTTCCACTCTGCCCACTGGCTGTAAGTTTGAATTTCTTGTGGTGCATCTAAGATCTTAAACTGCGTTCCCGGAGCAGTAAGTAGATCTAAAACTAATTCCTCGTACTCCTGTTGGGTAATCTCAAAAGGTTTCCAGGAACAGCCTCCACTCATTCCAGCATCATATTGAACATTTCCATCTGGTAAAAGCCCACTAGGGAAAAAATCGTTTGGTACACCATGTTTCAACAAGTAACTCAAGACATGAAAAGGTGGAATAAACCAGTGTACGCGAAAGGCATCTCAAGTAGTAAATCTTTCAGCGTTCCGTGCGTCCAGATTCCGCCTGCACGGTGCATTATATAACACTTGAAACGCAACTCTCTCATTGAGCGATCGCCTCACCAACCATCTTGAAGAGTCTTTCCCAAACACCGAAGCGGCATAACGTTCCTAGTCAGCGGCGGCGAGTAACACTTGCATCGCCGCTAAGATCTCGATGTCGTCCGCTGCACTGCAAGAAATTAAGGAGCAGAGGATAATGGCTTTAACGCTATCTCCGAAAAACTTCTCTGAGAGCTAACTTTTATGAGTAGAATACGTGCAAACTGCACAACCTATGCACCACCACCAAACCGCATCGTCGATCCTAGCATACCTGACCATTGCATCAGCCTTCACATTGCGAATCCAGGCAACTTGGAGCGGTAATTAGAGCGACGACTTGACGGCGAAAAACCGATCGGTCGTGCAACATTTCCCGGTACATTTACCTTTGTGCCTGCTTTTCGAGAACCAGAATGGCTATGGGAATCAGAGGTTGAAATATTAGATTTATATTTACCTGCTACATTTTTGGAAAGAATTGCAATTGAAAATTGCGATCGCACTCCTCAACCCATTGAGTTAATCGCTCGCTTTGCAATGAGCGACCCGCTTCTAGAGCAACTTGCTCTTACCCTTTATACGGAACTGACGCACAGCCACCTGAACAATCGGCTCTACTTAGAATCCTTACAAAACTTAGTGGCAGTTCATCTATTGCGGCATCACTGCTCGACAGAGGTTCTAGATACTCCTACAGCAGGAAAATTATCTGGGATCAAATTGCAGCAGGTCATCGACTACATCCAGGTCAACCTAGAGCAGAACATGGGGTTAGAAGAATTTGCAGAGATGACTCAGCTAAGTGTTCACCACTTTGGCAAACTCTTCAAGCAAAGTATGGGAGATCCTTTACATCAGTATGTTTTGAAATGTCGTATTGAACGAGCTAAAGAACTTTTGGTCAATACACAACTCTTAATAGCTGAAATTGCTCAGACAGTTGGTTTCTACGATCAAAGTCATTTTACAAATGTCTTCCGTCGTCATACAAACCTAACACCTCGCCAATACCGCAACCGACTTTAAAGCAAGTTGAGTTGTTTCTTATCACCAGATTTCCCAAATTTTGATCGGAGCTTACAAGATTTGGCAATCATCACTGCTATAAGCTATCCCCAGTCTCGCTGATGCAAGAGGTATGTTTGGGGATGCTTGAGAAATCACGGAGAATGTTTGTACAAACTAGTGTAGCTGGAGCAATCGGCTTTTTTTTATTAAGTCTCGGTCTATCTAGAGTGCGGCAGATGACTGCACAGGCACAAAATTCAGCAGCTAGGAATAGAAGTTACGTGGTTCAGAAAATCAAATTCAACAGCCAAGGTGTAGAACTTGTCGGTTGTTTGTTTGCTCCGGAAGACTTGCAAGGGAAAAAAGCTCCTGCGATTCCCATCCTTGGACCTGTTGCATTTGTGAAAGAGCAGTCACCATTGCAGTATGCGACTCGCCTAGCTAGTGAGGGGTTTATTACATTGATTTTTGATCCGCGCACTCATGGTGAAAGTGGTGGAGAACCTCGTAGATATGAAAGCGGAAAAGCAAAAGTTCAAGATATTCGGGCAGCGATCGATTTTCTTGCAACACAAGAAACCGTGAATTCTAATCGCATCTTTGCGCTTGGTGTCTGTCAAGGCGTGAACTGGATAATTGAAGCTGCAACTCAGGATCAACGAATCAAAGCATTGTCAATTGTTGCGGGTCATTACTTAATCCTGGAAACTGCAGAGAAGTATCTGGGTAGTACAGACAAGGTACAGGAGAGAATCGCAAGAGCAACCCGTGCAAGAGAAAAATTTGAGCGAACTAGACAAGTTGATTACATCCCTATCGTGAGTGAAGATGATCCGAATGCACTCTTATTACCTAAACCCATTTATCAGTGGTACGTCCGATGGGCAGACCGAGGAGAGGTATGGAGGTTTCATGGACTTTGGGAAAATCGTATCGCAGCAATGAGTGAAGCTGAACTTTGGGGATATCGGGTTGATGAAACGGTAAGAAACTTGAACACACCTATATTGATGATTCATTCGGATCGTGCTGCAAGCAGTGCAGACATTCCAAAACAGTTATTCAAGGGGATTCCTGCAAAAGACAAGGAATTAGTATGGTTAGGCAATCAGGTTCAATTTCAATTTTATGAAGATCCGGTCACGATCGATCGTTCTGTTCATACGATCGCAGGTTGGTTCCGCGATCGCGCTTGAATTTTGGCATGTGGAGGACTGGGCAACTGCGCTCAGTCAAATGGGAGCCTTCGGAACAAATACTAAAAAGCAGTCAGGAGAACATTAATGAAACTTGCATTGTTTGGAGCAAACGGCATGGCTGGTAGTCGAATTGCGACTGAAGCGTTAATGTGTGGTCATGATTTAACAGCGATCGTTCGTGACCTGTCGCGCTTCTCTCCATCTGCTCGCCAAACCCCATTTACTGCAAATATTGTTGTTGGTAATGTTCTTGATCCTACAAATGTCGCAGAGTTGGTTCAGGGACATGATGCGGTCATCAGCACAATAGGACCGGGTGCTGACAAGGCAAGCGATCCGATACTGGCACAGGATGTAATCAAGGCTACTCATTCACTCATTGAAGGGTTGACTCGTGCAACAGTTCGTCGCTTGGTCGTTGTTGGAGGTGCAGGTAGCCTTGAAGTAGAATCTGGTCTTCGACTTGTAGATACTCCCGACTTTCCAGAGATTTATCGCCCAGCTTCACTTGCTCATTGTGAAGCACTCGATATCTACAAAACTTGCGATTTGGACTGGACGTTTATTAGCCCAGCCGCATTTTTTGAGCCAGGAGAACGGACAGGTAAATATCGCATTGGCACAGACCAGTTACTTGTAGACGCAACGGGCAAAAGTCAAATCTCAGCAGAAGATTACGCGCTCGCGCTACTTGACGAAGTTGAACGCTCCCATTTTCTTCGCCGTCGTATGACTGTTGCCTACTAAGTAACAGCTTTTCGATACATAGCAACAAATATTGAACACTTACAGACAAGCTTGCAATATTGCCCCAACCAATAACTAAAAGCAGCCCAACTATTTATCATACGGAAACTGTCCGTATATTACATTCGGCAATTCAGCTAGAGAAAGGATTACAGACATTTCGATCGGAAGATCAAGAATTTTTCTGTATATTGCCAATATCCACGACAGATACCGAATTTGTCTGTATAACTACCTTGTTTGGGGTAGATATCTAGAAATTTTCTAGCTATTATCCTTTTCTGGATTATGAATGGAAATATTCCGTATATTCACCTGATTTTGCACGTAAGTAAGGACTTTTCAGTGAGTAGAGCGGGCATTGCCCGCTCTCCTAAATTAATTCTCGATTGGTGGTGCGAGCGGCGCTCTCAATCTACCACCACCACCGATGTTATCAGGTCTGTTATTGTCAATGATGTTTAGTGCTGAAATTAGCTTTATCATGTCGTCATAAAAAGCACCACTCCGACCTTCAAAACTATAGCCGTAGCGATTGCGAAATTCCTCTGGAACTCCTTGTTCTACAGCAAGATAGTAAGCGTCCCAATAAGCATCATCGACTATGTATGCACCATAATTTTGTAATGCCTTGAAAATCTTCTGCCCCGCAGGAGTCTTTAATCCTAAACTGTCTATCTTCACGTGAGGCGGGATTGCCAATAAACTACCTTGTACGAGTTTAGAATTAGTCCCCTTATATTCACTCTCGGCATATCGGTCGGCGCGGTCGGCGGGCCAGCGATAACCGGGCATAGATTTAGAATAATGAAGATATTTTTTGCCCCAAATCAAGATTTTGATCGCGTGGCGAATTGGTTCGTCACCTGTTAGTTCGCCTCGGCGAATAGAACCGCCAATCGCCGACATCCCAGACCCGAAATGAGTGCCTTTAATCCCGTCGCCGTAAATGTCAACACCCCCCCACGGGTTACGCCAGCCGTGGATGTTGCCACCTGCGGTACAACGAGCCAGGGGTTCGAGTTGCTCGATCGTTCTTCCATCTGGCATCAAAAAAGCTGCGGCATTATTAGGGGTAGAGTATGGTTGACTGGTTGCGTCTGGGACGATTAAATTGTCGGGGACTGGGAGAGAAAGACCCATTGATTGCTTACCCGTACAGCGTCCGGGACCGAAACTTCCCGGTGATACAACTTGTCGCATCGGATCGCCAGCTTTGAGCTTGTAGAAGTACTCCCGATCTGCACCAAAAAAGCCTGCTTTTGGAAGATTTGCTGGTACATATGTTGCAGTAGCTCCAATTGGCATATTCCAAATTGAAGTAGAGGAAAAGGGCCACAACCATTTGTCTCGCGATTTGGGGTCTTGAGCTAGAATGCCAGAAGTCACTTGCTGACTAATGAGAAAATCTTGGCTTGGCTTTTGAGCCGACAGATTGTCAGATTTCCCTTCATTATTTGCAGTCGTTGTATGACAGCTACCGATAGTAATACTAAGAACAACACTAGCTGCTAGTGCAATTTGCTGAGCTTGAAACTTACGCATGATCTACTGTATATATTTAGTGAGTGCGAGCAAGATAGAGGTTGCTGCTAGTTGAATTTGAGTTGAGGGATAGAAGAAACTTGAAAAATGCGATCGCATATATCTAGACACTTAAGGAAATAGAGTGAAATATCTCGACCGTGAAACTCAGAGCGATCGCGCTTGGTTTAAGTTAAATTTATATAACCATCACAAAATCAAGTTAATATGTATTTTTCAGATCGACCAAGGGCAATTCTACTGAAGTTAAATTACAGTAAAATTGCCGATCTGCAAGCATTAACTCGATCGATATACGGTGTTTGGAGATGTTTGCTAAGCGATATACCTGCGCTTGAGGACGATTGCTGGCTACTATGCGTTTTACTTATGAGTTAGCAAATTAATATAGTATCTATCGTAGAAATACATAAATTTATACCTATATTTGAGATCCATAAAAATAATTAGTACAGCACTAAGCCCCAGCGAATATAATTCGCGGCTAAATAAATATAGACGTAAAGCAGTTTGCCTACGGTAAACTAGCCCGCGCGGATTCATGGCAAGTTAAGGGTTGAACCTACATTCGCGCAGAATAAGCAGGTTTTGCATGTGTAACAGCGATTTCAATCGCCCAGTGCAAGATTTCAAAAAATAGGGCGGGTATAACCCACCCCACAAACTCTTAGCACCCGCGACCCAGCTTCTCTTCTACTTCTGCTACCATCAACAGAGTTTTTAGTACCGAATCGGGGTTGAGACTCATAGAATCTATTCCCTGTTCTACTAAAAACTGAGCGAATTCTGGGTAATCGCTGGGGGCTTGACCGCAGATCCCAATTTTACGACCCTTAGCTTTAGCAGTAGCGATCGCCATTTGCACTAATCGCTTAACTCCTGGAGTGCGTTCGTCAAACAAACCCGCCACTAAAGCTGAATCTCGGTCTAATCCAATTGTCAGCTGAGTTAAATCGTTAGAACCAATCGAAAACCCATCAAAGACTTCGCTGAATTCCTCCGCCATCAAAACGTTGTTGGGCAACTCGCACATGACGTAAATTTCTAACCCGTCTTTACCTCGTTCTAAACCGTGCTTTGCCATTTCTGCCAAGACTTTACGCCCTTCTTCGGGAGTGCGGCAAAAAGGAATCATCGGAATTAAATTGGTTAACCCCATCTCTTTTCGTACCTGCTTGATGGCATGACACTCCAAAGCAAAAGCATCGCGGTAACGCGGATCGTAGTAACGCGCCGCCCCCCGCCACCCTAGCATCGGGTTTTCTTCCTTGGGTTCAAACTGCTTTCCACCGAGTAAATTGGCATATTCATTCGACTTAAAGTCACTCATCCGCACGACAACTGGATTAGGGTAAAAAGCAGCTGCCAGCGTCGCTGCACCTTGGGCTAGTTTCTCGATAAAATACTGGGGCTTCTCGGCAAAGAATGCCGTCATTTCAGCAATTTTGGCTTTTTCCGCTTCGTCCTCTAAGCGATCGAAATGCAGCAGTGCCAAAGGATGAATTTTGATATAGTTGGCAATAATAAACTCTAGCCGTGCCAATCCCACACCATCATTAGGAATTGCCGAGAGGCTGAAAGCTTCCGCAGGATTGCCTACGTTCATCATAATTTTGGTACGAGTGCGAGGCAGGTTATCTAAGGGAACTTCTCGAACTTCAAAAGGTAATAATCCTTGGTAAACCTTTCCCTCATCGCCTTCAGCACAGGAAACCGTAACTTCTTGCCCAGAATGCAACACGCTAGTAGCATCGCCACAACCGACGATCGCCGGAATTCCAATTTCTCTAGCGATAATTGCGGCGTGACAAGTTCTACCACCTTGATTTGTCACGATCGCGCTGGCTTTTTTTAAAATTGGTTCCCAATCTGGGTCTGTTTTATCAGTAACTAACACATCTCCAGTGTGGAAATGGTCGAGTCTATGCACGTCTGTAATGACTTTAACTTTCCCCTGACCAATCGCCTCGCCGACACTGCGACCTGTAATTATAGGTGTATCGCCGTTAGCCCCGACTAAGTGATAACTCCGTAAAACGTTGAGACTTTTTTGCGATTGTACGGTTTCGGGGCGGGCTTGAACGACAAATAGTTCTTCTGTTACGCCGTCTTTTGCCCACTCAATATCCATCGGGGTATAAGTACCGCGCACTTTAGAGTAATGGTCTTCAATAATGCAAGCCCAACGCGCTAATTGCAATATCTCGTCATCGTTGAGGGCATATTTGCCGCGATCGCTAGGTACGACGGGAACGTTTCTGGTAACTTTCGATCCGCCTGTATCGTAGACCATTTTGAATTCTTTAGAACCCAATCTTTTGCCTAAAATCGGGCGAAAACCTGCTTTCAGTGTAGGTTTGAAGACGTAGTATTCATCTGGGTTGATTGCCCCTTGGACGATATTTTCGCCCAAACCATAGGCGGCTGTAATCAAGGCAGCATTTTTAAATCCAGTCTCCGTATCAATAGAGAACATCACCCCAGAAGCCGCCAAGTCAGAACGTACCATTTTTTGTACGCCAATCGAGAGGGCAACGCTGAAATGGTCGAAACCTCGGCTGTGACGATAGGAGATGGCGCGATCGGTAAATAGAGAAGCAAAGCAGCGATGACAGGCAACTAATACGCCTTCAGCGCCGTTGATGTTGAGGTAGGATTCTTGCTGTCCGGCAAAACTAGCATCTGGTAGGTCTTCGGCTGTGGCGCTAGAACGAACGGCAACATCAGTGTCAATCCCGTAATTTTCACATAACTTTTCGTAGGCAGATGCGATCGCCTCTTTTAAGTCTTTCGGGAAAGGCGTGTACCGCAGCATCGATCTTGCTTGTTTACCGCGTTGGCGTAAGTTATTCAGATCTTCCACATCCAAATCGGCAAACAGCGATCGCAATTTGGCATCTAAACCAGTTTGCTGAATGTAATAGCGATAGGCATAAGCAGTAATTGCAAAGCCGTTGGGAACGTTAATACCTTGGGGTGTGAGTTGTTGGATCATTTCGCCTAAAGAGGCGTTTTTCCCGCCTACCAAAGCCAGATCGTGAATTCCTACCTCTTCAAACCAGAGAATCAGCGATCGCTCTTTTGCTGCTGGGGAGGTCGTTTCTGTCACCGCCGTTACCATAGCTATTTTCCTCTCTAGTGATTGCTACTGCGATCGAGTCAATTTACATCAAGAAGTAAATTTAGTATGTTCTTTTCTAATCTATTGGGGATCAAAGCCTTTTGACATCAAATCTAAACGAACCTACATATTCGTGGTTTTTCACCCATTCTACAAAGAGTACTATTTAGAAATTTATAGTAAAAAATCTAAAATTGAATTATGCGAAATCTTAATATTGACTAATCTAACAATTTTTGCGAAGACTTGTTGTATAACCTACTGCAACTAGTAAAAATCGAAAAAAACATCAATTGTGTAGCAGTAGGCGAGAATATGTATAAATTCTTAGTTTGCTAAATTATTTAACCCTAAATCTTCTGAACTAGAAAACTCCAATAGAGCTTCAGCCAAATTTCCAACTGAGTTAAGGATAACTGGCGAATGCACTCAATCACGTTAAAATTGTCCCACCCATCAATTTTTGATATCTATAGGTTAATTCTGCTTGCATTAAACTCCAGCGTTGCAGAGTTGGATCCTTTTCCATCACCTTCTCAGCGGCTTCTCGCGCAATTTCTAAAACTGCCTGGTCGTCAATTAAACTTGCCAAAGTAAAATCTGGTAGTCCAGCTTGACGCATTCCCAAAACTTCCCCAGGACCGCGAAATCGCATATCTGCTTCAGCAATAAAAAATCCATCTTGAGATTCTTCTAATACTTTTAGGCGTTGACGAGCAGTTTCATTTTTAGGATTACCCATTAACAGACAAAAAGATTGCGCCGCACCACGTCCGACACGTCCCCGCAACTGGTGCAACTGAGATAAACCAAATCGCTCGGCATTTTCAATTAGCATTACCGTAGCGTTGGGAACGTCTACACCAACTTCAATTACAGTGGTAGAGACGAGAATTTGCGTTTGGTTGTCGCGAAATAAACTAATCGCCTCATCTTTATCGGCTGACGACATGCGACCGTGGAGCAATCCGACTTGAAACTGGGGAAAAATGCTTTCTTGCAACTTTTGAAACTCATCGACTGCTGCTTTTAAATCCAGCTTTTCCGATTCTTCCACCAAGGGCAAGACAATGTAAGCTTGTCTGCCTTGGGCAACTTCACGCAGAATCAATTCGTAAGCGTGCGATCGCTCTTTACTAGATAACACAGTTGTATGAATCTTCTGTCTACCTGGGGGCAATTCATCAATTTGGCTCACATCCAAATCCCCGTGTAACGTCAATGCCAGAGTGCGGGGAATCGGCGTAGCTGTCATCGTCAAAACGTGGGGAGACTCGCCCTTTTGTTGCAAACGCGCCCGTTGTCCGACACCAAATCGGTGTTGTTCGTCAATTACAACTAATCCTAAACGTTGAAAAATGACTTTATCTTGAATTAAGGCATGAGTCCCCACTAACAGGGGTAACTCTCCTGTTTCTAATTGGGCGTGAATTTGCCTTCGTTTCGCCGCTGGAGTCGAACCCGTCAGCAATTCTACAGGTAAATGCAATAAGTTAAACCAACCAACTAACTTGCGATAATGCTGTTCTGCTAATACCTCTGTGGGAGCCATCAACGCCCCCTGGTAGCCTGATTGAATCGCGGCGAGAATTGCTACCACTGCAACAACCGTTTTCCCCGAACCCACGTCTCCCTGAACCAGGCGATTCATCGGTACGGATTTTTTTAAATCATTGAGAATGTCATTAATCACCCTTTGCTGCGCACCAGTGAGTTTAAAAGGTAAAAGTTGATAAAACTTTTCCACCAATTGACCGCTTGGCGAGAGAACGGCACTATTAGCAATTTGCCGTGCTTTATATTGGCGTTGCAGCAAACCTAGTTGTAAATAGAAAAACTCGTCAAATACCAGCCGACGACGGGCAAGTTCTAAAGCGTCAGTATCAGCCGGAAAATGGATATTAGCGATCGCTTCCCTTACCTCAACAAATCCGTAATAATCGCGTAAAGCTTTTGGTAGCGGATCTTTGAGATGAACTAGAGATGGAAGTGCGGTAGTGACAGCCTTGCGCACCACATCTGCCCCGACACCTTCCGTCAAGGGGTAAATTGGCACAACTCGACCCACAGTTAATGAATCAATTGTATCTCCTGGGTGTGCCAGCACCTCCAGAGCTGGTTTGTCCAGCGTCAGACCGTATTTACTCTCTTTCACCAATCCCGACGCTGCGACGACTGCGCCAGGTGGATATTTGCGCTTTTGTTGTTCTTGCCAGCCACGATGAGAATAACGTCCGCCAGCGAAAAAGTAGTTGATGCGAATTTGACCCGTATTATCTTTCAGAACAATTTCCAGAATGGATAATTTAGCATTACGGGGACTGGTAAAACACTGGCACTTTTTTACCGTTCCTACTAGCGTTGCTGTTTCCCCCGCCTCTAAATCGCAAATCTTGACCTGCCGTGCGTAGTTAATATGATCGCGGGGATAGTAGAGTAAGACATCTCTGACGGTATACAGTCCCAACTTGGCTAAAATCTCACCTCTTCTCGCACCAATCTCCGGCAACCTCGTCAAAGGTTGGTCTAGGCTGGGCGCAAGGCGTTGGTTGATTTCTGAAGATTGAGTAGAAACGAGCGTTGATGTTTTGGGTTGAACGATGCGGGAGTCGGGAGTCGGTAGGGGCGGGTTTAGAAACCCGCCCGTACGGGAGTCGGGAGTAATGTTTTGACTTTTAACTTTGGACTTTTGACTTAATTCGTCACCTAACTCATAGAAATGCTGCTGTTCCGATACTTGCTGGGAAAGGTGCAAGCATCTACGTGCTGCTGCAACTACGCTTTGTCTCTCTTCCTGCGTCATCTGATGGTATTCGGCAAATTGCATTGCCATTTCCTGCCACCTACGTCTTTCTTCTACAGATAGAGTGACAGGAGGTTTGCCAAAACTCAAACAGAGAAACTCGCTGAAGCGATATTGTTTCCCTACCAAGTCTACAAAGCCTTTTTCTGCCTCCACAGCTAAGGCTTTTTGCAATCGCAACCAGTCTATATCGTCATTAGTCATTAGTCATTGGTCATTTGTATCTAGTGAAGGTTGTTAACTGATAACTGATAACCGATCGCTTACTATTCATCAAACCAACTCGCACGCCATGCAGCTTCTGCTTCAGCGATCGTTCGCTCCCGCTGCCTCTTCTGATATTCTCGCCCTAAAGAAACTAAATTTGATTCTAGTTGCCGTACTTGGTTGCGGGCAGTCCTGACATTAGTATCTGCAAACTCAACTTCTGACAACCGCAACTGAATTGCAATTAATTGCGTCACGCCACCTTCTTGCAAATCCTGCGGATTTTCAGTTTCAATTAATAAATTCATGACATTGGGTGGTCCTGCTGTCATTTCGCCCGTAGTTTCCGATACTGCGGTAGCAGCTTCTAGTAAAGGAGCAGGTAGTTTTTGAGGTAGAATGCCAGATTTTTGCAGTAATTGATTCGCATCTAAGGATAAGGTTTTGAGGACTTGGGCGATCGCTCTTTCTAAAATTTGCTGCCATTGTACTAGTTCTAAAGGGTTAGAAGGCGTAGCAGGAGACTCAGAATTCGGAATAGACGCTGACGCTACACTGCGCGAACGGAATTCGGAATTCGGAATTATCTGTTCCTGTTCCTCGATCGAGTCCTGTTCTATTTCAGCGATCGCACTTTCTCTATCTAGCTGAATACTATATGCTAACTCCCGCGCCATTTCCATTGGGTTGTTCAACAGTTCTAGCAATCGTTCGGCTGCTGTTTGCCCTAACTGACGAAGCGATCGCTGCAATTGCTGTCTTTGATTCATCGACAGACTCAAAAATTGCTTGGGATACGCCTGAGTGCAGACTTGATAACTTGCTAAGATCAGCTGCTGGCGTGTAGCTTGTCCTAAAGCTTGACAATAACTCGTGTAGGCGCTGTTGAGTTCGGCAAATAACTTATTTGCCGACTTTTCCAAAGCTTGCATGTCTCGCTCAATTTGTTCGATTGCTCTTGCCATCTTTTCAGTTATCAGTTATCAGTTATCAATGGTACGTGGTGCGATCGATAGCGGGTGTGGGGTGTAGGGTGTAGTGTTTTTTCTCCGCGACTCTCCCTTATCTCCCTTGTCTCCCTTGTCTCCCTATTCCCTGCTCCCTAAAAAAAAGGACGGGTAGGTGCGTCGCACCATTTTAACCCGTCTGGTAAATTGAAGGGAGCTAATCAATAGCTCGATGATTTGGCTCTATTCTTCGGATGACTTTTCGATGCCTTCACCTAAGACGTAGCGGGAGAAGCGACGGATTTGAATATTTTCGCCTAACTGGGCGATCGCTTCTTTAACCAAATCTTCTACTGATTTGTTTTGATCCTTGATGTATGCTTGATCCACTAAGGACATCTCTTTCAAACGCTTTTCAATACGCCCAACAACGATCTTTTCGCGAATATTCTCTGGTTTTCCTGCTAGATCGTCTTTCCCCATTTCAATTGCCTTTTCCTTTTCGACAACTGCAGGGGGAATATCGCTGACTCTAACGTACTCTACGTTAGGACAAGCAGCGATTTGCATGGCAATATTTCGCACTAATTCACTAAATGCTTGGTTGCGCGCTACGAAGTCAGTTTCGCAGTTCACTTCCACTAGCACGCCAATTCGCCCGCCAGTATGGATGTAACTATCTACTAGTCCTTCTGCTGCTACACGTCCAGCTTTCTTTCCAGCAGAGGCAAGTCCTTTCTGCCGCAGCCATTCAATGGCTTTTTCCATATCGCCATCAGTCTCTTGGAGTGCTTTTTTGCAATCCATCATGCCAGCGTTTGTTCTCTCGCGTAGCTCTTTAACAGCCTTTGCAGATATTTCCGCCATCTTCCCTCAATTCCTATTTATTATTTGTTAATTGTTTGTTAGTCAATGGTTAATTGTTTGTCACTATCAACCATTAACCATTAACCATTAACCTATCCTTCTTCCTCTTCTTCGGTAGGAATCACCGCATCAGTGTATTCACTTTCGCTTTCATCATAATCGAAATCTTCTTCTGCACCCTCGAAATCTTCGTAATCCTCTTCCGCATCCAATTGTCCGTGTCGTCCTTCATAAATTGCATCAGCTAATTTGCCTACAATCAATTTGATCGAACGGATGGCATCATCGTTAGCAGGAATGGGAACGTCAACGAGATCGGGATCGCAGTTTGTATCCAACATAGATACAATTTCAATGTTTAGCTTCTGGCATTCTAATACTGCGTTGTATTCCCGCCGCTGGTCTACAATTATGACCACATCAGGAACTTTGCGCATGTTCTTGATCCCACCCAGGTATTTTTGGAGTTTAGCTAGCTCTCGGCGCAGTACCGATGCTTCTTTTTTGGGTAGTAAATCCAGCGCTCCGCTTTCCTCACGACGTTCTAACTCTTTCAATCGTTCGGCGCGAGTTTTAATCGTCGTCCAGTTAGTCAGCATTCCGCCTAACCATCGCTGGTTGACATAGCTAGCGCCACAACGCAAGGCTTCTTGAGCTACAATCCCCGCTGCTTGACGCTTCGTACCAACGAAGAGAAACTTTTTCCCTTGCTCGGCAGATTGTCTGACGTAATTGTAAGCTTCATCCATTAACTGAGCTGTCTGCACCAAGTCAATGATATGAACGCCATTACGAGCAGTGTAGATGTACTGCGACATTTTCGGATTCCACCTACGGGTTTGATGCCCAAAGTGAACCCCAGACTCCATCATTTGAGCCAATGAAACGACTGGCATATCTTCTTTAACTCCTGATTCGGGTTAATCCTCCACCCAGCTGCGTCTCCCAGGAAACACCCGAAAACGCTGGATGTGCGATTTGTAGACAACTTTTCTAGTATAATATGGTTTCAAACTAAAACGTTTCGGCACTTACGAAAAGTCTATACGGGTTTCTCTCCCATAACAGAACGTCTCTACTCGGTTCTAGGCTTCATCAAAGCGTACTCTTCATAAACGCCTTGGACGTTGTACCAATTGAGAAAAATGCGGGCGACCTGTTCGGCTAATTGAGGCTTACCTTGGTTAATCAACCACCTTAAAACTGGGGCTAGGGTATGCTCGTTGAGTTGTCCGCCGAGTGAAAGAATCCCCCACAGCCAGCGGTGTATCCAGGTCATTTGGATCATCATCCGCACTTCCCATGTTGGGTGCTTTTGGTAGAACAAGACTCCCATGCGACCGCGTTGAATTTCTTTGTCAATTAAATTAGGAATTTGCTCTAAATTAAAGGCTGGATGCCAGTGATAGCCGACTGCATCGGGGCATTTCACTAACTTTAATCCCAACTGTTTCAATCGCACGCCTAATTCTAAATCTTCCCAACCGTAGAGTTGAAAGCGCGTGTCGAATAACCCAGCTTTTTCTAGCCAATGGCGAGGAATAGCCACATTTCCCGTGGCAAAATAAGCGGCAGAAAAATCGGTAATTTTGTAAGGCTCGGCTGTAGGATCGTCAAAATTACATGTATTAATTACTCTGCCATAGGTGAAAATGCGATCGCTCCTATACATTTCTCGTCCCTGCTGCAACCCTTGAGCGTGCGCCTGCAAGAAATTCTCAGTCACGACCAAATCGCTATCGATGAACACGATCGTATCGCCTTTTGCCTGTTCTACTCCTAGATTGCGAGCCGCAGCTGGTCCCTGGTGGTTTTGCAGGAGCGATCGCACGTGGGGAAATTCAGCTGCATTTGCCTCTAGCCATGCCAAAGTGCCATCTGTAGAGCCATCATCGACTAAAACTACCTCATAGCCTTCTATAGCCACATCGTCATGGTTTTGGCGTTCTAGCGATCGCAAGCACTTCGCTAAAATTGGCAGGCGATTGTATGTAGGAATGACAATACTGAAAAACACGGTTTTTCCCCTTAATACCATCTATAAGGGTAATTGGTAATTGGTAGTCGGTAGTCGGTAGTTGAGTGGTGCGTGATGCGATGCGGTGCTTGGTGCTTGTACTTGGTCACTGGTCACTGGTTCCGACTCCCGCTTTACGTGCTTCCAGCCACAGGGGAACAAAAATGACAGCGAAAGCGATCGCTAGTGCTACGATGCCAAACTTAGCTGTGAGAGCAACTAATTCTTCTAGAGAAACAATTTTACCGACGAAGAAAGCCAGCGTCACCATGACTGATGCCCAAGCAGCAGCTCCCGCTAAATTATAAATAAAGAATTTGGCGTAGGGCATTTGGGCAACACCAGCCAGTGGACCAGCAAAAATACGTAATAAAGCAATAAATCTGCCAAAAAATACGGCTTTGGTGGCGTTGTTACTAAACTGCTCTTTCATTTCTAAGAGTCGGTCTTCTGAGATGCGGAAAATTCGACCGACTTGCAACATGAACGACCAACCGAATTTTCTGCCGATTAAATAGCCGCAAGTTCCACCAATCGCAGCTCCCGCGATCGCATCACCTAAAACGAGCCAGTAATTTAACTCGTCACTACCTGCAAGAAACCCTCCTACTATGGTTACGGTTTCACCTGGGACGGGAATACCGAGGTTTTCTAATAAAATTCCGAGAAAAACTGCCCAATAGCCGTACTGGTGGGCAATTTCCTGAATTCTTTCCAACGATAAAAACTCTAGTGACATCCAGCCGCCTTTACAAAGTTTTACTTTTCTTCCATCTTGGCGCGAGCCTGGAAAATGTGTCAATCCAAGTTATGCTGCCGCTTATCCTCGCACCAGTCGAATATTACGAAAAACTACTGAAAGTTAAGAAATATTACATTACTTACTTTACGTAATCTTTATAAAAAACTCGATTTGTAATAAAGATTCGGTAAAAACTGTTGATTTTACTGAAACTTGAAGGTTTCCATGCTTAGATCGATTCATCTGAAGCAGCCGCTCGAATACTTTCCTAATTGTTTTGGTATTAAACCTAAAATGTAGCGATTGAGGCAGCAGTGTCCGCGCGTGAATCTACTGAGATCGATTGAATTAACTCTATGAACTACAACAGAAACAGCAGTGATTTTACGGTTGGATATATGCACTAAAAATCGTTAGCCTAAAATAGGAGTCAAGTTTACGTAAATAAAAGCGATTAATTCAGTCATTTTTTATTTAAATATTTATGAATTCATTAAACTTAAGGACAAATTTTTATAGGTTGAAATTCCCACTGATTTTTGAGTAACTAAATTTCAAAATCTCTTGAATGGAGAAGCTTCAGACAATTGACAATTTGCGCCAGTTGATTCGGGTTTATATATAAATTCACAATAACTGGCTTGTCTAAATCCCTATTGTATGCACTGATAAATCGGCAATAATGATGAGTACACAAGAATTTCAACTAATTTTGCTTCAGCCACCAGAACGCCTAGACGAAAATGGTGGTAGTGCCTTAGAAACTCAATTGGCTAGGCTAATGCCTCAAAAGCAAGCTCTCTGGGTAATCGATCTAGCCCAAGTTGATTTCATGGATAGTGCTGGCTTAGTTTCCTTGGTTAGTGGGTTGAAATCTGCAAGACAAATCGGTTGCCGTCTAGTCCTATGTAATGTGCAAGCTTCCGTAAGGCTAGTATTAGAACTAACACAACTGGATTCTGTATTTGAAATTTTTGATAGCTATGATGAGGTGCTAACAACTGTTAATTCACCTGCTCTAATGCGTTAGTTAGCGATCGCCTGAAATTGAGAGTTTTGAAAAATGAAAAAGGGTGGGCATTGCCCACCCTACTTGTTTTAATTTTACGATAGCTTTATTCCACTGCTGCGGCTTCAGGAGTGGCTGTTGGTTCCTCTGACTTAAGCGTCAGGTAGCGAATGACCTCTTCGCTCAAGCGCATTGCCCTTTCCATCGGAGCTATAGCTGTCCCTGGTGCTTCATAGTTCATTTGAACGTAAACGCCTTCGCGCTGTCTGCCAATCTCGTAGGCAAGACGGCGCTTACCGCGCAGCTGAATTTGTAGGTTAGTAGCTCCCTGGTCTTTGAGGAAGTTTTCATATTTAGCGATCGCCTGTTCGATCTGTTCCTCTCCCAGGTCGGGACGCAAAATGTACATTGTTTCGTAGGCTGATGGCATGATACGCTCAGTAATCTCCTTTTGGACAAAAAGGCTGCTCTCAGTTTTTTGACGAGCAGCAAGGATTCATCATTATATCAGTTGATGAGTGGTAATTGGTAATTGGTCGGCAGATGCTAGCAAATGACTATTAAGACTGCCCATCTTTTTGCTGAGCATACATGACCCGCAGGACTAAAGCGGGGTCGATGTAATTGTTAGCGTATTTCAAACCCCAATGTAGGTGAGGTCCTGTGGTGCGTCCTGTCATACCGACACGACCGATTCTAGCTCCAGCGGGTATTGTTTGTCCTTCCCAAAGGACAATTCCGCCTTCGCGATCGATCATGTAGCGGTTTTTGCCTTGAGTACCGACCTGCCCTTGCATGTGACAGTAAATGTGATCCCAAGCTCCAGAACGAATAATAACGTGCGTACCGCAGGCATCGCGATCGGCAACCTTGACTATTGTGCCAGTCCACCAACTGCGGACATAACTACCTTGAGGTGCTACTAAATCTAAACCACTGTGAAATTCTAAGCCCGAACCGCCAGTAGGAGAGCGACGGTAGCCGAAAGGCGAACTATAGTATTGGAAATTTTCGACCGGAAAGGATGCTTTGCGCCAAAGATTACCAGTGGCAATTTTGTTTTGCGCTACTTCCTCTGCTGTCACCTTTTTTTGATGCCATGCTAGTAGGGGTAAGCTGGCGAGACTGAGTGCAACCAGCAGCAAACTTTTTTTGGAAACAGTAAAACCCAGTCTTTGAGACCTCAGGAGTTGGAATTGCTTCATGCTTTGACTCCTAGATCTGGGTACTGGTTTGACACCACGGGCATTAGCAGAATTCGAGCGATCGCAACTTGATTCATATAACTTAAATAAAATACTGGCAACTGACTAGCAAAGAAGGAAAAATTCCGAATATTACTGACTGATTAGTTTTAGTAGACTGTTGAGGTCGAACAGGTGTTGCCTCTATCTGAAATTTATATTTAAGTTCGCTATAGATTTAGGTTTGCTAACAATGTGAATAATCAGATTTTTCACAATTTGCTGAAAATCCTGCAAAAACTTAACACGATTTATCTCGCCATAGCAAGGGTAAATCTACGGAAGGACGCATCTTCTCTGAGTTAGCGATCGGCGAACTGTGCAGAACCACTCGCGAATGTGTAAATTTATCGTTAGAATTTTTAAATTAATGAATTAAATCTCGATCGCCAGACGCTCTTACCTCATGCTGACAGAAATGTTGCCGTTTACTCTCAATTTAGATGCTACTGCGATCGCTGGAGCTAGTTTGTGGTCGCTGGCGTTATATTTAGCTTTTTCAGGCATAGGCGACTGGATAATACAGCAACTCCAACGCTGGTTTAATTTTGCCGAGCGATCGCTTTACATAAATCGAGCAGAATTTGAAAAAACCCGCATCGCGAGAGAATCTCAGAATGCTTTTTACGCTTCGTTATTCAGCATTGTGCCTTTTTTGATTTTTGGCAGTTTGTGTAATTACGGCATCGAACTGAGCTTAGGTCGGAGTTGGGCAATTAGTATGGGTATACTTGCCTGCGTTAGCTGCGGAGTCTACGAGTTAGGACGACGAGATGGTAGGGAACAGTGACCAGTGACCTGTTACCAGTTAATTACGACTTACGACTTACGACTTCTCGCTGGTTCCCCTAGTTTACTTAAGTTCTTCATAAACAATTTGAGCAATTTTAGCGGCGGCTCCCGATTGTCCGCGCACGCTGCGTAATTTGGAGCGCATTTCTTCTAGTTTTTCTGGATGCTGTAGATAGTCGAGTACGAGTTCTGCTACAGTTTGAGGTTGGAGTTTACCAACCAGTTCTGGGACAATTTCCGATTTTGCCCAGATATTGGGCCACGATCGCAAGCCCAATCGCTGCAATACTAACCAGTTTATTACTTTTGCCATACTCGTTCCTATTAAAGGTAAGTTTACGAGTACCCCTGGGATACCATCCCAAGCCCGCATCGCGTCTAGTTGCTGAGTCGGTAACAAAACAATCATTGGCACGCCTAGAGAGCCTAGTTCGGCTGTATTTGCGCCTACGGTTGTCAAGCACAAACAACATTGAGATAACAGGTCGTAAGCCGGCGATCGCGTCCACAATTCTACTACTAAGCCGCTAGCTGTTTTTAGTAGGGGTGAGGGGTGAGGGATCAGTTCGGCTGTGGAACCTTCTACTAAAGGAATAATTGGATTTTTTTCACGGTTGGCAAACTCAGCCAAGGCTTGCACGTCTAAAGTAGGTGCGACGGGAATGATAAAGCGCGTCTGCGGTCGTTGTGTATGAATGTATTCGGCGATCGCCAGCATCAACGGTACTCCCTGTGACAGTTTCGCAGCTTTAGAGCCTGGTAATAAACCGATTAATTCAATTTTGGATTGGTCATGGGTAATTGGTAATTGGTAGTTGGTAGTTGGTAGTTGGTAGTTATTCTCCCCTGCTTCCCCTGCTCCCCTGCTCCCCTGCTCGCTCCTCACTCCTCGCTTCTCATTCCTCACTCCTCCAGAGGCTTCTGCCATCAAATCCCCTACTACCGTAAACTTGTGGGTATGTTTTGATGGAGCGCTATCGATTAAGTCTGGTTTCATGACGGCAAAGCGATCGATCCAACTATGCCAGCGCGTCTCCCACTCGGCATAAATTACGGTACGATAACCGAGACGCTTGCCGACGATCGCAGAAAATAATTGATCTCCACCTAAAAACACCACAACACCGCGAGTTCTCCAATCCCAGTTGTCTGCGGTTTTGCCCCAGAGCAAAAATTGCCAGAAATGCTTCGCTGCTTGCACTCGATCGACTTCTGGGTAAGATTGGGCGATCGCGGCTTCTTTACCACTAGCATTCGGACAAGGAGAAAGCACCACCGAAATTCTCACCTGAGAGCGATCGTCTCCTAGTTTCTGGCGCAAAGCTTGCACGACGGGACGCACCCAGGTTGTGACTTCCCCAGGACCATTAGACAAAACCAAGATATCGATGTTATTTGTCATTTGTCATTGGTTATTTGTACCTTTTCATATTCTTGTTTTTAATTTTTTAGACTTTCATGCCTATCATAAAATGAAGATTTAATAGCATAAAGTTAAATTTTATTTATTAAATTTTTGCAAAGATTAGTCCAAATCCTAATGATTAGCCACTTCAGGCAAAATTAACAAACGTAACGAAAAGTTACGAAATTTTTATCAAATTGTGTCAGTTACAGCCTGAATCTAACTTTTGGTAGGCACTTTCTGATAAAAAAAACTCATGTACCGTGTATTTTCTACGCCAATCGCAGTTCGGTTTTTCAACTGTAACGCGACCAGTTCACAATCTGTAGAGATCGCCGAACTTACTGCGTAGAGGTACAAGTGGGACATTAGGAAAGTGTGTATCTGGTGTCCTACGTTCATTGCCAGAGATCCCTACAGACAGAAGAACACGCATCAAAGGAGCCTTACCGAATGTTCACACACGTCAAGTCCACCATCCGACACATTACGCCCGACAACCTGGCAGAACGTGCTTTAATCAAGGTGGTCTATGTCGTGCTAGAGTCCCAGTATCAGAGTGCCTTATCGCAAGCGGTACGCCAAATTAACCAAAGCAATCCGAATTTGGCGATCGAAATTAGCGGCTATCTGATCGAAGAACTCCGAGATCCTGAGAACTACGAGGAGTTTAAGCGCGATATCCAAAGTGCCGACATCTTCATCGCCTCACTGATTTTTATTGAAGACTTGGCGCAAAAGGTGGTAGCGGCAGTAGAACCATATCGCGATCGCTTGGATGTGGCTGTTGTCTTCCCCTCAATGCCAGAGGTGATGCGCCTCAATAAAATGGGTAGCTTCTCAATGGCGCAGTTGGGACAATCCAAAAGCGCGATCGCCCAATTCATGCGCAAGCGTAAAGAAAAATCTGGGTCTTCTTTCCAAGACGGGATGCTGAAGCTACTCCAAACCTTGCCCAAGGTACTGAAGTATTTACCCATCGATAAAGCCCAAGATGCGCGTAACTTCATGCTGAGTTTTCAGTATTGGTTGGGGGGGTCGCCAGAAAACCTGGAAAATTTCTTGCTGATGTTGGCGGATAAATACGTCATCAAATCGTCTGTAGGGGCGCACGGCTGTGCGCCCCTACAATACCGGGAACCTGTAGTTTATCCCGACATGGGTATCTGGCATCCTTTGTCAACCACTATGTTTGAGGATATCAAGGAATATCTCAACTGGCACAACAGCCGCCAAGATATCTCTAGCGACCTAAAAGACCCGCTTGCGCCTTGCGTGGGACTCGTACTGCAACGCACCCACCTAGTAACGGGGGATGATGCCCATTACGTAGCAATCGTGCAGGAACTCGAAGCAATGGGGGCGCGGGTGGTTCCTGTATTTGCGGGCGGCTTGGACTTTTCTAAGCCCGTCGATGCTTATTTCTACGACCCTGTTAGCAAAAATCCGATCGTAGATACGGCAATCTCCCTAACGGGTTTTGCCTTGGTAGGAGGACCTGCACGACAGGATCATCCCAAAGCAATTGAAGCACTGAAACGGCTGAACCGCCCTTACATGGTTGCCCTGCCTTTAGTGTTTCAGACGACGGAGGAGTGGCAAGATAGCGATCTAGGCTTGCACCCGATCCAAGTGGCACTACAAATTGCCATTCCAGAATTGGATGGGGCGATCGAGCCGATTATACTATCAGGTCGAGACGGTGCAACAGGTAAAGCGATCGCCCTGCAAGACCGCGTTGAAGCCGTCGCCCAACGGGCGATGAAGTGGGCTAACCTGCGCCGCAAGCCAAAACTTGATAAAAAAGTAGCAATCACCGTTTTCAGTTTCCCACCCGATAAGGGTAACGTGGGGACAGCCGCCTACTTAGATGTATTCGGTTCCATTTACGAGGTGATGCAAGCCCTGCGAAATAACGGCTACGATGTGCAGGATTTGCCAGAGTCGCCCAAAGAGTTGATGGAACAGGTGATCCACGATGCCCAAGCGCAGTACAGCAGCCCCGAACTCAACGTTGCCTACAAGATGTCCGTACCGGAGTACGAAGCACTGACTCCCTATTCGCAAAAATTAGAGGAAAACTGGGGACCACCACCAGGACATCTCAACAGCGACGGGCAAAACCTTTTGGTATACGGCAAGCAATTCGGTAATGTTTTTATTGGCGTACAGCCGACATTCGGCTATGAAGGCGACCCGATGCGGTTGTTATTCTCCCGTTCTGCTAGCCCCCACCACGGTTTTGCGGCTTACTACACCTATTTAGAGCAAATTTGGCAAGCTGATGCCGTCCTACACTTTGGAACTCATGGTTCCTTAGAATTCATGCCAGGAAAGCAAATGGGGATGTCGGGTGACTGCTACCCAGATAATCTAATTGGCATGATTCCCAACTTGTACTATTACGCAGCAAATAACCCCAGTGAAGCCACAATTGCCAAACGCCGCAGTTATGCCGAAACGATTTCTTACCTGACACCGCCAGCCGAAAATGCTGGACTGTACAAGGGTTTAAAGGAATTAAGCGAACTAATCGGTTCTTATCAAACTTTAAAAGATTCCGGTCGCGGTATTCCCATTGTCAACACCATCATGGATAAGTGCCGGATGGTGAATTTAGACCAAGATATTAACTTGCCAGAGCAAGATGCCAAAGACATGACTGCCGAGGAGCGGGATAATATTGTTGGCTTGGTGTATCGCAAGTTGATGGAAATTGAGTCGCGGTTGTTGCCTTGCGGGTTGCACGTCATTGGTAAACCGCCTTCAGCAGAAGAAGCGATCGCAACTTTAGTTAATATTGCTGGGTTGGATCGGGCTGAAGAAGAGATCCAGAGTTTACCTCGGATTATTGCCAATAGCGTCGGGCGGGATATTGACGAAATTTATCAAAATAGCGATCGCGGTGTTTTGGAAGACGTGCAATTATTACAAGACATCACCCTTGCCTCCCGCGCCGCCGTTAGCGCTTTGGTTCAAGCACAAACCGACGCAGAAGGCAGAGTTTCCCTAGTTTCCAAACTCAATTTCTTCAACATGGGTAAAAAGGAACCTTGGGTAGAAGCTTTGCACCAAGCAGGTTACGCCAAAGTCGATCCGAATGCCCTCAAACCCCTGTTTGAATATCTAGAATTTTGCCTGCAACAAGTTTGCGCTGATAACGAACTGGGGGCTTTATTACGGGGATTGGAAGGCGAATACATCTTACCTGGTCCAGGGGGCGACCCGATCCGCAACCCCGATGTTTTGCCTACAGGGAAGAATATTCATGCCCTCGATCCGCAAGCGATTCCGACAATGGCAGCTGTGCGATCGGCGAAAATCGTCGTAGACCGCTTGTTAGACCGTAATAAGGCAGAAAATGGTGGAAAATTTCCTGAAACCATTGCCTGCGTTCTCTGGGGAACCGATAATATCAAAACTTATGGTGAATCCCTAGCGCAAATTATGTGGATGGTCGGCGTGCGTCCGGTTCCCGATGCCTTGGGACGGGTGAACAAATTGGAGTTGATTCCTTTAGAAGAGTTGGGACGACCCAGAATCGATGTTGTCATTAACTGTTCCGGGGTTTTCCGCGACTTGTTCATCAACCAAATGAACCTGCTGGATCAAGCGGTGAAAATGGCAGCGGAAGCAGACGAACCTGTAGAAATGAATTTTGTCCGCAAACACGCCTTGAAGCAAGCTGAAGATATGGGGATTAACTTGCGCCAAGCTGCGACTCGCGTATTTTCTAATGCTTCCGGTTCCTACTCGTCCAATATTAATTTGGCAGTGGAAAACAGCACTTGGGACAGTGAAGCTGAGTTACAGGAAATGTACCTCAAGCGCAAATCCTTTGCTTTCAGTGCCGATAATCCAGGGACGATGGAACAGTCGCGGCAGATTTTTGAAACTACCCTCAAAACTGCTGAGGTGACATTCCAAAATCTCGATTCTTCCGAGATCAGTTTGACGGACGTATCGCACTACTACGACTCAGATCCGACAAAAGTTGTGGCAAGTTTGCGGAATGATGGTAAAGTACCTGCTTCCTACATGGCAGATACAACTACAGCTAACGCGCAAGTCCGTACTTTATCAGAAACCGTGCGTTTAGATTCCCGTACCAAATTATTAAATCCCAAGTGGTATGAAGGAATGTTGTCTCATGGTTATGAAGGCGTGCGGGAACTCTCCAAGCGATTAGTTAATACGATGGGTTGGAGTGCGACTGCTGGTGCTGTCGATAATTGGATCTATGAAGATGCTAACGATACGTTCATCAAAGATGATGCCATGCGTCAGCGGTTGTTGAATTTAAATCCGCATTCCTTCCGCAAAATGGTTTCTACTTTGTTAGAAGCAAATGGGCGCGGTTATTGGGATACTGATGAGAACAATTTGGATCTGCTACGCGAGTTGTATCAGGAGGTAGAAGACCGGATCGAAGGCATAGAATAGTTATAGTAGGGCAGGTAAAATACCTGCCCAAATCATAAACCTCAAATTCTTCTATGACTGCCCTTACGCTCAACCTGAATCCTGTAATTAAGTTGACAGACGAGCAATTTTTTCAGCTATGTCAAGCAAACGAAAATTTGAGATTTGAGCGCAACGCGACTGGAGAACTGATTGTAATGACACCTGTAGGGGGAGAAAGCAGCAACCGTAATGGCAGAATAAACCAGCAGTTATTTAATTGGGCTGACACAGATGGAACTGGGATAGCTTTTGATTCCTCTGGTGGATTCAAGTTACCCAATGGTGCAGATCGTTCCCCTGATGCTGCATGGATAAAATTAGAGCGTTGGAATGCACTAACCCAACAGCAAAAAGAAAAATTTCCTCCTATTTGTCCCGATCTTGTTATTGAGTTACTTTCGCCAAGTGATAGCTTAAAAGTAGCTCAAGATAAAATGAAAGAATACCGAGACAATGGCGTTTGTTTAGGTTGGTTAATCAATCGTAAGTCTCGGCAAGTAGAAATTTATCGACAAAATAGAGAAGTTGAAGTATTAGAAAATCCTGCTACTTTGTCAGGGGAAAATGTTTTACCTAAATTTATTCTAAATCTTGAGTTTATATGGTGATAGTGACAGCAAATAATTTGATGATTCTACTTTGATTTTAATGCAGATTACACTTCACTATGAAATTACTCTCTATTGGAGTAAAGAAGACAAAGCGTTTATTATCAATCCAATTGCCAAATCTTAATCGTCATATCTCGACTGCAACTAGCAAGTACGTTCCCTTGCGGATTGAAAGCAACCCCATTCACCCAGTCAGTATGTCCCTGAAGCGAACATAATTGTTTTCCCGTTGTGGGATACCATAACTTAATCGTATTATCTCCTCGGCTCGCTAAAGTCTGCCCATCGGGACTGAATACCACAAATCCTACATAACTGTGATGCCACGTCACAGCAGAAAAAGGTTTAGCCGTACCCAATCGCCATAATTTAATTGTCTTGTCATAGCTAGCACTGGTTAAAAACTGCCCGTCAGGACTGTAGGAAATCGAATTCACCCAACTCGAATGTCCTTTTAGAACGTGCAGCAGTTGTTCCATGCCTAAATGCCAAATTTCAATGGTTTTATTACAACTGCCGATCGCTAAAGTTTGACCGTCAGGACTGAAAGCAACAGAATAGGCTGAGTTTGCTTGACCGACGCGAGTATCTAATCTTTGTCCTGTGGTTAAATCCCAAAAGTGAATTGTCTTATTTTTGCCATGACTAGCCAGCTTTGTCCCATCAGGCGCGATCGCGACTGACCAAACTGGATCGACATGTCCGATTAATGTATGCAGTAATTCTCCCGTATCTAGCCGCCAAATCTTAATCGTGCGATCGTCGCTACCACTAATTAACCATTTGCCATTGGGAGTAATTGCAATAGATCGTACCCATGCTGTATGTCCGATTAGAGTTTTGAGTAATTTTCCTGTCGCTAAATCCCAAATTTTAATTGTTGTATCCGCACTAGCACTAACTAGAGTTTGTCCGCCTGGACTAATCGCCACGGCAAATACCCAGTTCGTATGTCCGATGAGGGTGTTGGCACATTTCCAGCGAGTGTGAGGCGATGGCTTAGGTGTTTTGAGTTTTGGTTCCAGTTCTAGGGCAATTTTAAAATCAGAGTCTGCCCGATGTTTGTATCCCAGTCGGGCGCAGGCGAGTCCGCGATATTTATAAGCAGCTGCAAAGTTAGGTTGGAGGCGAATCGCTTGCGTAAAATCCTCGATCGCCACAATATATCTACCTCGTCTCGCGTTCTCCATTCCTCGCTTAAAATAAGTCTCGGCGCAAGATTTGTAGGTTGAGTAAGTCCCTGTAGCCGCAGCTACTCTACTCGCGTGTGGCTGTTGCCATTTGAGTTGCTGGTACGCCTCGTTAATTTTTTTGATTTCTTCTTCGGCTTGCTGCTTTAATTGGGAGCGATCGGGAAATAAATCGGGATGCCAAGTTTTTGCCAAGGTACGATAGGCGTGCTTCACCTCAGCAGCAGTTGCACCAGGTTTTAGTCCTAGTATTTGGTAATAGGTTTCGACTTGACTCATCTCAATGGCGATAACTTTCTTGCGTCAATAGCATGAGGCGATCGCTCATACTGGAATAGGACTTACAAATCCGGTCATGGTTAGTATTCCCAAAAATTGTTCGTTTTCAACACAAACTCCTCATAGTGGTTATCACTGGGATGGTAGCGATCGCCGTTTTTTTGAAGGCTGGTATTACCGCGTCACGTTACCTGCTGGCGACACTTTTGCTTTCATGTACTCCATCGAAGACCCTATCGGTGGTAAACCCCATAGTGGAGGCGCAGCCCAGATTCTCGGTTCCGACGATAAATATTTATGGCGGACTTATCCCGATGTCAAGCGCTTTTGGGCGAGTCCGACTCAACTTGCTTTAGGACATTGGGGACAAACAGACTTAGAGACTCAAGCAAAATGGCTTTCTCCTGACGAATTCGATCGCCACATCCAACAGGGTTATCAAGCAACTGCGACTTGGAACCAAGGCATTATCCGCGATCCCGCCAATAATGGTGATTGCCGCTGGCAGTACGAGATCCAACCGATTTATGGATGGGGCGATCGCGGTAGAATACAGCAATCTACGGCTGGTTGGCTGTCTTCGTTACAAATATTTGAACCTGGCTGGCAAATCTTGATGGCGCACGGTTTAGCAACGGGTTGGATTGATTGGTACGGCAAGCGCTACGAGTTTACCAACGCCCCAGCCTATAGCGAAAAGAATTGGGGCGGTGCTTTTCCCCAAAGATGGTTTTGGCTGAATTGCAATAGTTTTGACAACGAACCCGACTTAGCTTTAACTGCTGGCGGTGGTAGGCGTGGGGTGTTGTGGTGGATGGAATCTGTAGCAATGGTAGGCTTGCATTATCGGGGTAAATTTTACGAATTCGTCCCTTGGAACTCCGAGGTAACGTGGAACATCCAGCCCTGGGGTTGCTGGCAAATGCAGGCGAGAAATGCTGACTATGAAGTTGTTTTAACGGGGACGACAGATTTACCTGGCACTCCCCTACGTGCGCCTACCCAAAACGGGCTAGTTTTCTGCTGTAAGGATACGATGCGCGGGCAAGTGAGTTTACAACTCTATTCTTGTCGTGGTGGCAAGAAACTGATATTGGAGGCTACAAGTTCAGTCTGTGGCTTAGAAATCGGTGGCAACCCGTGGGATAGTGCGTGGCAGAAGTGAGGAGTGAGGAGTGAGGGGGACAAGGGAGACAAGGGGGACAAGGGGGTAATTCGCCACCAGTCACTCACCCGACTTTTGACTTTTGACTTCTGAACTTCTGATGCTATGATCGCAAAGGATTGGGGCTGTAGCTCAGTTGGATAGAGCGAGCGCCTCCTGAACTATCGGGCATCATAGAGGAAACTCTATGTATGAATGCGATCGAAGTCGGTGAACCCTAAAAAGTTAGCAGACTGACCGCAATGTTTGCATTTCATGGGAATACCGAGCCAAGCCAAAGTTAAGTGAATAGCGAGGTTTGAGTATCTATTAGAACTTAAAACTTAAAATTCAGGAAGACTTTGGAAGGTGTAGAGACTAGGTGGTCGCCACCTACGGGCTAAAAGCCTATGGTGAAGGTATAGTCCAGAGAGTGGGGAAACTCACACAAATCTGAAGCGCTAGGTCGCGCGTTCGAGACGCGCCAGTCCCGTCAAAATTCAAGCCTTACAGCTATATCAGCAGGGAAAGCTGTTTGCCTGAATGACAAACGCTCGACGCTAGTAATCGCGAATTGTTCAAAGTGCCATAATTTACAAAACTAGCTAATATAAGTATTTTCATACCTAGCAATAGATGTAGGATTGAGCAGGAATAAAGCAGCTCTTTCCTGTGTTGCTTCAGATAAATGAATTTGTGCCAAAGTAACTAATCCTTCCGTGACAAAAGAATCTCTCACTACAGCATTTTCTCCACCATTAAAGGAAGTTTCATAAAACACTTCTTTAATCCCAGCTGAAATAATTAACTTTAAACAAGACAGACAAGGTTCTAGGGTGACATAAATACTCGCCCCATCAGTAGATGTACCGTGTTTGGCAGCTTGGGCGATCGCGTTTGCTTCAGCATGTACAGCTCGCGATGGTAGGCTCTTACTAGCGTCACAACTGCTCAACCCTGGATAGCAGTATCCTTGAGCCGTACAATGAGCCGAACCAGACGGCGAACCGTTATAACCTGTTGCTACAACCTGCTTGTTTTTAACAATTACAGCGCCAACTGGAAAAGCAAGGCAAGTTGAACGAGTAGCTGCTAGTTTAGCCAACATTAAAAAGTACTCATTCCATGTTGGTCTTTGGTCATCGCTAGCTGTCATTTTCCGTCCTGGTTATATAACTTTCCTGTTTTCAAACACTCAGATGCCTTTTGCAACTCCATTCCTAAATATCCAGAGTGATCTGGACGAATAGAAGGAGAAGCAGCGCAAATTTCTCTTAATAGCTTTAAGGGATTTTTCCCAGAATAGCAGGCAACAACCTCACCGCTACCAGGTGTTGTTTGGGTAACAACTATCTCACAATCTGTAACTTCAATTAGGAAGTTTCCACATGGATCGTTGTAGTCTAATTGTTTAGAAATTACCGCATACTGCTGCTTAATCAGTCGATCTACGTTTTCCCAAGTATCGTCATATATGTGGGCTGATTGGCTCATTGTAATCAGCGGTCCCATGCGTAAATCGTAACTAGAACGAGCGGCAATTTCATCTCGAATATGCTGTTGTAATGCTCTCAATCCCATAGCGTTTGCAGCCCATGCAGAAAACATATCGTTACTGCGTAACGTCGCTGTTAATGATATCTCTTGCTCGACAACTCTCACCCAAATATGATTTAAACATGGGCTACCACCTTTTTCATGGTCTTTCACATCCCACAGTGTCATGACGGCACTAGCAGCATCGATCTCTCCGATCAGCTTTTGAATCACCTGCTCGACTTGATCCCGACCAAAATGCGATCGCAATCTTTGACCGTAAGTATATTTCACCCCTTCTCTATAGGGCTGGTCGTCTAAAATCTGCGAAAGATATTCTTGAATAAAAGCGCGATCGCATGGTAGATAATTTGGTTCGGGAAAATAGAAACCCTCTGGTTCGTCAGTGACAATTGCCATCAAATCGATCAGTTCCTGCCATTGCCCATCGTAACCAGTAGGTCGAATTGTTCCTGTTGTTTTGATTCGGTGAATAATTTTCACCCAAGTTTCAGCAATTGTTTTTCCTTCAATTCGATGTCCGTAACGAGTTCCAGGTAAAACTGTAGGAACTACATTCCCTATAGGAAATTCTAAAGGTACACCCCAAGGCTGTATTTCTTGTTGTTGAGTAACAACAACAAAATTGCGCGTCTGCTCAACTGCTTCAGTAATCGAAAACACTTCCTTAACTACAAGATTTTGCCGCAACTGTTCCAATGCAAAAGCATCGACTTCCAGATCGATATACCCAGAAATGGAGGAACGAATCATCCAGCAGTGCTTTCCCGTATCGCTTGACCCTGCTGTAAAGCCATGCTCGAAAAAATCTAACAAGCACTTCGTACCCCCTGAGTTTCTATCTTCTTTAGTAGCGTTGAGAACGACTAAAAAACGAACGTGAGGATTGGCGAGTAAATTGCGGATCAGCAAGTTAATTCCCCGCGTTGGCGAGTATAACTGTCCGATGACTGCATATTCGCTCTGTTGCAAATGCTTGGCGATCGCCTGTTTGACAGTCCAACCAGTCACGACTGCAACTTGTCCAGTGCCATATAATAGCTGGTTTGGTTTATGCGAAGGTCTGTAATGGTACTGTTTTGTAGAATCGGTGACTGTCACAGGCTTACATCACAAAAGTAACTCTTGTAGAATACCTAAACCTGAAACAAAATTGCCAGTTACTCGTATCTTTTTACATTCGTCATCGGCGATCGCTACCAATTTGCTCTGTGTAGCAAAATAACCTACATCCATATCTACGCGAGTAGCTAGCACAACTTCACAAATAAAGCTGCTGGGCAACAAAAAACCTCGACTCAAAAGCCGAGGTGCAAGAGGAGGAATTAAATGTCGATGAGAGCTACTGTTGTCGAAAATCACACCATTTTAGCTAGCAAATAGGGCGACAATTACCATAGCCATGATGAATAAACCAGCGATCGCGCCTTGAAAAGCATAGCGACTCTGTTGTTCTGGGGATGGATACTCGGAATAGTACATTTGTGGCTCGGTAGCGTAGTTATTCAGAATGCCTTCTTCGTTGGTAGTCGTGTACATAGTGTTTACTTCCTATTTATTAACTCTTGTAAACTAATGTAACAAAAATGTTACGAAAAAGCAAGATGACTTGACAAATAAAAATAAATAGTGATGAGAAGTATTGCTTATCTATCAGCGCTCGACGAGCGATCGGTAATTACAACAGGCAGGAAAATTGTTGTAATGTATTGACTAACTCAGTTTCGGCAGACAAGAGCTGCTAATGTATGGTATATATCTACTGTAATCCCACCGATAAACTGGAAATTAGAGGGATAAGTTATTGTCGAATGCTGGCAATTGATTCCTTAGCCTCCAGCCCCTAGCCCCTACCTCAATCAAAATGGGTATTGTTGTAGAAAACGTCACGAAACAGTTTGGCAGTTTTACCGCTGTCGAAAACGTCAGTTTAGAGATTGAAAGTGGTTCATTAGTCGCTTTGTTGGGTCCGTCAGGATCGGGGAAGTCTACGCTTTTACGTCTGATTGCGGGGTTAGAGATGCCGGATAGCGGTAAAATCTTGCTGACGGGTAAAGATGCGACCAATCAGAGCGTACAGGATCGGAATATTGGGTTTGTATTTCAGCACTACGCTTTGTTCAAACATATGACGGTACGCCAAAACGTCGCCTTTGGGATGGAAATTCGCAAAGCTACCAAAGGGAAAGTTAAAGGGCGGGTAGAAGAATTACTAGAGTTAGTACAATTAAAAGGATTGGGCGATCGCTATCCTTCGCAACTTTCAGGCGGACAGAGACAAAGAGTCGCCTTGGCGCGGGCGCTAGCGGTAGAACCAAAAGTTTTGTTACTAGACGAACCCTTCGGGGCGTTAGATGCCAAAGTGCGGAAAGATTTACGCGCTTGGTTGCGCCGCCTCCACGATGAGGTTCACGTTACGACAGTATTTGTCACCCACGACCAAGAAGAGGCGATGGAAGTTGCCGACGAAATTGTCGTGATGAATAAAGGTAAAGTCGAACAGGTAGGAACGCCAGCCCAAGTTTACGATCGTCCCGCTACAGCATTCGTGATGAGTTTCATTGGTCCTGTGAACGTGTTACCGAGTACGGCGAAAATATTTCAGGGTAGCGGGTTTGATTCTGCCCATCCAGAAATCTTCCTACGTCCCCAGGATGTGGCGATCGAGACAGAACCTAACGCCACGAGTGTCCCTGCAAGAGTCAGTCGGATTATTCATCTGGGCTGGGAAATTCAGGCAGAGTTAACTTTAGACGACGGACAAGTAGTGATGGCACACTTAACACGCGATCGCTTCGACCAACTGCAACTCGAACCCCAGCAAAAGGTTTATGTCAAACCCAGAGAAGCGAAATCTTTTCCGTTATACTATTCGATTTAATGCCGTTGGTAGTTGGTAGTTGGTAGTTGGTAGTTGCTTCTCCTCTACTCCCTGCTCCCTGGTAATTGGCTAAATCAAAAAGAAAAAATATGAACTGGTTTGGTTTATCGCGCCGGCAATTTTGGTCGTGGGGAAAGTTTCTGAGTCTGCTGAGTCTATGCTGCTTGCTGATCGTCAGTTGTAATAATTCGCGTCCGCCAGCACAAACAACAACGCCTGCTACTGGCGGTGGTGGGGGTAACAGTCGCATTACTGTGGGGACGACGCTAAGACCGAGAACGATCGATCCCGCAGATAATTACGAATTGGCAGGCACTAATATTACTACTAGTTTGTGCGATCGCCTCTACACTTACAAATTAGGTACGGGAGAACTAGAACCCCAGCTAGCCACAGCTTTACCTAAAGTCAGTCAAGATGGGTTAACTTATACGATTCCCATCCGTACAGGAGTTGTTTTTCATGACGGAACGCCATTCAACGCCGAGGCGATGGCGTTTTCCCTAAATCGGTTTATCAAAAATGGCGGGAAACCAAGCGCGCTGTTGTCAGATGTGGTGAGTTCTGTAGCGGCAACAGGAAATGACCAGATAACGATTAAATTAAAAAACTCTTTTGCGGCATTCCCTTCAGTCTTAGCTTTTCCTGGGATGTGCGCTGTCTCTCCCAAAGCCTATCAAATTGGTAGCGGCAAATTTTTACCGACAAAATTTGTTGGCACGGGACCGTATCAGTTAAGGCAGTTTACACCAAATTTGGTACGGATGGATGCATTTGATAAATATTGGGGCGCAAAACCGACAAATCAAGGCATTGACTTTCAAATTCTTTCCAATGCGGCAAATTTATACAATTCTTTCCGCACGGGTGCGGTAGATATTGCCTATCAAACCTTCGATCCGCAGCAAGTAGAGAGTTTAAAACAGCAAGCAACATCAAAAGGATGGCAGGCAATTGAAGAAAAAAGCAATACTGTCACCCACATGATTTTGAACGTCAAGCAAAAGCCTTTAGACCAGTTGGAAGTCAGACAGGCGATCGCTTCAATGATAGATCGTCCCCTACTGATACAACGAGTTTATCAAAATCAGGCGCAACCACTCTACAGTATGCTGCCCGATACTTTCGACAGTTATAAACCCGTGTTTCAATCGGCTTATGGCAATGGCAATGTGGAGAAGGCAAAAGCCTTACTAGCCAAAGCAGGATACACCAAAGAGAACCCGTTGAAATTACAAGTCGTTTATCCTGGGTATTCCCTGATTCGAGAACAAATTGCAGGCACTTTGAGGGGATACGCAGCGCAGAAACTCGAAGGGATAATTCAAATCCAGCCGCAGCCAGAAGAATCAGCTACCTTTTTCGCCAACCAAGCCAAAGGAGCATATCAGGCAATTTTACAAGATTGGTATCCCGACTTTGGCGATCCCGATAACTACATTCAACCATTTTTGAGCTGTCCCAAAGGCGACGCTAGCGGTTGCGAGAATGGTGCCAGTCAAAGCCAAGGTTCGTTCTACTACAGCGATCGCATGAACAAATTAATCTCTCAGCAGCGCCAAGCACAAGATCCGCAAGCGCGGGCAAAAATCTTTGGCGAAATTCAAGATTTAATTGCCCAAGACGTACCAATTATTCCTCTAGTTCAAAATAAAGACTACGTTTTTGCCCAAAAAGGACTTCAAGGCGTACAAATCGACCCGATTTTGAAACTTCCTTTGTGGCAGATGAAGAAAGGCTGAAAAAGTCAAAAGTCAAAAGTTAAAAGTCAAAAATTTGTAGGGGCAGGTTCACCGAAAATATTTGTCAAAATCGGAGTTGCTTGGTAAACCTGTCCGTACAGTGCATCAGCTGAATTATAGGCTGGCGATCGCGCCAAAGACAAGACAACCAAAGGCGATACGTAGGAGAAACGGTAGCTTATAAATACTTGCAACTACAACAACTATACTCGCTGCGATCGCCCCCCAAATTTCTATAGTTGACTGTCCCAAATCTGCCACGCTACTAGTAGCCATCACCAAAATTACCGCAAAACCAATTTTATCCAACCAATTCGCTTGCAACCGTGTCCGTACCCAAACGCCCACACTCCGCATCAAGAAAGTACCCAAACCAGCCAATAATATAATCCACCAAATATGCATCTAAACTTCACCCTTTCTTAGGGTTCTTAACTTTGCGTCTACTCTTACGAGAAGTCGCTTTGCGCCTTTGCGTCTTTGCGCGACATAAAAAAGAATTTTTGCAACTACCGATAAATTTTAGGTAACACCACAGCCAAACAAGTCACCCCTACAATCGACAGTAAAAAACCCCACGTTCCCCAACTTTGAGTTACCAGCACCAAACCAACACCGATCGCTACTACAATCCACTCTCTACCGAGGCGATCGCCAAGACTATCAACCAAAAGGCAGATAAACAAACTCGGCAAAGCAAAACTCAGCCACTGTACGGGTAACTTTGCCCCGATTTGACATCCCAACCAAGTTCCAGAGATCCAACTCAACCAACATAGAATATGAATGCCGAAATAGTAGAAATGCGATCGCAGTTTGCTAGTAATATCTAGAGCAAAAGCCTCATCTGTAAGCCCGTGAGCCAGGAATAATCGCTGTCCTAGCCCAAAGCGGTTAAAAATGCGATCGCTAGCCAGACTCATCGGAATATGCCGCAAATTAATCAACAGCATCGTCAGCACGATACTTACCCAGAATAAATCTTGCTTGACTCCTTCTAAAGCGGCAAATTGGGCAGCACCAGCATAAACCCAAATAGACATAGTAACCGCAGCTGATGTAGACACACCTACCCCAGTTGCCAGCGCCCCAAAACTCATCGCTACAGGGAAATAGCCAACTCCCACGCCCAAGGCGCGATGAATGCCTTTCAAAAACTCATGCATTGACCGTTCTCGAATCCGCTACAGCATTAGTTTAGTTAGTGGGGGCAAATTCAGTCTTGAACGATCTTGCCCTAGATTTATAAAGAAAACTAAAACTTCTTTATTCTGACAGATGCAGAAAATAAAGCAATTATTAGAAGCTCGATTGTGTCTTCTCGATCGACTGCAAATCAATTTCGATCGCGATCGGATGTAGGTGGAGATGGTGCAGAACGACCCAGAATTAGCGGAATACTCATAGTTCCCAGAGCCATCATAATGACTGCCAAAAGCCAAATCACTAAACGGTTGGGGCGATAGTTACCGCTTTCAATTTGCCCAAAAACTCGGTTATATCGCCAAGCTGCTAAGGCAATCGTAAAGATGCCAACTATAACTAGGCTAACCCCCAAATTCTCGGAGCTAACTAAATTGCGATCGGCAACCGTAGGTTGTTGAGTCACGGCTGTTTGAAGTTGGCGCAGAAATAGACCAAATCGAGCGATCGCAAACCCAAAACCAATTAAAGCGATCGCAGTCCGCAACCAAGCTAAGAAAGTCCGCTCGTTGGCTTGATGTTCCCGTTGGCGATCGATTTCCGATTTTCTGTTCGTGCTATTTTTCATTCAGATTCCCAATTGAAGGGGAGTTGGGAAATCGACTGCGTAACTTCTGACCGAGATATATTCAACACTGCTTTTCTCTTGCGACCAAATCGGCAACTGATTCACCTTTTGTAGCGTTAAATCTACATATTTCATGCCTTTCTCGCCAACTATCTCCATACCAAAATAGCCTTCTGCACCATCATGTTCGTGCGGTCCGCTCGAATGTACCATATAACGACCCTGCCTGACAGCCTGATTAAACGGCGAACCTACCGTCCAAATCCAGCGAGAGGGAAAAATAATTCTGCCAATATCCTCTACCCAGTCTCGTTGACCTTGTAAATGATAAATCTGCTCAGCCGTGTTAAAACCATCCGTACCAGCAAATACACCTCCAATCGAGACAACGACAATTTGAGTGTTTGGCAGCCATCGATCGAGATATGGAGTTGCAGCAAGGGCAACTTGAGCGCCACCACTCGTCCCCATCAATAGAATCTTAATTGGTTGCTGAGAGGTTTGAGATAAGGGGTGAGCTGCTTGCATCCGGTCAACGATTGCGTTAGCAATCCCCAAGTTATAGACTTTTCCATAGCGATCGTCGGCAGAAATCGCAAAACGCCAGAGGTTGCGAATTTTTATTAATACATCCGCCACACCATACCAACCTTTAGCCTCGTCTGCAAAACGCCACAAGGGAGCTAAAAAGCGCTCTCCACCCAAACTTTCATTTGCGGCTGAATAGGGAAAGACATCGCGTACGGTAACGCAGTTAGGATGCGCTTGTTCGAGACGGTTGAGAAAGACTTCTTCCCCAGGTAATAGCTGGTTAGCAGAAAAATCTCCCACACCTGTTAAAAAGACAATGTAACAATTTATATTTGCCGACTGCGCCTGAGAATTTGAACTGCCACTCAATCGCAATTGCTTATCTGGCTTTGGTTTGAGCCCCAAACTCTCCACTTCTTGAGATAGCCACCAAACTAAAGTTCCCACGGGTGAGAACATGCCCCAAATCAAAAGTATAATTCCCGCTAGAACTAGCAGTCTTAAGCTTCCGCTCCGCAGCCAATTGACAAACCTCACCATTCACTACTCACTTTTCAAGGAATTTAAAGTGCGCGATCGAAATAGCAATCTTTGGAGTTTACTACGGGAAGCACTAACTTTAGACCCTAATTTTTACGAACATATTCCTATCAACGCGAAAAATCGCCGCTTCGCCCAAATAGTGGTTGTTCTTGCAGCCATCTCCTACTCTCTTGGTAGTGCTGTGATTTTTTTAATCAACCGAATTCCCCTACCGTTGTTAATTTTGAGGCTCTTGGGCAGTGGGATCGGTGTCGTCATCGGCTACTACTTTTGGACGTTGACAATTTGGAAAATTGGTGGGTGGTTTAAACGAGATCGCGTAACTTATCGAGCGCTGATGATTCCTCTAGGCTTGGCTTACGCCCCTCAAGCTCTCAACTTTTTAACTCTGATTCCTCTATTGGGTCAACCAATTGAGCGAGTTTTAGCCGTGTGGAGTTTGCTAGCGGCAATTGTAGCAGTCCGCCAAGGTCTAGATATTTCCCCTGGTTGGGCGATCGCGATCTGTTTAATCGGTTGGATACCGCTTCAAATGACAATCGGTCTAGTTAGAGCGATCGCTTGAGAAGTCAAAAGTCAAAAGTCAAAAGTCAGAAGTCATTTTCCCTGCTCACTGTTCCTGGGGTTTTTCCTGTCGTTCGTCGGAGATTGCTTGTTTAATTTCTGGGCTGTCGAGTAACTCTTTTGCCATATCCATGAACTTGAGACTGTCTGGGTGGATTGACTGTCGCCGCAAAATGGGAATTTCCTCATTAGAAGCATCGTTGTTTGCTGGACGGTCTGCATCTGAGTACATAATTCCTAACTTGAACTCGCCTTTTCAAAAATTGTATCGAGTTTGTCTCTCAAGCGCGATCGCAATTTCAATAGAAAGCCATAAAGCTTACGCTTGCACCCGAAAATCGTGAATCGACCACCAAGCTTTTTTCTCTTGTTTGTTGACGATGCGAATATAGCGACCTCTCACAGGAGAATTTAAGCCGATCCTCGTCACGGGAGAACCTAGACCTTGGTAAACGGGTTTGCCAAATTGGTTGGGATTGTTACCTATGTACACCTCAAATCTCGTCGGGGAATCGTCGGCTGAGGAACCTGCATTCATGACGATCGCTCTAACTGTTTGGGGCGATCGCATATCGACTTGAAACCAATCGCCATTCACAATTGCTGCACCACTGGTATAGCGCGTATCTGAGTTGCGATCGATTGCCATATCTGGCGCTTCTCGATCCCACGTACCTTTGCGGCTGGCTGAGGCTTGCCAGTTACGCGGATTTAATTCATTTTTGCCCACAACCGTTCTTTCAGTTCCAGCACGATAAACTAAAAATTCGGCAAATGACCAATCAGGCTTTGACTTTTTCGCAAATTTTTGCGGGACAATTCTGATATACCTAGCTTTTTGCGTCGGAAAAGACACTTGCGTTCGTGCCATGGCGTTTCCCTTGACACTGGCAACCAACTTTCCTTTTGACTTAGCCGTGTTAGAGACATACACTTGATAGCCTCGTAAAAAACTACTAGCGGCTTTGCGAGAATCCATCACGATTCTATTGAACGACTGCGACGAACCGAGATCGACAGCAAACCAATTACTAGAACTAGCATTGGCGATCGCAAATTGTGTCCGAAAGTCATTGTCAATTGCGGCTGCGGCATTTCCTTCCGAACTACTTGCTTTCCAGGCAAAACGATTGAGCGAAATCCCTAGTTTCGGTTCGGCAAGATTATGAGAATCATCCCACACTTGTTCGCCCAACCAAGTTAAATTTGTCGGGCGACTGCCATTTGTTTTATTAACACTATCGCCACTCACCCCACCTGTATCGGACGTTGCGAGTGCGTTCCAATCCCATGCCCAGTAATGCCATACGAGTCTGCCAATGCCACGCTTTTTTGCCACTGCTAAAGATATACGGGCGGCTTCCGTTACGTCTAAGTCTGCTTGTGAATTGCCTGTAGTGGCAGCATACTCGCCAATAATCATTGCCAATCCTTTTTTCTGGACGCGATCGACAAAATTATCGAGTTTATCTAGATTCCAATTCCAATTGACATAAGTATGTAGGCTAAAGACAACTCTTCTTCTCGGATCGGTTTTTAAAAGTTGTTGTCCGTAAGTTAAAAACGCACTGGTAGAGTCTTTAATATAGTTAGCTTTGGTCGTGCCGTTCCCATCTTCAGAACCAAAGTTATAACCATCAACTACAATAATATTATTTGCACCTGCTTTGCGTATATCTTGGATTAGCAGTTTGTGCATGTCATACCAATATTTTTCAACTTTATTTGTTCCCCCTGGTTCGTTCATAATGTTGAACCAGACATAAGGATTATTTTTATAACGAGTGGCAATTTTGCGCCAAAAATTACGTAAATCTTGTAAGGATGGATTGGAATCTTCAGTATAAAAACTACCTGAATGGTCGTGACATTCAAGCATAATTACTGTTCTGGGATTACTGTCAGCATAGGCTTTGATGTATTTATCTATTAGCTTATCGGTGACAAACCAATTCGGATCGCTACCTGGTTTCAGTACTAATGATAGTCTGACGGTATTAAACTTCCAAATATTTTTGATGTATTTTACATCTTTGGCACTCGATTGATCTGTCCAAATGCCAATATTTGCTCCCTTCATCACAAACGGTTGTCCGTTAGGAGCAAAAATTTTCGTACCTCTAACAGTAAATTCTTTTGCACTTGCTGCTGGAGAAAATCCGATAAAAACTATGCAGAGGAACGCCAAAACAGATATAAGTGTAAAAGAAATTTTTCTCATGGCGTTACCTATCCTCTGGAAAAGCGATCGCGCAAAGACGCGAAGGCGCTAAGGCTAATCTTTTGCGTCTTTGCACGGACACTTTGACGCGACGTGCTTTAACGGGGGGAACCCCCGCACCGCAGTCGCTCCTCAACGGGGGACACCCCCGCACGCAAGTGTCCTTGTCTTTGCGCGAGATTAACAAACAGTTGCCATTCTAGCGCTGCCTAGCCAAAGGTGACGATGATTTCAGCACAACTCGTTCGCCGTAATTTAACAGCCTTTCAAGAGTAGTCAGGCGATTTGACCACACGTTGACTTGGTAAGAATTTTCTAACGCTTGCGATCGCATCCAATTTTTAAACTGAGACTGGAAGCTATTTAAAGCTGTTCTAGCTGCTGCTAAGTTACTGACAGAAGGAGTTTGAGCTAAGCGAGCCAAAGCAGTCTCTAAGTTTTGCGATCGAGTATTAAACTCACTCAGTTCCGTCCCCTTCAACCAAAGCCGATCGTTTGCCAGCAAGAATTGCCACTCTTGGCGCAAATTAACGTAACGCGCCGCTGCTGTGTGGAAAGGCTGACGATAAGGGACTGGTGCAGTCACTTTGACTTTTGTGCCTTGGGTGTTGTGAAAAACTTGCTGGAGGTCATCGTTGAGGTTTTCTACAGCAAAAAGGGCGTAACCGCTCCCGGGTAAGTCTCTAACGAGCTGAATTTGGTCGAATGCACCCATAGTTGGTAAGTTCAGCAAGCGAATTCCTGGCAACAGCAAAGCCGAACCGAGTTTGCTAGAGGTAATCCAGGGTTGGGCGAGGCGCTGAAAACGGTAGGAATCCAGAGCATAGGTCATCGGCACGATCAAATCTACATCGCCGCGATTTGCCCAGACTTCCCAATGCTGCTGCAACTTATGGGTGCGATCGTGTTCTGATAGAGGAAAGACAGCCACAGACATCACCAAGTTAGGGCGCTTTTGCTTCAAGTAGCGGGAAGCTTGAGCGACAAAACCATCGATTTGTTGCGTGCGAAACTGCGTCCACCTTTGCCATAAATCGCGATCGCTTGGTTTAATTGTCGTTGGGTCTACGCCCGTCAGTTGTTGAAACTGCTGCCTTGCCGCAATTCCATAACCATAAGTCCGGTCGGCGCTGGGGTCTTGGAAAGGATAGCGGATGTAGTCTAGTTGCAAACCATCCACGTTGTAGCGGCTGACAATTTCTTCGTAAAGCCGGAATAAATATTGTCTGGCGGCGGGGTTGGCTGGGTCTAAAAATGGCTTACCTTGACCAGGCGGAAATAAACTACCGCGATTATCGTAACTCGCCCACTCGGGATGAGCGGCAATGACGGGTCCTGGATAATCTGCGGGTAAATTTATCAGCGTATTATGACGCTTGTTGCCTACGGCAAAAGTCCACACCCAGGCATGTAACTCCATATTGCGATCGTGGGCTAACTTCACCGCTGATGCTAATGGGTCCCAGCCTCTAACTAGTGGGTTGGGTTGAGGTGCAACTTGACTGGGATAGATTGGATAGCCAGCATTAACGGTTTCAAAAAAGATTGTATTGATACCAGCAGCGGCGAGACGGTCAAAAATCTTTGCCAATCCTTGCTCCGAACCCGCACGAATAATACTCCCTCGGTCTAGCCACATCGCCCGAATTTCTGGTTGAGCCGCGTACTCTTCGACGGGGTAGTTTTGCCATAGCAATGCTTGTGCTTTGTGCCATTGCTGACGCGCCCCCGCAAAGTCCTTTTGGGCGATCGCCTGGGGTAAATTTTTGGCAATTGCTTTCGCCTCTGCGACTGCCCTAGCTGCCGATTCTGGTAACGTACCCACAAAGGAGCCAGTTGTCGCCACAGCGGTTGTTTCAGAGTTAGTCAGCTGTGCCGTTGCATTATCATTAGCTATGCTGCCACTAAAAGCACGAGCTGCTAACTGAGCGCTTTCAAATCTACCAATTAAATTATCTAACTCTTGTTTAAGCGCAAATGCCTGTACCCCATCTAAACCTGGTGGGGCAATTCTTTCAATGGCTTCATCGGCTGGGAGTTGGTTGATGGTTGATGGTTGATGGTTGATGGTTGATGGTTGATGGTTGATGGTTGATGGTTGTTTTTCTCCCTCAGCTTCCTCAGCTCCCTCAGCTCCCTCAGCTCTCTTCTCCCCCCTGCTCTCTGTACCCTGCTCCCTGCTCTCTGCCACCGCACTACTACAATTCTGCGGCGCTACCGTAGCCGACTCAGGCAAGGAAATATACTGACTTAAAGACGCTCTCAACCAAGCGCGATCGAAGTCTCCTGGTGATACGTGACTCGAACCCCAACGCCAACCTAAAACCGTGGCGCGATCGCTTTTGACGACTGCGGCTTGATTTATTTGTGACTGCCAAATCGCGATCGGTCTACTATTCACACCAGTAGGAATCACAACTCCTCCCTGCACCAAACCATCATTTCCGGCTGGCTCCAGCCAATCTTTACTATTACCCTGTAAGGTTTGTAAGTTATTGGGAGCATCTAGAGGAAATCCCCAGTACGCGCCTAAAAGCGAACTTAAGAGCTGGCGTACCCCTGGCTGACTCGTACTTCCAACAGCACCGCTGGCTATGACTTTACCACCCCGACTCATCCATGCTTCTAAAGCAAGTGCTTGGTTAAAGTCAATATTCTCTACGTTAGGCAAAAAGATAACAGAGCGATCGCTCAAATCGCTAGCATTTTTGACAGCAGCTAAATCGACGACGCAATAATTGACTCCCGCTGCCTGTATGCGTGAAGAGATTTCCGTCCACTGAGCAGCATTATCCTCACTTTTAACTACAGCTAAAACTGCGGGTTCTTCTGCGGCTGTAGCAGGTAAATGGAAGGCAAGAGGCAAAAGTAGAGACGTTATTAGCGTCTCTACTAAAAAATTCACAGACCTAGCCCTTACCAGGGTTGGTAAGAAAGCAAAAATATCAAAATTTTTAGACATTACTTAATACAAGTATCGATGAGTTCCTCAACTCCCCTGACTGGAAGAATTGGGATATTTAATTTATGAGATAACTCTTCTACTGTCATATCATCCAAAAAACAGTTTTCGCCATACTTCAGCATCACGGCAGGCAGTATGACCGCGTTACCTAAGTCTTTACCATATAACCCTTCTAATAAATCTTGTCCTGTGAGTAATCCGGTGACAGAAATTTTTTGTCCCCAATAGTGACTACACAGAGCTACCATATCTATCCGCAGCCCATTTACTTGATTTAACTGTTGTAAAATTGGTTGAAACGCTTTTTCTACAGCATTACCAACAACCCAGATAAATCGGCGCGATGGCTCGACTTGCAGCGGAAGATGTTTGGCTGCACTAGCAAAATGTTTTAAAAATAGGCGAATTGAACCCACACCATTATCGATTTGAGGATAATCTTCATAATGAGATTGCGGTGGTAAATCCTCCCCTGCAACCAAAAACCACTCGTCTGCTAACCAGGCAAAGTTAGTGCCTAACTGCTGGCGGAATTTTTGCTGCAAAGCTTTGACTTGGGCTATGACTTCGGCTGCTTTTTCTGGAGTCACTGGGATTAACTCATCTTCATCTGGACGAAACCGCGTCAAGCCTACGGGTACGACAGCAACAGAAGTAACTGCTGGCACTTCCCCAGGATCGCCAAGATAAAATTTTGCTAAATCGAGCAACGTTCTTTCCAGATGCACGCCATCGTTAATCCCAGGACAAACAACAACTTGAGCGTGAATTTGCAGTCTTCGTTCTCGAAACCATTCAATCTGCTCTAAAATTTGAGCGGCTCTAGGATTTTTTAGCAGCCGCACTCTAACTTCAGGTTCGGTAGCGTGGACTGAGACATACAAAGGAGACAGGCGCATTTGTTCGATTCGCTGCCATTCCTTCTGGGTGAGGTTTGTCAGTGTCAGGTATGAGCCGTAAAGAAAACTAAGGCGATAGTCATCATCCTTTAGATATAAACTCTGTCGCTTACCTGGAGGTTGCTGGTCGATAAAACAGAACGGACAGCGATTGTTACACTGAATTAACCCATCGAACAGGGCTGTCTCAAACTCTAGTCCTAAATCTTCGTCGTAGTCTTTCTCAATTTCAACCGTATGAGTTTTACCTGCTGCATCTAAGACATCCAGTTGCAGCACTTCATCAGCACACAAAAACTGATAATCGATTAAGTCACGCGGACGAGTATCGTTGATGGATACGATCGCATCTCCTGGTTCAAAGCCAATCTCAGCAGCGATGGAATCAGGCAAAACTTTAGAAATGCGGGCAGGACGAATAGTGATGTCACTCATGACTAGCGAGAGGGCGATCGCCGTTTGGCTATTAGCTACTCTAAAATTGTCGCTTATATGAGGGAGCAGAGAGCAGAGGAGCAGGTGAGCTTTGTGTGCAGGTGAGCTTTGTGTGCAACAACCAACAACCACCAATTATCCAGTACCCATTACCAAATTACCAATTCCGAATTCCGAATTCTCTCCATGCACCACTCACTAAACATTAGATAACACTCCAAAGCCAATCGCCGCTAAAATTGCCGCACCAAAAGCGAGTCGATACCAGACAAAGATCCAAGTGTCTTTAGTCTGTAGGTAACGCAACAACCATGCGATCGCGAGGTAGGAAAAAATACCAGATGAAACTACCCCAACGATCAAATTTAGAATTCCATCGCTGCCAATTCCGACTTCTAGAGCATCCTTCAATTCAACTAGACCTGCTAATGTAATAGCGGGAATACTCAGTAAAAAAGAAAATCTGGCAGCTTTTGCTCGTTCTAATCCTAAAAATAGTCCGGCTGTGAGTGTAGAACCAGAACGAGATACTCCAGGAAATAAAGCGAGTGTCTGAGCTAACCCCATTAACACGCCATCTTTAACCATAGGTTCGTTAAATTTACGCTTGCGATTGCCCAAAATCTCTGCTAGTCCTAATAAACAAGACATGACGATCGAATACACCGCGATCGCTGCTAGGCTGCGTAAGGGTGATTTATCAAAACCAGGATAGAAGATTTTAATCAGCAATCCAAAAAACACGATGGGTATCGTACCTAAGAAAATACCCAGTGCCGTGCCAAATTCTCTAGAACCATAATCTGAGTTGGCGATCGATTTAATGGTTCCGGTGACAATTTGCGCTAAGTCTTTCCAGAAGTACCATAGCACGGCGGCGATACTACCAAGTTGAATCACGGCAGTATAGGCAATACCAGGATCTCCCCATCCCAGTACGACTGGTACAACTTTCAAATGCGCCGTACTGCTGATTGGTAGAAATTCTGTCAATCCTTGGACTATCCCCAGAACGAAGGATTGCAATACAGTCATTCCAGACTCCTCTACGGCTGTATTGGGTTGCACGCCGAGAACCTTAATAGGTAAAGCAATTACTGCTGCACAAGCAGCTACACCTACCATCAGAAGTTTAAGCATTTGACGTTTTAATAAAGCCATAGAAATTTAAGGGCTAAGGGGTAGGAGGACAAGGTAGACAAGGGGGAACTGGGGGAGCAATTCCAGCCACTAGTCACCAGCCACCAGCTACGCACCACGCGCTTAGCTGACAACTGTTAACTGATTTTCTCGCTACAGCATACCCGCAAACTGCAAATGAGGGGAGGGGTAACTAGAACTTAGCGCGATCGCATCCACGCTAAATCCAAGATGGTATTTTAACTTGCGATTTACTCAAAATCAGAGCAAAAAAATCAAGTTGTGAATTTCTTCGACTTTGGGGAATACTCTAAATACAACTATTTCTCAGTAAATTATTGCAGGTGCTTAGGTTATTGCCAGTTTGCTCTCCTGACTCGTCAAATTGCTAAAACTATTTCTCACTTATATATTGATAAGCCTATGAAAATGCAGAAAGAGACTATTCGCAAAATGGTTACTTACCTAAATAAAACTCAACGAACTGATACTTTTGCAGGTTCTAAAGCGGCTACTAACTTCACGTCAAATTCTGTTTCAAATAACGCCTTTTTATAATCCAAACTCCACAACTCTAAAGCACAATCATCATTAGATTGAGACGGAGTTAGATACAAGTAAAATTCTTTTGAATCTGCATGGCGATCGCAACGCACACGCTTCACTGCACCAATTTGACGGCGATCTAAAGCCACGGCTAAACGGAGAAAAGCGCTTAAATGATTGATAATTTGCCGATCGCGTTTGCTCGGTAAATTCCGATAGGAATCGTGCTTTTTCTTCGGGTTACTTTTCCGGTGATAGCGGGCAATATTGGCAATAATTTCAATTTCTGTTTCGGTGTATCCTAATAATTCACCGTGTCGAATCAAGTAGTATGAGTGTTTGTGATGAGAGGAATGACTAATAAAGTGTCCGCAATTGTGTAACATTGCCGCTGCCCACAGCAATTCTTGTTCTTCTAAACCCCATTGGTGTAAAATTTCTTGGGTTTGGTTAAACAAACTCATGGCAAAATTAGCCACGCGATCGCTATTTTCCAAGTTAACTTGATATTTCTGCGCTGTTTTGATGACACTCCGTTGTCGGATCGAACTTTGATAGCGCAAGCGATCTTCAATTAAACCGTGAGTCAGCATCCAATCTACAATGATGCCTTCTCGCAGCGATCGTTCGCACACTACCAATGTCTCAGCTTCTAGCAGCGTCATCGCCTCTTGTAAGATTGTCGCCCCTGCTAGTATAATCTCCGAACGGCGATCGTTCATCCCTGGAATTGCTGCGCGTTCGCTATAATTGAGCTTCCGCAGGCGATCGACTAATTGCCGTAATTCCCTCAAACTAAATTCATACCCAGTCAAGGGAGATGGTACTGTACCCGTTTTTTCTCTAGCAATAATTGTTGCTACGGTTTCAATCGTGCCAGAAGTCCCCACTAAGCGGAAAATTTCCCCTGGTTGTAAGTGTGCTTGCAAGTCTTCCGCCGCGCGTTCTAACATTCCCCGCACGTAGGCTTGAAGGTATTGATATTCGCTATTACTAATCGGATCGGTGGTGATGAATTCTGATGTTATTCTGACAGCGCCAATTTTAGTACTGCTGAGAGAGCGCGGTTCGTGACTGTCTCCCAAAATTATTTCTGTAGAACCACCACCAATGTCGATAATGGCATGGGGTTGGTTGTTAAATTCCATCCCCGACAGTACGCCGAGATAAATGCGACGTGCTTCTTCATACCCAGAAATCAAGTCAACATTTAAGCCGATTTCTTCTTTGACTTGATGTAAAAACTCGCGTCCGTTGGGTGCTTCGCGAACAGCGCTCGTCGCTACAGCAATAATAGAATGAGCGTTGCAGCTCTTGGCAATATCTTGAAAACGGCGTAACGTCGCGATCGCCCTTGTCATTACCTCTGGTTTCAATTCTCCCGTTTCTGGGTTGCGATCGCCTAACCTGACAGTTTCTTTTTCTCTAGTAATGATGGTAAAAGCTGGCAGTTTCGGCTCTATAGTGACTACTACCATATGCAAAGAGTTTGTCCCCATGTCGATCGCCGCGAGGATCTGTTCTTGCTCTACAATTTGAGCGGGAATACTGTGCCAGCTAGTGAAAACAGAATCAACCATCTAGATTTACTGGTAATTAACGGCAACGACTGAACGGCAATTATTGAGATGAAGTTATTGAGTTTTTTCTACCCAAACTTCACGCTATTCTAGTTAGGGAAAAAGATACGAACCATTACATCTGCCTATAGTTACCATTTTTCCATGAATCCGATCGCACCACAACAGAGTTCCGAACCAACCTGGTTGAAAATTATCCGGCTGTTACGTTGGGATAAGCCAGAAGGACGTTTAATTTTAATGATTCCCGCTCTGTGGGCGGTGTTTTTAGCAGCTAGAGCGACTCCACCCTTACTACTAGTAGGAGTCATCGTCTTAGGTACTTTTGCCACTAGTGCTGCTGGCTGCGTAGCGAACGATCTTTGGGATCGAGACATCGATCCGCAAGTGGAAAGGACTCGCAATCGTCCTCTTGCTTCCCGCGCTTTATCTATCCGAGTAGGTTTTGTAGTTGGTTTAATTGCTTTAGTTTGTGCTTTTATTTTGTCTTTATATTTAAACCAATTATCCTTTTGGCTGTGTGTCGCCGCCGTACCCGTTATTTTGCTTTATCCAGGGGCAAAGCGAGTGTTTCCCGTCCCTCAGTTGGTGTTATCTATTGCCTGGGGTTTTGGCGTATTAATTAGCTGGAGTGCCGTCACGGGAAGTTTAGATCGGGCAACTTGGTTGCTATGGGGAGCAACTCTCTGCTGGACGCTAGGATTTGATACAGTTTATGCGATGAGCGATCGCGAGGATGACAAGCGCATTGGCGTGAATTCCAGTGCTTTATTTTTCGGTAAATATGCCCCAGAAGCGATCGCGGTTTTCTTTGCTGGTACTGTATTTTTACTCGGTTGGCTGGGTGTGGTAATGCAATTGCATCTAGCGTTTTGGATTACCCTAGTCTTGGCTGCATCTGGCTGGATTTGGCAATATACTCGGTTACGCGAGCCGCAGTTACCAAATCCTGCTTACGGAGAAATGTTTCGTCAGAATGTTTGGTTGGGTTTTCTGTTACTTGGGGGAATGATTGCGGGGATTTTGATTTGATCGCCCCATGTGCAACCGCTCTACTGCCCCCTTTTTAAGGGAGTTGGGGGATCGCAGTACTACGCCACTTACGAATCCCCCCTAGCCCCCCTTGAAAAAGGGAGGAACAAAAAATTATTGACTTGTGGTGAAGGTGACATCTTCATAAAGTGCTTCTAAAGCTGACTCAAAACCAATACTATCGAGCCGAAATGTAGTCTGCTGTGGCGTGTAAGACTGCAATACCCATAACCCTTGCTCGTTACGTCGAAAGCACTCAACTCGCTGCCGTTTGGTGCTAATTAATACGTATTCGCGTAGGCTTTCTAGTTCCTGATAATCAACAAATTTGTCACCGCGATCGAAGGCTTCGGTAGAATCGGACAAGACTTCGACAATTAAACTAGGAAAACATTTATAAGTGGATGTTTCGCGATCGCGCGGATCGCAAGTCACCATGACATCGGGATAGTAGAATCGATTCAGCGATTCGATCCGTGCTTTCATGTCAGCAATATAGACACGGCAATTGGAAGCTCGAACATGGGTGCGAAGAAGCGCAAATAGGTTTCCGGCAATGGTAACGTGGGGATCGCTTGCTCCAGCCATAGCATAGGCTTGCCCGTCAATATATTCGTGCTTGATGTTGCTCGCATCCTCCAGTTGGAGGTATTCGTCGGGGGTGAGGTAGGACTGTTGAGGGGAGGCAATCATAATCTAATCTCCATATCACAATCTTTTATTCTTACTTTCCTGCCAAGAACCACCCAAACCTTGTAAAACTCCCCTGCCAATTAAACCAATTGTTTTTCCTACAACTTGGGTCAAAACAAAAATTACTCCTTTACCTACAAACGATACTACTGCTTGTAGGCGAGGTGCGATCGCATCTCGTAATTCGAGAGCTAAGGTTACGATTAAAGGAATTCCTGAAAGTTGCGTTAATTCGCGATCGCGAGGTGCGTAAATTGATATTTTGGCAATTCCACGCGGTGCTAGCAATAACAATTCATAGCGGCTTTCAAAAACCTGGCGAGGTTCTTCAAAATATGTTCTAGCCCGATATTTCCACGATAAATTATTCCTGAATCGCTCTATCTCCCTTGTGGAAATTAAACGGCGATCGTAATAATTTTGTTTGATAACTTCTAGTTCGGCAAATTGATTCAAAAGTGGCTGTACGACAGCATTTGCAACTTGAATTATCAAATTCTGTAGAATTATTTCTGCTCGTTCCTTCGCCTCCAGACTTTCAGCCGCAAAGGAAGTATTATCGATAACTAAAGGTGTAGCAAATAGTAGATAGGAAAATAAATCGCTGACGAGAGGAATTTTAGCTAAAATTGCTGTTTGTACGACAATTTCAGCTTGTAACAAACTATTGACAAAATCTACAGTAATTCCCCCCACTAACAAAGTAGAGTATCTCCCAAAAAAATCTATAGTTGTTGCTTGCCACAAATCTCGTAAAATAGCGGCTTGCATTACAGGAAGGCGATCGCTCTGGACTTGGGAAAAGCGTAAATCTGCTAAGATATCCTCTATTTTCTTGAGAATTAAGTGTAGTAGTTCCCGTTTCTTATCTTCTCGAAAAATGTCAATCTCTAAGGGAATAGAAGTCAAATTCTCTAGACTAAATTCTAATCTTTCCCGCGTTGAAGTAAATATTGTTGTTGGTTGTTGGGGAGCCGGGAGTCGGGAGTCGGGTAAGAAAGTGGTGAGTGGTGAGTGGTGAGTGGTGCGTGTTAATTCTCCTCTGCTCCTCTGCTCCTCTGCTCTTCCGCTCCCTTGTCTCCCCCCTCTCCCTTGTCCCCCCTGTCTCCCTTGTCCTTCCTCATTCCCTACCGCTAACAACCGATCGACAATCCACCGCGCTGCTAATAATTCTCGCCTTTGCCCTGCAAGCATGGCGCGATCGAGTGTAGGAAGTCCAGGTTCTTGCAACCGTGTCGCGACTTGCGCCAAATTACCGTCTATTTGTTGCAAACTCGATTGTCGCAGACGATCGCGGGTTCCGATTAAAAACCATTGGAAGGGTGGGTTCGTCTGTATTGTCGCTCGGCTTCCAGACAAATCTGATAAACTTACCCCTACAATTTCCGATTTCCAATACGATCGCCCTGCTACCAATTCTCGAATTATATGAATTATTTCCTCTGCGGTAATTCCTTTATGGCAAAATCCCTCTACACCCGCTTGTCTTGCTGCGGCGAGTTGACTGGGTTCGGGGTGGCAAGTCAGTATGAGGATCGGCAGGTTGGGATATTGAGTTTTGATTTGCTGACATAGTTGCCATCCCATGACAGAGGAGTCAGGGAATCTCAGCTCTACGATCGCTACGTCTATTCCTAGTGCTGATATGTTCTGCAAGACAGCCTGACTATCTGCTGCTTCTGCTGCTACTCGTACCTGCGAATCTTGCTCTAAAACGACCCTCAAACCCGTGCGGTAGATAGAGTCTGGATCGATTAATAGTAGGTTAATATGGCGATCGCTCATCATGCGTTATTTGGCGCTTCCATGCAGAGCGTACCGCAAATTGTTGTTTTTTGTTACTGCCTGTAGCCGTAAAAATTAATGCTATAGTCAGTAATTTTTACACCTGTCCTGGCTTCAACTTCCCGCAGCAAGCTTTCTGGCAATTCCACCTCAACATCAAGAATTTGAGCAGTATCTAGACAGTTGATGTGGCTGTGAGAGTCGCTGATATTACCGTACAGGCGACCGTCAGCACGCTCGATGCATTCTATAATACTCTGGGATGACAGCGCTTCTAAGTTTTGGTACACCGAGGTGTGTCCGATGTCTTTACCTTGCTGGTTGAGGCGATCGTAAATTTCTCTTGCCGATAAGTGTTCTTTAGCCTGCCAAAGTAACTCTAGTATAAAACGACGCTGGCGGCTGACGCGCATACCTAAGTACTGACACCGTTCTAAAGCATCTTCTAGAGATCGAATTGGTTTTACTGCTGCCGCTTCTTGTTGCATATCCGCATCTTTGATCTAAATTTATGTAGCTTAACTACCCATGTCAATGAGTGATGGTTTTATCTTCTATTTAGTTTCAAACACTGAGTCTGCTTTGAATTTGTGCTAAGAGCTTCAGGTTAATACGTTTAATCCCATACCGTTACTAATGACGTTTCGCTTTTGTTTGTAAAAATTACAACCCGCATAAAACTGTACGAGACTTAACAATTAACTGTCGAGTTCTTAGTTACTTATATGAACTCATTACAAGTTTAATCTATTTTGGATGTAAACGTCTATCGGTTATTAGTTGTCAGTTACTTACGACTTACGACTTACGACTTACGACTTACGACTTACTAATTACCTAACAGCATTTAGCTCGTCGAGCATAGACCAGACTTGTTGCATCAGTGCGTCCAATCCTTGACGGGTGACAGCTGAGATTGTTAGGACTTGCATTCCAGTCTTATCTTCTAACTGTTGGACGATCGCCTTTACCGTGGCTTCATCTACTGCATCGACTTTATTGAGAGCTAAGATTTGGGGACGTTCTGCTAGTCCGCGATCGTAGGCAATCAATTCTTGCTGGATAATTTGGTAGTCAGACAAAGGTTGCTCGCTACTAACGTCAACTAAATGGAGTAATAACCGAGTGCGTTCGATGTGACGTAAAAATTCGTGTCCTAACCCAGCTCCTTCATGCGCTCCCTCAATTAACCCAGGAATATCAGCAAATACAGTTCCGTCACCCGTTGGCTTACGGACGACTCCTAAATTCGGTACTAGGGTGGTGAAAGGATAGTCGGCGATTTTCGGTTTAGCAGCAGATAAAGCAGAAATTAGAGTTGATTTTCCGGCATTAGGTAGTCCAATAATGCCAACTTCTGCCAACAGTTTTAACTCTAAGCGCAATAGTTTGTGTTCTCCAGGCAATCCTGGTAGAGCATACTCTGGAGCGCGGTTACGGTTACTTAAGAAATATTTATTTCCCAGTCCTCCCTTACCACCTTCAGCCACACACAAAACTTGACCTGAAAGGACGAGATCGCCAATAATTTCTCCAGTTTCCTTATCGTAGACAACCGTACCGCAGGGAACCTCAAGATATAGGTCTTCGCCTGCGCCTCCCGTGCAGTTATTCGGTCCACCACGTTCGCCATTTTTGGCTTTAAAACTGCGGGCGTACTGAAAATCTAGCAAAGTTTGCAGATTTTCCATTGCTACTAAGAACACAGAACCGCCTTTACCACCATTTCCACCCGCAGGTCCGCCAGCAGGTACGTACTTTTCTCGCCGGAAGGCGACGATTCCATCGCCACCTTTACCAGCTAGCACTTCAATTTCCGCGCGATCGATAAATTGCATGATTGGTTATTTGTCATTGGTCATTGGTCATTTGTCGCATCTAATGACTAATGACTCTTAAATATATTCTGAAACATCTTCGCCACAGTCATCTGCCAAGTAGGACAAGGCACGGAAGCGCAAGCCTACTAGTTGTTCGTATAGTGGGTTGAGCTTGCATAAAGGGGGAATGTGGACGACTTTATGACCGAAGAGTTTGATATCTCGTTCAAAAGGACATTGGGGAGGTATCATTTTACATAAAAAATGGGCAACTTTGGGATCGTGGATTTCTAACCCATCGAGCCAGTCGCGCACGGGGTGGAGTACATCTATATGAGGATGAGAACCTAACTCATCTTGCGGGCGATCGCCGCGATCGCATAAAGTATGACGCAGGGAGACAAGTACGTTATCTTGTAGACCGAGGGCGTGGCAGAACTGATGTAACAGATCGTCTTCGGGGGTAGAGTAAGTACCATCGGCGATCGCCACCATGACAGCTGTGCGTAAAAAGTTTTCTGCCATGTTTTGGTTTTGTCCCAGTGCCGCAGCAAGTTCCTCTACTGTAATTGGTGTCATGGCACTTAGCTTGTCTGCGAGTTTTAATTCTCCTAGTGCCAGAGTCGGAATGAGTTCTCGTTCGTGTGCCTCAAAATCACCATCTGCCCAGGCTACTGCTAGTAAACCGCGCAGCCAAGCTTCAATTTGCTCTTGCGTGTTTGGAGAAATTGCCAGATTTGTCATAAAGTTTCTACCTACAAATTTGCCAAAACATGCCGAAACAATATTAGCGTTAGCGAGGCTCAAGAAGAGCGTAAACTAGTAAACCGAATTAATTGCCACAAGGATTGTTGCGTGACTTTACCAGAATTCGGATTGTTCTTAATTTCGATCTTAGCGAGTGTAGCTGGGCAATGGTTACTCAAAACAGGGGCATTAAAGTTAGGAAAAGTTAATGCCACTAATATGTTTAGTCATTTGCTCGGAATCTTAAGCACTCCAGAGTTGCTGGTAGGATTGGCTTGCTATGGTATGGGAGCATTCTTCTACATTCTGGTATTGACGAGAGTAAACCTAAGTGTTGCTGGTCCCGCTGCTTCCCTGTCCTATGTTTTCTCAGTCATATTGGGTTATTTTGTCTTTCGAGAGTCAATTCCTCTAAATCAAATCATTGCTTTAGGATTTATTGTTGCTGGAGTCATACTATTGGTATGGCGAAAGTAGAGGCTGAGGGATTCGGAATTGAGAATTCGAAATTATTAACCTCTTGTCTTTCGTTTCATGTCTGCGATCGCGCATTGCTCTGCTGTACGGAAAGGTTGTAACCACAGAATTCTTGGCGATCGCACGGAGAGCTGCAAAATACTCGTCCCTACAAATCCTGACAACTGATAACTTCGTACAGACGTTACATGTAACGTCTGTACACTGACAACTGAATCACCGATCTCTGCTGCCAAATTAAAACAATATAAATTTCGTTGTGCAGTTAGGCAAGAGCAACTTAATATCCTTACGGGGGGATTGTGCGTATAAATAAAATTAGGCTAAATTCGATCGCATGTTTTATTGTAGAAGTGTAGGCTAGCTAATGTTGACACAAGCTTGGAATTCAACTGCTGATAGCGCAGTCGCATTATTACTACACTATATTTTCGACCTGGGTGGTCATAATGCTCGCGAATTAGTCGAACGCTGGCTGAGATTTTATCCGGCAAACTGGGTGCGCTTGGCAGCAATCGAAGCTCTTTACCAAGGTCGTTACAAGGCAGTCTCCGTCGAGCAAATCTTAAGTATCTGGCAGCGGCGAGGTCAGATTCAACCTCATTTCAATTGCGAGTTTGAGCGACTTGTCTGTGGCAACATTCAACCGCGCTTGAGCGCCCAGCCAAGCTACCCGCTATTACCCGAAGTTCATTATCGTCCAATCGCGATCGCACCTGTTACACCACTGAATCGTAGCGCTCGCCGAACCAGTGGAGCGATAACGGATACCACTTCTACTCAACCCAGGCAACTGAATGATGTTGCTCGTCACCTTCATAAAATTAGAGCTAACGCCAGCCATAAACGATCGGCTGCGGTTGCAGTCGTAGAAATTGCTCCTAATGCTACTTCTGCAACTGCTGAAAAACGTCAGGCATCAGATCGAGAGAGTCAGCGCGATCGCCACGAGTCCGATCTAAAGCGCTATCATCCCTTACCAAGTAGTGCTTCACCTAAATCGAGCGGTAGTTTCCACCAGCCACCAATTCGTCAATTTAACCCAGGAACTACAAAAGCTTCTGATTTTTATACTAAACTCAAAGCAATTTCTCAGTATCACTAATGGCAGGGAGCAGGGAGCAGAGAGTAGAGAAAGAAATATGGCTCTTAACTTCTGACTTGGAGACTTCTCCGCCCTCTTCTTGTCTCCCTTGTCTCCCTCAGCTCTCTTTCCCGTTCCCTCAAAAATTAGCTTGCATTAAAAGCTTCTACTGCTTGTGCAGAGGGCTGCACTCCGCCCATGCGAATTTCAGAGGTAAAGGAAGCCATGCTGAAACCACCAAACCGCTTTAAGACGCTAACTCGCATCCGTAAATTAGGGCTAGCAAACCACAGCCTCTCTTCGGAAAACATGGTTTCGTACTCAGTAATTAGAGTCAGTGCTTTATCGCCGCCCATCATGTAGCGTCCGGCAACAGGGGCTTTTTCAGCATAACCCATTTCCCGTAACAGCTTACCTTGGCTGGGGTTATTGGCATCAGGGACAGAAACCAGCACGGTAGAGCCAGTGTGTTTTTCTTCATCCCATTCCATCGTCCCATTCCAGCTGACTCGCGCCCCGCACGTTGCCAAGCCAGGTTCGATTCCATATTGTTCGCAAAGTTTAATGACCTCTGGGCAATCCAACGCCAGCGTTTCAATTACAATATCCGATTTGCCATCCTCAGCTTGTTTAAAGGCAAGGTGGTGACTGGTGCGATGGGAAAACCATTTACCAGCACTCAGCTCAAAAAACTCTTGAATATTCATGCAGCTACAATCCTAAAGCAACAGTTCTTAAAATTTCTCTTAATTTAGACTAACAGGAGTCAGTTGTCAGTGAGTGGTGAAGCGGGCGGAAGCGGAGGTTTCCTCCGCATTGGAAAGCGGGCGGTGCGGGAATCGTATTCCCAAGCAAGCGAACGCGGGGGGAACCCCCGCATTAAAGCTGCGTGCAGCCGCGTGCCGCGTCGTGGTGCGTGAAACACTTGTGACTTGTGACTTGTGACTTGTCTTATGCTGCCTTGCCCATCAAACAGACTCGCCCAAGCGTTGCAGTGAAATTCTGGCAGCTTCAGCGACTTGAAAATGATTGTCTTTTTCCATATATTTGAGGGCGGAAACACTTTTAGGACTGGGAAGGCTGCCTAACGCTTCTGCTAGGCGCTGTCTGACCAGCCAATCTTCCGCTTGAGCAAAGCGCAGAATTGGCTCGATCGCTTCTAAGTCTCTAATTTCCCCAATTGCCGCGATCGCTGCCTGTTGTATGACGATTTCATCACTATCCAGGGCTTGAAGCAAGACTTGCCGAGCGCGAGAATCTTTAAGGTTGCCCAGCGATACTGCTGCACTAAAGCGGACTAGCCATTCTGTATCTTCATAGAAAGCCCGAATTAATGGTTCGACTCCACGCGGATCGCCTAAATATCCTAACGCGCCAGCGGCATCAGCGCGAATGCCGTAATCTGCATCGGTTTCTAGCAAGCGCACTAAAATTGGATAGCATTCGTCTGTATGCTTAATGCCCAAGGCAAAAACAGCCATCGAACGAATTTGCAAAATCTCATCGTCGAGGACTTTTTTAATCAAAGGAACGGCTTCAACAGCTGGGACGTGACGCAGCTGGGCTAAAGCCACCATGCGATCGCGACTATTGGGGCTGTCTAGCTGAGCAGAAATTTCCTCTGTGCTAGGATGAGCCATGAATTTAGAACCACCTTTTACAATCTTCTCTAGTCTAGAATTATCATTCTTTGAGCCTATAAATAAATTCTTCCAATAGAAGTAATTGAAATGGTAATTGGTAATAGGTAGTTGGCTCGACCTTGGTTTGTCTTTGCGCCTCTGCGTCTTTGCGCGACATAAAAAAATCAATTACCAAAACCAGTCAAATTCCCCTATAAAAAGCTATCCGCTCTTACTAGGGATCTTGCGATCGAAGTAAGAGCGGTCTAGTTGGGTCTTCAAATTGAAACCTGACTGCCGGAAGGAACTCCAAACCAGCCTGGGTCTTTGAGTTATCTCAGTCTCAAAAAGACTAAGGCTAACTTTAGAGAACGGCTCCGGCGCGCAGCCGGCTAGCTTCAACCTGATGACCCATGCATTTACTACTTTCTATCATGGGCATCACCTCCTTGTTGCCTAAGCGGTCTTAGTCTCAAGAGGTCAGAGCGTTTAGCCCTGCCGTCGTTTGCTTTACTTACGATAACACACGATTTGCGTTTTGCGTGAAATCCAGTTATCAGTTGTCAGTTGTCGTAGGGGCGGGTGCGCGCCAGCAGATCCACGGGCTTTAGCCATAATCTTTGGTCAAAACCCGCCCGTACAGTTGTCAGTTATCGTCAACTGTCTTCATGGAGTGTAGCGCAGCGTTTACCGTCAACTATTCACCTTCTTCATAATTTAGCGATCGCCAAAACAAGATTTGATTAAGCAGAGCAATTTATGATACTTTTCATTATCCGTAGGGGAATGCTTTCAGCAGAATCGAAGCACGACTTATTGATTATGCTGGCAGCAAAACCCAAGCCTAAACTTTCTACCCTTCTATTTTTTATTGCCTTCAGCTTGGCTGTACCAGCATTTTTTAACCTCAAAGTTTGTCTTCCTCCAGCAATGTTTTGCTTTTTGCTAGGAAGCTTAGTAGAGGGAGTCGAAGTCGTAGCAGACAAGAATCAGAAGCATCGAGATAAAAGATTCAAAGTGTAGTCGATCTCATCAATGCAAAGCACAAAAAAGCCTCCACTAAGTTGTGGAGGCTGTGGTTTATAAAAAGAAGAAAATTAACATCCTATCGCAACCCATAGATTGCTGAGCATCAAGTTGAGAGGTTCGCAAAAATTTCTCTTGACAAGATTAGAGTGCGTTACCGCGAGGTAGTACTTCCTCAGGGAACTCGAAGTTTTCGTGGGGTTGGTCTTGAGGAGCCATCCAAGCACGGATGCCCTCGTTAAGCAGAATGTTCTTGGTGTAGAAAGTCTCGAA
>NZ_JACJQX010000119.1:0-2863 GCF_014696895.1 Chroococcidiopsis sp. [FACHB-1243] | reverse complement strand
TGCGGTTTCTCATGACCACACAGGGGACATTTCATTAGACTGTTCCAGAGCAACTACACCTTGTTCAGTCTAGCAGTCCCACGTTTCCCCCTCGCATGACCCGATCGCCTGTTAAAAATTTATGACTGCACCTGTGGCGGCGGCAACCTGTTGTTTGGGGTGGAAGACCGGATTAACGCCAAGGTAAAGCGACTAACCCAAACCTTTGGGCAAGACTGGAATGATGCCCTTTATGCCCTAGCCAAAATTGAAAGTCGGTTTCGGGTAGATTCTAAGATTGAGCATGGCAATACGCTGACGAATGACAAATTCTATAATGATGAATTTGATGTGGTGGTTGCCAATCCGCCTTATGGGGTGAGTTGGAAAGGCTACCAAAAGGACATCACGAACGATAAAACCCAACGGTTTAAGTATCTGCCGTCAATTTCAGATGGTCAGTTGTTGTTTATGCAGCATTTGATCTCAAAGCTGGATGCTAACGGTATGGGGGTTGTGGTTCACAATGGCTCGACGTTGTTTAGTGGGGATGCGGGTTCAGCAGAAAGCAATATTCGTAAATGGATGCTGGATTCGGACATTGTGGAGGCGGTGATTCAATTACCTACAGATGAGTTTTTTAACACAGGCATTTATACTTATCTTTGGGTGTTAAACAAGAATAAACCCGCCCAACGCCAAGATCGGGTGATGTTAATTAATGCCAGTGAGAAGTTTAAGCCGCTGAAAAAGAATAAGGGAGCAAAGCGGAAAGAGGTGGATGAAGCCAGCCGTTTAGAGATTGTCGAAACCCTAGCGCGGTTTGTGGACAACGACTATGCACGGGTGTTTGACAAGGAGTTTTTCTATTTTAATAAGCAGGCGATTATGCTCACGAATGTGGATGAGCAGGGCAGAACTTTTGCTAGTCGTCTCAAGGAGGGCAAAACCAGTCTGAAGCTGTCGCCGCTGAAGTTGGAGAATGGGGAACGGACGTTAACGGAATTTACGATTACGGAGTACGACTTGGAAAGATTTGGCTCGTTGGCAGAGGCATTTGAGCAGGATGTTAAGCCGTTTGTTGATTCGCTGGACTACAAAGAACAACCGTTGGTCGTGACAACGGATAAGGCGATGTATCGGTTTGACGCAGATCGGGAAACGCTGATTAAAGAGGTGATTGGTAAGCAGGAGGAGTTGGGCTGCGGCAAGATTATGGTAAAAGCAGCGTTGAAAAAGGGGACGAAAACCCAGCCAGAAAAGATTGAAATCACGGTGGAGCTAACACCAGATTATCAGAAGGATTATGAGATTATTCCGTTTCATCGAGATGTAGTGGCGAACCAGGAAGCTATTGCGGCGTTTATGGCGAAGTATATCACCAAGCCCTTTGAGTATTTAGAAAATGTGGTGGGAGTAGAGATTAATTTTAATAAGGTGTTTTATAAGCCTGAAAAGTTGAGAAGTGTAGAGGAGATTTTGGAGGAAATTGCGGCTCTTGATGAGGAGTTGAAGGGGCTTGAAGAGGGGTTGGCGTTATGAAAATTGAATATTATCAGGCTTATAAGGATAGTGGGATTGAGTGGCTGGGTGATGTGCCTGAGCATTGGAGTATAAGAAAAGCCAAAACCTTATGTTCGCACATCAAAGACGGAACACATGGCTCTTTTGAGCGAGTAGAGATTGGCTATCCATTGCTAAGTGTCAGAAATATTGTGAATTCAAAGTTTCTATTTCTAAATGATGATAGTTTTATTTCGGAAGAAGACTATAAAAAGATATCAAAATCACTAAAAATTAAAGAAGGGGATTTGCAATTAGCAATAGTAGGAGCAACTATGGGAAAAGTTGCTCTAGTTCCTGCAAATATGCCTGAATTTGTCACTCAAAGAAGTCTAGCTACTTTAAGACCGATTATCAAAATTTTAACTAGCAAATTCTTTCTATATTTTGCTAGTTGTTCTTATTTCCAAGACACATTATGGTCTAATACCAGCTACTCTGCACAACCTGGAATTTACCTTAACACCCTATCAAATATAGATATTTTAGTCCCACCTCTCCCCGAACAAAAAGCGATCGCCCACTACCTCGACACCAAAACCGCACAGTGCGATCGCAAAATTGACCTACTCACCCAGAAGGCAACACTATATGGCAACCTCAAACAGTCCCTCATCAATGAAACCGTGACACGCGGGCTTGATAAATCTGTGCCGATGAAAGATAGCGGGATTGAGTGGATCGGTGAAGTGCCTGAGCATTGGAGCTTATCTAGAATAAAAAATCTGACAAAAACGAAATCGGGAACTACTCCTCAAAGTGGATTGAGCCAATATTATGACAATGGAACTCATTTTTGGGTTCGGACTACAGATCTAAATAATAATAAATTGTATTCTTCAGAGTTCAAGGTTACAGATCTCGCTAGAGAACACTACAACCTGGCTTCCATCCCTATCAGAAGTATTTTGTTGGCGATGTATGGGGGAATGGGGACAATTGGTAAAAACGCAATTCTTCAAGAAGAAGTAACTATCAATCAATCCGTTTGTGCCATATTTCCAAATAACAAAAAGTTTTTTTCAGAATACTTGTGGTACTACATACAATATTTCAGACCTCATTGGGAAATTTTTGCTGATAGTGCAAGAAAAGATCCAAATATTAATCAAGAAGCGATTAAAAGATTGTGGGTTACTCTCCCCCCACTCCCCGAACAAAAAGATATCGCCCATTACCTTGACACCAAAACTACCCAAATTGACCAAATCATCCAAACCCAGAAGTGTTGAATGTTAAGAAATCGCCATAAAAAAGCAGCCCAAAATGTGATAACTTTTGAGCTGAATAGAAATAATAAATGTTAACGATTGATGATACC
>NZ_JACJQX010000118.1:0-3782 GCF_014696895.1 Chroococcidiopsis sp. [FACHB-1243] | reverse complement strand
ACGCTCAGGCTACGGTTTCAGAAACTTCGATAATTTTCAACTACGCTGTTTCATTTGCTGGTATCTTGATGATGCTCTAGCATAGTGGGAACGCAAGAGCCCCCAAATCTTGCTTTTCCATACACTATGCTTTTTAGTAGCATAAGACTGAGACAACTGATAGACAATTCAGCAAAATAACGGAATTCTTCACAGCGATTAACTCACATCCTCTGCTGCTCCAGTTGCCAAATGTTTGTAAAGTATTTGCTAATAGATGGAGGTAATACCACTGGTGGCTCAATCTAGTTTCAGTAATTCAGATCTAGCTTCGCCTCGTCAAAACCGCTATCTCGAACCTTCCGTGTTTTGGAGCATCCGCCAAGGTTTCCCCCGTTGGCTGGCAATGGCGATCGCCGCAACATCTCTCGCAGTACCGTTAATATTATGGGCGATCGCGAGTTACGCGGGTTGGGTTCCGCCAATGTTTCTCCCCACACCAACGGCGGTTCTCCAAGCTGGCATAGATATGTTGACTCAGGACAATCTCATTATGGATATCCTCGTGAGCTGCGGTCGGGTTCTCGGCGGTTTTCTATTTGCCGCAATTATTGGAGTACCAATGGGAATCGCAATGGGAACTTTCTACAGCATGGAAAGCCTATTCGCTCCCATTGTCGGTACAGTGAGATATATGCCTGTCACCGCATTTGTACCGCTAATTGTGATTTGGGTTGGTTTAGGTGAAGAAGCCAAGATACTAATTGTCTTCTTGGGTGTCGTACTGTACAACGCCATCATGGTAGCAGATGCGGTCAAATTCATTCCCAACGAGATGATTAATGTTGCCTATACTTTAGGGGCAAATCGTCGCGATGTCTTGTTCAAAGTGATTGTGCCAGCAACATTTCCTAGCGTTCTAGATACTCTACGAGTTAATATTTCTGGAGCTTGGAACTTTTTAGTCATTGCCGAACTGGTAGCAGCTCAAAGCGGTTTAGGTTTCAAAATTATTCAAGCTCAACGATTTTTACAAACAGAGAAAGTCTTATTTTGTATTGCTTTAATTGGCGCGATCGGTCTGCTAATTGACTACGGTTTGAAGTGGCTCTCCCTACGGCTTACTCCTTGGGCAGATCAAACACAGTAGAATCAGCGAACAGGGAGCAGGGAGCAGGGAGCAGAGGAGAGAACAACAACTAATGACAAATGACAAATGACAAATGACCAATCAGTGATGAACCTCAAGCTAGAGCCAAACAAAACTGCCTTAATTTGTGTCGATCTACAAGCTGGGGCATTTACAGGAGATTGCACGCTTTCCTATGTTGGTATTGCCCAATTGTTGCCCAAGGCAAAGCGAGTTTTAGCAGCAGCGCGTCAAGCACAATTACCAATTATTCACTGTAAAGAAGTCCATCGTAAAGAAATGGTGGATTTTGGACGGGAGTTAGATGGTGCAGAACCGATTCACTGTTTGGAAACTTGGGCTAGTACTGATTATTATTGTGAATTAGCTCCCATTGACGGAGAATTTACAATTAGCAAACGTCGCTACAGCTGTTTTTTTGGTACGGATTTAGAGATCCTGCTGCGGGGGTTGAAGGTAGATACTTTAGTATTGATTGGTATGATGACGAACGTTTGCGTGCATTACACGGCAGCGGACGCTCACCAACACGATTACCACTTCCACGTTATTGAGGATTGCTGTGCTGGTTCCGATTGGGACGCACATTGGGCAGCGCTAACGGCGATGGAATATTTGCAAACAGGTGCGAGAATTTCATACCTTACATTTGTTGAAGCGATATCAGGTAAAGTTCCAGCAGCTTGAGACGAGTATTTTTGGATGCAGGTATTGCGTCAATACATCTCTGTTGTGATGCAAAGATTTTGAAGATCCCCCAACCCCCTTAAAAAGGGGGCTTTGTTCTGTCTTTTTTATGGCAAGAAGCAGGCGATCAGCTAGAACAACAACGCCGGAAAAAGAGACTTTGTTCCCCCCTTAAAAAGGGGGGCTAGGGGGGATCGGATCTCTGGCAACGATCGGTAGGATTAGTCTTGAGGGTTCTCGGCACAAATATTGCCAAACTCAAAGCTCTGACAACCATAAATAAAGCCAGAGACAACCAGAGTAGATGAGTGTTACGGAAATACCACGCAGCGATAGCCATTGGTGCAAATCCCAACAAAGCAGCCGCAAGCACCGAAATTCTCAAAATCCGACCTGCCGTTAAGCCGAGAAAGTAACCATCCAGCATATAGGCGATCGCCCCAAATCCTAACACTGGTAGCAACCAACCTACATAACTGCTAATTCGTCCCAAAATTGCACTATGGTTAGTCAATAACCCGAATAAGGGCAGGGGAACGAGCATGAAGGCGATCGCAAACAGTATTCCTACGCTCAAACTTGCTATTCCAGATACCCATATGAGTTGGGTTAATTGGGCGATCGCGCCTCTGCCTAGAAAAACTCCGGCTAGGGTTTCGGTGGCGAAGGCAAGTCCATCAATAAAGTATGCTGTTAGTGTCACCACTTGTAACAGCACTGTGTTAGTAGATAAAACCTCCGTTCCCAAGGTCGAACTGAGGTTGGTGAATACGGCAAATGTCGAAACTAAAGCAAAGGTACGGACTAGAATTTCGCCATTCAGCGCGAATGCTGCCCGTAGATCGCTGGGATTGAGAATTTGTCTGACGAATGATGCTTTTGCTGGATGCTGATGTATTTTTACCAGTGGGATTTCTCGATTGATTAAAATCAGCCCTACTAGCAACATGAGATACTGAGCGATCGCCGTTCCTAGTCCTGCTCCAGTACTTTGCCATCCCCAGCGCACGATAAATAAGTAATTTAGCACCACATTAGATAGATTACCGACAGCCGAGAGCAAAAATACCTTACCACTCTGCGATCGCCCCAAGAACCAGCCAATGAGTACAAAGTTGAGCAAGGTTGCTGGTGCGCCCCAAATGAGAGCATCGTAATATGCTTGACCGGATGCTTTGACCTCTGGTGTCGCACTCAGGAGGGTAAAGCCTAGCATCCTCAAAGGCTGTTGCAAAACTAAAATCAATAATCCCAACGAGAGTGCTATTAAGCCGTTACGTAAGCCTATAAGTATGACTCCTTCTCGATCTTCCCGCCCGATCGCTTGAGCCGTCATCCCCGTTGTCCCCATGCGTAAAAAACCAAATGTCCAGTAGATGTAATTAAATAGGACAGTTGCTAAAGCGACTCCTGCTAGGTAACGAATTTCCGGCAAATGTCCCAAAAAGGCGACATCCACTAACCCAGCTAAGGGAACCATGAGGTTTGAGAGGATGTTGACGATCGCCAGTTGGAAGAAGTGACGCAGAAAGCTAGAACGAGATGGCAATGCTTTTAAACCCCCTGCATACTTTCCCCTACTGCTTAGCAAGTCAAAAGTTAAAAGTCAAAATTGTGCAACTCAACCTAACTACCACAGTAGACGATTCAATCAATTTCTACATCGCTATTACTAGCTAGTTCTAGAACTCCGACTGTGTTGCAACTGGGCAACCGATTTGACAAATATAAGTCAAAGACTTTACCGGGAGAGATTGGAGATATCATACGTCAAAATGTGGGAGATGTTGTACAATTGTTGATGCGCTAACTTGCACTCGAAAAAATAGTAGCATCAACCGAATTAAAAATAACCATGATTACACAAGTACTACATTGTCCTTACTGCTAGGGAATAGATCTAGTTAAGAATGGGAAAACTCCGCAAGGAAAGCAACGCTATCAATGTCGAGAAAAACCTTGTGAT
>NZ_JACJQX010000117.1:0-4030 GCF_014696895.1 Chroococcidiopsis sp. [FACHB-1243] | reverse complement strand
GTTTATTATCCATCTAAGTATTTGGCAGATGAAGCGATGGGTATCTAGACTCTTATTTCCTACGGTTTGGTGTCTCGAACACATTTTACAGTGGTCTTATTAGCGACGTGCCCCAGAACGCGACTGCGCGTTACTAGCATTTTCAAAAACGAGCTGGTCTTTCCTCTGCTTAAATACAACTGTAATACTAGTAAACGAACATATTACCGCCAGCAAAAAAGTCCGACCGATCGGACAGTGCCAATAATGCCGAATCGATTAACACGTTCATCGCAATCCGGTGGCGGTTGGTTTCCAAGGGTTCTCCATCGTCAAAAATCAAATCGCTAGGGGGTTCTGGCACTGACCAACCTATTGCCTGGTGAGAAGATATTTCCTGTGATTTCGTGGTTTCAGCCGACATAGCTTTCTCTTGCACCATGAGGAACGCGATCGCATAGGAGCTGAAATCAAAAATCGAGCTAGTTGGTCAACTTATGGTTTCAGTTTTACTAGTATATCACCCCCTGTATATAAAATAATTATAATTATTTTATATACGGCTATACTACGACTAAATTTAGAATGGTACAAGCGTTCTATAAGCTTGACCCTTGAAGTTGTACAACATTCCTATTGTTGTTAGCTAATTTCTATGGGGTTGATTCTGAATAAAGTGGACAAGTCTTTCTGTCCCTTTAGAAATATATGGTTTAGTCGCGTAATAAGATCGAACACCTGTCCACTTTATTTTTGAATGTGATGCTATGCCTTCTCTCGCTCCCGCGATCAACCCTTACCTTGAGGGATATTTGTGGTCGGACGTGCATTCGGCACTGGCAAATCAGATTCGCAGATGTTTTAGTGCCGCTACTGCAAGCGGTAGTAGCGATCTAGCGGGAAATTTTTAACGCGATCTCAACTGCACCACTATGAATGCCATACAAACAACAAGACTTTTTACCGTTGACGAATATCGCTAGATGGCAGAATGCGGCATTCTCAAACCTGAAGAACGCACCGAGCTAATCGAAGGGCAGATAATTTTAATGGCAGCACAAAAACCACCGCATGCAGCAATTAGTGACAACATTGAGAAATATTTCAGAGTGCTGTTTGAAGGGGTGGCAGCAGTAAGGAGCCAAAAGCCAATTGTTTTAAGCGATCGCTCCGATCCAGAACCAGATATTGCATTAGTTCGGATTAACGAGCGTAACTACTACGATCGGCATCCCACTGTAGAGGATTTATTTTTGTTGGTTGAAGTGTCAGACGCAACATTGTTATTTGACATTAATCAAAAACTTGCTACCTATGCCCGTAGTGGAGTGAGCAATTATTGGGTAGCAGATGTAAATGCTGGTTGTATCAGGATTTTCCGCCATCCGCACAATTCCGAATACTTACAGCAGTTTTTCGTTCATCCAGGCGATTGGGTTACAGCCTTGGCTTTTCCAGAAAAGAAAATTGAAATCGGGCAGTTTTTCCCGAGCTGATACAAAACTTAATTGCAGCACAGCCTTTAGGCGTGAAGGAATCTCACTATCTCTCTACTTGTAGACTTAGCAACGCAACCACTTGCTCCATTGAGAAAGTAGTCATGTCTCGCCCCAGCCAAGAAAAATGCAGCTTATGCTCGAAACTGAGCGTGACTGAAGCTAAGTTCACACACGGAACTGATGGCGATCGCTGCTGGAACGACGATCGCTGTCACAATCGCCGCTCCTACTATCGCGATCGTGGTGTACGAAACTACAACCGCAAACAACACCGCCGCCAATCGATCGCGCCAGAACTTTCGCCACCAACGCAGACAGAGATTTTGGAAATTCCCGCTCCAGCCGCTCCAGCCGCGATCGCTCACTTCTACCGAGAAACAAAAGACTCGCCCCTACACGCAATTGGAGCCGAACTGTGGATGGGAAACCATCGAGTCGCAAAAATCGAACCGGTACATTGTTTGGGACTGGCGGAAGCACAAGTGAGAATGTTACTGATGAGGATATTAGAGGGATTTTCTAGTCATAGTAGAGTCAAAATTGAGCGCTTCCGTTCTACGGTAGAACTGCATCCAACCAATTGCCCGATTCACCCCTGTCCCTTGCACCCAAATAGTTAGCGTGGAAATCGTACAGCTCGAATTAGATTTGTGGCAGGCATTGGATGATGCTACCTTTGCTCCCGAAACGGTGGACGTGCGAGCGCTACTGCTATCTCTAGAGCGAGTCATGGAAAGTCGTACTTTGGCACAACAGTTGGCGATTGGAGCGGAGGGATTAGCGCGAATCGCAGCAGTTTACGCGGCACGGGCAGAGTCACTGATTTGGGAATGGGAAAGCCAGTACAATCCAACCGAACCAGTTGTCGATATCGATGAATGTGCCGATCTATTCGTGCAGTCGCTACACTTGGATTTGTCGGATTTACTCGAACCACCCCAAGCAGTACAGTATCCTCAAAATCGACAGCCCCCAACTGCGAGCGCTACTAATAACTCTCTAGTCGGACAAGTAGATAAGTCAGCCGTATTGGCAATGGTAAAACAACTAGAAGCAGAAGATAATTCCACCCTATCTGATGCAGAGCAAAAAGACCTTCTTCTCGCGCTTGCTCATATTGAAGATTTTTCGATGTGGAAGCGTGCGATCGCCGATTGTTTCGCTAATACGTCCCAAAAGTGCTTGCCTTTGATTGAAATAGTACAGCAGGTACAGTACCCAGCTACACTGGAAAAAGATTTAGGAGACATACTGGTGAAAACCTGGTTAGCTGTTCTGCTGGGCGGTTTTGACTTGGAGCAGCGCGAAGACTTTTACAGTCCGACTGGAATCTGGGTTTCTTTGCCTGATATTGCTGCCTGACAGCGAAGAAATGGTTCACTGTAGATCGGCAACGAGCGATGAAAAATTAAAAGTTAGTCAACAACTAGTTAGCCGTTCAACTCATCATAATAGCATTTCGCCATATTTGTGCTATAATTTTGCTATCAAATATGAGGCGATCGCATGGTAAATATTAGTTTGCGGGATGTACCTGACGAGCTGTATCAGCAGCTCAAGCAAATGGCTGAACTTGAACGGCGTTCGGTTAACCAGCAGATTTTGGTATTGTTGGAGCGCTCCCTCAAACTTCAACAGCGTCCTAGTGCTGAAGTTTGGCAGCGCTTGGGGCAGCGACGAGAAGCGATCGCTTCCCGAGTCGGACTCACGCCCAATTCAGCCGAACTGGTCGCCGAAGATCGGAGTCGTTGATGCTACTAGTGGTCGATAGTAACGTCGTGGCAAAATGGTTCTTTCCTGAAGAGTTACAGCAACAGGCGCTTACCTTACAATCTGACTGGATGTCAGGTGCAGTAGACTTGGTAGCACCGGATTTAATTTTGACTGAAGTTAGTAATATTACATGGAAAAAACAGCGTTTGAGCCTAATTACTCCAACAGAAGCAATCGGCACGATTGAGGATCTACTACTGCTCTCGATTCCTACAGTGGAATCACAAACTTTTCTACGTCAAGCCTACAGCTTAGCCAGTCGTTTTGACCGCACTGTTTATGATGCGCTGTATCTAGCACTCGCGGCTTTCATGCCAGCCAAACTCGTAACCGCCGACTTGCGGTTGTACAATGCCGTGAGTTCGCAACTAGAATTCGTCCAGTATTTAGGCAATTACTAGTGCCCAGCTATCTAGGCAATCGCGATCGCCGCTTCTGTTGCAGCACGATGGCGAGGTGATTTCTCTGCTGGCACTACAACAAGGTTTGGGAATGCCGTTGGTTGAAGTTTGGCTGTTGAATATTTCTTCCCCACATCAGCAGTGTGTATAGTCAGGAAATTCAGGGCGGTTTCGGAGAGTGCTCTAGATGAAATCTGTTTGGGTAGTGATGTGGAAGTAGTGGTGAGGCTCAAACCCTGCTCAGATGGGCATTGTAGCCATGAATGAAGTCCCAAATCGCTCCAATATGATTGTTCAACTGTTTGGAGAATGATAGACTTTCTCTTACTAGTCGAGAAACCCGTTGTCTGAAGGTATTATTGAATCGTTCAATCTGAT
>NZ_JACJQX010000116.1:0-4180 GCF_014696895.1 Chroococcidiopsis sp. [FACHB-1243] | reverse complement strand
TCTGCTTTTGGCGAGAAAATATATCGTCGAACCGACGACACCAGTTATCAAAACATGCTGGCATCGCTGCACTTACTTGATCTTTCATTTACGCTGCTCCTGTTGAGACTGACGTAAAACTACCTCGGTGACTGTATTGTATCTCTATTTTTTCTTACTTTTCTACAAAGTCCCACTAGCTCCCTTGGAAAGCCTTAGCTGGTGGGCGGGTTGGTATGGCGATCGCATAGACACTACGCCCGATCTAAAGGGGAAATCGCAACCTACCCCACAACAAAAAGCTGCCAGCCGTTATGTAATTTATCTCGATGGCATTGGTCAGTCTACATTTGAGTATCTGCCAGATATTCAAGAGTTTTTAGACTCTTTAGCACCCATTTTCCCAGAGGACGTGGTGCTAATTAAAGGAATCATGCCCTACTCAGTCCGCAATAACCCACTGACAGGAAACCGCCCCTTGGCATTTTTTTGGCGCTTGGCTGACCGATTGCGGCTCAAAAATCCTGCTAGCTTATTCGGTTACTTAGTTAACATTCGCAACGTCTTGATCGTTGCCGTTTCTGCTGACAAACGCTACGGACCCATTTACAACCTGGGAATTGCCCAAGTGATGTATCAAGCCCTGATCCGACACGGCTACCAACCCGATAGCGGTGTACCGATTACCCTAATTGGTTTTAGCGGCAGCGGACAAATGGCAGCAGCAGCAGCCCCGCTTTTGCGGCAGGCGTTGAGTGCACCTATCGAGGTCATTTCCCTTGGCGGGGTGATTAGTGGCAATATTAATGTTTTGAAACTTGAGCATCTCTATCATCTGGTAGGTGACAAAGATATAGTTGAGCGTATGTGCGTGATGTTCCCAGGACGTTGGGCTATCTTCTTTTTGTCTTACTGGAATCGCGCTCTTCGCATGGGTAAAGTGAGCCGGATTTCTCTAGGTTCAGTCGGGCATCAAGTACCAGGAGGATTAATGGACCCAGAAAGATTTCTCCCCGACGGTCGTAGTTACTTGCAACAAACTATCGATTGGGTGACAGGAATTTTATTTGACACTGCCCAACAAGAGGATCGGGCGGCTCCTTGCAAGTTAAGCAATTACGAACGGTATCGGCAAGCAGATTTTAATCGCCCAGAGTCTTATCCAATCGATCGATCTGTGTCACAAGAATACTACCGAGCGATCGCACCCTGGATGGGACGATTAATTCTACCCGCCTCATACCAGCGGCAAGCTATTAAAGGAGTGTTGTTTGAAGTTCATCATGCCCCCGCTGATTTTCAACATCTAGTTGGACAAGTCGTAATCTTGCGCCTCAGTGACGAGCCAGAGGTGCAATCTTACGTCCAAGCAGTAACTAAAGACGTGCATTTTAGCGCCCAAGCAGAGTACAGCAGTCAACAGGGCATCGTTCATCCGACTCGAATTAATCGCTGGCGACTTGTCAATCCTTTGGAATCGCTAGCAGGTTCGCATCCCCACGATGACGTAATGGTGATGTTACCTGAACCTGTTGTCGTGTGCTCATTAGGCAACGATCCCGACACTACACCACACGCCTTGTACATCTCTCACGATCCCGTGCAAGTTACGGGGCGATACTACGGATTAGTGAAATTTGTACAACCAATTCAGCCAGAAAGTGACTTGTTTAAAGTGGCTCACTTCAATCGGGCTTCAAAGCAATTTGATGGAGCAGAAGAAATTGTTAAGATGCCTTCTGTAGTAGCCAACCGCAATAACACTTATCCATCAACCAGTAAGAATATTGAAAAATCTCCTTTAAACGAAACCGGATGGTATATTTATGGCGCGCCAGATGAGTCAGGATTATTTGTCGTGCAGGCTCTAGCGCCGCGTGTCCTGTTGCAGGTCAAACCAGATCGCGCGATCGCGGGCAAAAAGTCAGTCAAAAAGTATCTCAAAAAAGAGTCCTGGGATAATCTGGCTGCCCAAAAAGGGAAGATTAGCTCTGTTCTGCTGGGCGACGAGACAATTCAAGCAAGAAGTGCTACTTGGTATGAAGGTAAACGGGCTTTACTAATTCACGTCTATGGTGGGATTGGTGGCAAGAAAACGGAACCCAAGGCGAAAAGTCCGCTCTACTTCGGTCACTTTGCTTACGGAATTGCCAAGGTAGTGCGAGAACCGTTAACCGATGAATTGCGATTTGAAATAGTTTATCACCAAGTCTACACTCATAATACTGATGGACTGATTGCAGGTAGCTTGCATTGGTCGCGTTACATGGGCGATCGCTCATTTGGCTGGTTAGGGTTGCGTCCAGTTGCCGATACCATAGTCGAACTCGATGGTTTTACTGGTGATTATGAAACTACTGATGGTTGGAAGCGATCGCCTCTAGATCGAGTCATCCATCAATTGGAAATTATGGCGGCTCGCTATCGCATTGGCGACGGGACAGGAGGCACTTTCGTCGAACCTGCAAATAACTGCACCCAGGATGCCAATCAAGCCTTATATGCGGCGCTGAGGCAAATATCTAGAGCAATTCGGTCTCACCCAAATGTTGAGAAATGGAAACAACAACATCCCGAACAGTTGCATAGATTAGAGCAGCTAGAAAGGTTAGCTCTCGATTTGAAACATATACTGTTACCGTGGGGAACGGCACGAGCAGACTGGAGAGATCGGGCTGAAGTATTAGGTAGCACCCTGGAAGATGACCCAGTGCAAAACTTAATTCGCAGTTTGCTGACTTGGCGTACTATCTTACCTCGTCTGACCAGTGATGAGGTGATTGAAGCATTTCTCAGACAGGGTGGTTCGGCGTGGGTGTTGCGAACTAATCAGGTTGGTGGAATAGATCCTGAGATTGAACCTGTTGCGCCGATGACTCTGTAGTTGAATTTCTATCGCTCTAACCAGTTAAGCAACCCCAGTGAAGTCAGACTTCCGAAAAAGTGAGCGCCAATCAGATTGACGTTTGCCAAAACCACAAAAAGATCTAGGGAACGAATGACATTTTCAGGTCTATAGACTGCCACTCCTTGAGGCAGAGCTAGAGATTTCGATAATACAGCAATAACGGTCACTTCAGATGCTAAAAAAGCTAACAATAATCCGCTCGAACTGACGATTAAACCAGTTTGCAATACTTGAATTACGTCATCTTTTCTTGGATGTAATTCTCGATTAGGTGACTGTAAAAGTTTGTCTAAACGCCTATAGCAATTCACCCAATAGAGTCTAAAGCACAGCACTAAAATTCCAATAATGCCTAAAAAAACGCCAAACCCCATGACCGGATTTGTCGTTGTTTGAGTAGTGACAGTACGACTAAATACAGCCAACAACAAAGCCAAACTAGAAACAGCGCCTAGTGATAACTGTACCCAAAAGCTAATCGGTCTTACTACGTGAAAAGTAGCGGCAAATTTTTGCTTAGTTGGTGTAGGTAAGTATGAATTTAAGTCATTTGATATTTTCGTTTTCCTTCAATCTATTGAAACACTTTTTGATTTTTGAAAATAGGCTTCAGCAATTTTAGACTTGGCATAGCGCCTTAAGTAGTTAACAATTTCAGCTTACGATCGAGAGGCAGCATCTAGCAATTGCTCCGGTCTAACTGTGATAGTTTGAGGTAAACCATTGCGGTTAACTTCAAATTGAAGAGTATTTCCGGCATGTGTTGCTTGTACTTGCTCTTGAACAGAGTCGGCGTTTTGAATTTGAACTCCTTTTACTGAGGTAATAATATCGCCAGGACGTAAGCCACCACGCGCTGCTGGAGAGTTGGGAGCCACAGCGACAATTAAGACTCCTTGCTCTCGATCGACTTTAAAACCAAGATTACTTTGATTAATTTCCTGTTGAATTTCCGGTGTTAGCTCAATCAGTCGCACACCTATATATGGATGTTCGACTCGACCAGTTTTTATTAATTGATTAGCAACCCGCTGGGAAGTGTCAATTGGAATTGCAAAACCTAAACCTTGCGCTCCGCTAAGAATTGCTGTGTTAATGCCAATTACTTGTCCTTGAGCGTTGAGCAAAGGTCCCCCAGAGTTACCAGGATTAATTGCCGTATCGGTTTGGATAAAGTCAAGGCGTATGTCTTGGGTTGTGTCGCAAAAATGATAAGGTGAGGAGGTTAATTTCCTCTGACCTCACTCTAAATGGCATCTGAATCTTTGTTTAAATGGCGACACTTTGTACCCG
>NZ_JACJQX010000115.1:0-4559 GCF_014696895.1 Chroococcidiopsis sp. [FACHB-1243] | reverse complement strand
ATATCCATAGCGACCACAGCGGCGGTTTGGTCGAAAATGGGCGATTGATGTTTCCTACGGCTACAGTTTATGTTGGCAAGCCCGATGTCGATTTCTGGCTCAATCCAGCAAATGCAGAGCGATCGCATCTCGAACGCAGATATTTCGATGAAGCAATCAAAACGGTCAAGCCATACCTCAATGCAGGCAAGCTAAAATCGTTTTCTGGCGAGACAACTATCTTACCAGGAATCGTTGCGCGTCCTACGCCTGGGCATACACCAGGACACACCTTATATGTAGTTGAAAGCAAGGGCGAGAGCATTGAGTTTTGGGGCGATATTCTTCACTTCGGCTCGATTCAATTTCCGAATCCTAAAATTACAGTTGTCTACGATGTCAATGCCAATGCCGCAGCAGAGCAACGAGCGAAACAGTTTGCCCGTGCCGAAAAATCGTGCCGCCTAGTCGCTACTGCACATTTGCCCTTTCCAGGAGTGGGTCACATCCGTGCAGAAGATCCCAGTTATGCCTGGGTTCCTGTGGATTATCGCTGGCGTGATTAACGAGCAGAGTGCCGACCGAACTATCCCACTGCAAATTGCTGAACCGAAAGAAGCGATCGATACTGTATTTACTGCCCTGGTGAGTAAATTAGGAGGCAAAGTGAGTCATCGGCAGAGTGCTTTGTGCATCAACGAAAGTGATAGCCAAGTTAGATCTTTCGCTGAAGCGAAACCAAGACGTTTTTCAGAGGTTCCTCCTCCATCTATTTATCTAGCTGCGAAGTTGAGGGTTACCGATTTACTTGACGATCGCCCGAAAACCATTGAACAACTTGCAACCGCAACGAATACCGAGCCGCGATCGCTCTATCGACTTCTGCGTGCTTTAGCCAGTATCGGCATTTTTACCGAAGTCTCAGAACAATGTTTTGCGCTGACACCATTAGGGGCAACGCTGCAAAGTCATAGTCCTGAATCAATGCGGTATGTTGCGATGGCACAGATGGGAGAAGACCATTCTTTAGGGTGGAGTAATGAATTACACAGCTTAAGAACAGGTGAAACTGCGTTTGATGCTGCAACTGGAATGTCAGCTTGGGATTATTATGCTCGACATCCTGAAGCGGGTCAAGTCTTCTCTCAGTCAATGACCAGTTTGTTCACTTCGGTTTCGCAAGCTGTTGCGGCAACCTATGACTTTTCTCAATTCAAGACAATTGTTGATGTCGGCGGATCGCAAGGCAGCTTAATTTCTGCAATTGTGCGATCGTATCCCCATCTTAAGGGTATTCTGTTCGATCTGCCCGAAGTTATCGCGACTGTCAATGTAGACGATCGCATTCAACCGATTGCTGGTAATTTCTTTGAGTCTGTGCCATCGGGGGGCGATGCTTACCTGATGCGTGCCATCATTCACGATTGGGATGATGAAAAATCCTTGCTCATTCTAAAAAATTGTCACCAAGACATGCAGGATCGTGGCAAGTTACTCCTTGTCGAAAGCATTCTTCCACCTAGTAATGAACCTTCTCTAGGAAAGTTTGTTGACGTAATCATGCTGATGATGACAGGTGGACGTGAAAGCTCCGAAGATGAATATCGCTCTTTGTTGCAAGCAAGTGGCTTTGAACTGACGCGAGTGATTCCGACTCCCTCAATGCTCAGCATCATCGAAGCAGTGAAACGCTAAAGCATCCATATTGATTGCTTAAAAATAAGAGATTTACGAACTATGGCAACGAACAATCGAGCATCAAATATTGTTTTCGACCGAGAACGCGCTGCTAACCACGACCAGCAATTTGCTAAACTGGCTCCGATGCGTAATGGACTCGATCTGTCAATCTGCATGGTGCTGTCTGAACTTCCTGATGACGCACGAATTCTCTGCGTCGGTGTGGGAACTGGCACGGAATTGATTGCCCTCGCGCAACATTTTCCCCAGTGGCAATTCACTGCGGTAGAGCCTGCGGCACCGATGTTAGACATCTGCCGTCAGAAAGCCGAAGAGTATGGGATCGCATCTCGTTGCACGTTCCACGAAGGCTATCTCGCTTCCCTTCCCGCATCGGACGCTTTCGATGCCGCAACTTGTATTTGGGTTTCCCATTTCATCACGCAGCTAGAACAGCGGCACAGCTTTTTTCGTCAGATCGGTGCCCGACTTCGCCCGAATGGATATTTGGTGAGTTCCGATGCAGCTTTTGATATGTCTACTCCAGCTTACAAAAGCCTATTGGAAGTTTCTCGGCGGATGTTTCAATATGCCCAGATGCCTGCTGGAGAAATCGAAAAGATTATCGGTGCATACGGACGTGATGTTGCCATTCTACCACCGCAGGAAGTTGCAGCCATGATTGCATCAAGTGGCTTTGACACGCCTGTATTGTTTTTCCAAACCTTTCTCGTTCATGCTTGGTATGCCAAGCGATCGCAGTGAACTAAAAGTTAACAACATCTGTTTGAAAGCTATAAAGGAGCAATTCTATGTCAACTTTTGTCTTGGTTCACGGCTCGTGGCACGATGGTTCTGCTTAGAACGCGGTCATCAAACATTTAGCAGCTAAAGGGCATCAGGCTTTTGCTCCCACAATCGCCGGACATGGTAAAGGCGCGAATAAAAACGTCAACCATGCTCAATGCACGCAATCGATTGTAGATTACATCGTCGATAAAGACTTAACCGATATCGTCCTCTTAGGACATAGTTTCGGCGGTACGATTATTGCTAAAGTTACTGAAGCAATTAGCGATCGCATTCGACGGCTAATCTTCTTGAATGCCTTTGTCCTGAATGATGGTGAGAGCCTCAGAGATAACCTTCCATTTCCCACTCAAGAGCTGCTCGACGATCTAGTTGAAGAATTGGGCGACAATACAATCATGCTGCCGTTCGATATCTGGCGAGAAACATTCCTCAACGATGCCGATCTCGACCTAGCGAAATCGAGTTATGCACAATTGGTACGACAGTTGTAGATAGCTTGAAAGCTTTGCTCTACGCCGTTTGTAGTGGTAGTACTGTGCGATAGTTTTATGTCTTCTGCGCCAACCCAACCAATATAATCGTTGCTCAATTGATAGCAATTTCTCTTGAAATAAATATCCGAGTAATTTTCTCAATTCTGATAACGTTAAAGATAATAAAGGCCACGTTTGGTTTTGAACTCGAATAAACTGTTTTGTGCGGGGAGTTCCCCTTTTTTTACCTCAACGGATGAGGCTTTTAACACTGTGAGAAACGCATGTGCTAACAGAGATAATGTAATGTGACGATACCAACTTTGCCAAGAACGTACTTCGTATTGATCGAGACCAACTTCACCTTTGGCACTTTGAAAACAGCTTTCAATCGTCCAACGTACACCAGCAACCTTTACTATTTCTTGTAGACTAGTACCAACGGGCGCACTAACTAGATAATAAGTAATTTCTGTTGGGTTTTCTAACTTTCTTCTAGCAAGTACAAAGCGTTGTAACTCGGGGTTTTTTGGATGCTCAAATGTAGCTAGTGCCCATTGATATAGCCGTTCCCCCTTCGAACCATTACCAGCACTCAAGGTCTGCCAAGCTGAGGAGTCCATTTTCCTAATAATCGCATCCACCCGATGTTGACTCTTGCCCACCCAGATAGTTTGGTCACGACTTACTGCTAATACATAATGCAGTCCTCGCGCTTCAATAAATTGCCGTAGCCGATGGTCAGTGCCATACAATGCATCAGCACATACCCATCGTGCCGGAACATTTGCATCTACAGCTCGCAAGAGCATTTTTCGTGCTAATTGTAATTTTGTCGCAAATTCTACGTTCTCTGGTACACCAGCTCGTTCGCAACGTTGGCGGTCATTAATCCAACTTTTCGGCAAGTATAACTCCCGATCGATAAATGTATGACCCACAGAGCTGGCATAAACTAAAAACACTCCGACTTGGCAGTTTTGGGTTCCTCCTGCCGTTCCCGAATATTGTCTTTGTACACCAACTGATTTATCTCCTTGTTTCAAAAATCCAGTTTCATCCACGATTAGTACCGCATTATCATCTCCTAAATGTTCCACTACATAATCTCTCAAATCGTCTCGAACTGCGTCTGCATCCCAAGAAGCACGATTTAATAAATGCTGAAATCTGTAAGGATCTCTATCCCCTATCGCTTCAGCCAATTGCCAGCTGTTTTTTCGCTCTACCGGACTGATTAGTCCTTTGATATATGCCAGCGCTGCAATTCTTGCTTCTAACCGAGCGAAGCGAGGAGCAATACGTTTTTCCAGCTCTTCAAGCTCTACCAATACTGGTTCAACTGCTTGTTTATCCGCTTTGTTTATGTTTGAGTGTAGTAGAACCATAAGATTAAATCTGTTGTTCTACTTACATTCTAGCTCTTATCGATCTACAACTGTCGTATTGGTATTACAGTTGTAGATAAGCCAAACTAGATATATTCAGTAAATAGAGTTTAGCAATGCTCGACACATCAAACGTATTCCTGACAGGTGTTGCGTTAGAAGCGCTGTCCCAATGGAGTGCCACACTCAAGACATTTCAGCAAAAACTGGGAAAGCACTTTGCCCG
>NZ_JACJQX010000114.1:0-4804 GCF_014696895.1 Chroococcidiopsis sp. [FACHB-1243] | reverse complement strand
ATCTCTGCTCGATCTTTGACTTTTTGTGGTACATCCGCAGTTCTCAAGTTTAATAGAGTTTTGTCTTGCTCACGAGTCAGAAATACCCTTAAACGAGCGCCTATTTTACTCGCTTCCCTAATACATTTGTTCTGCGTCTTTTCCAGATTTATCTATCTTTACATAGTTTGGTTTTTTCATGACAGCTTACTTATCTCAAGTAGGGTTGAAGCTCATTGGTGCAATTGTTTTCTGGATTGTTGGTCGATGGTTGATTAACGTTGCGGCTAGCCTTTTATCCCGCAGCCTCAAGCACCAAAAAGTTGATAAAACAATTTTGAGCTACTTAGTAGCTACGGTTAAAGTCACGCTGAATATAATTTTAGTCGTGGCAATTTTGGGCTTTTTTGGCATTGAAACCACCTCTTTTGCAGCTTTACTAGCGGCGGCTGGTGTGGCGATTGGTGCAGCTTGGAGCGGACTGTTAGCGAATTTTGCCGCAGGCGCGTTTCTCATGATTCTGCGACCCTTTAAGGTAGGTGACTTCATTAATGCTGGCGGCGTGACGGGAACCGTGCAGGAAATTGGCTTGTTTGCCACCACAATTAACACTCTAGACAACGTACACACGGTTGTAGGCAACAACAAAATCTTTTCCGACAATATTCAAAACTTTTCGGCGAATACTTATCGTCGCGTCGATCTAGTGGCTCAACTCAACCACAACACAGATCATAATGCCGCGATCGCCATGTTAAAAGAACGGCTGAGTCGAATTCCCAACGTCCTTTCTAATCCTGCCCCAGATGTAGAAATCTTAGAATTTAATTTAGCGGGTCCTGTGTTAGCAGTGCGTCCTTACTGTAACAACGCTGACTACTGGCAGGTTTATTTTGATACCAACCGCCTGATCCGTGACAGCTTTGGCGAAGCTGGATTTTCTGCTCCAGAACAACTTTACGCCATTCGGAATAATTAGAGATTTGTAGAGACGTTGAATGCAACGTCTCTACAATAATTACAACACGCCTTTAGAACTAGGAATATTTCCAGCTCGACGCGGATCGATTTCTACAGCCATGCGCAGCGATCGCGCCAAAGCTTTAAAAGTTGCTTCAATTATATGGTGAGAGTTAATCCCGTCGAGTTGACGAATGTGCAGCGTCGTTTGACTGTGGTTAACCAGTGCTATAAAGAATTCTCGCACCAGTTGAGTATCGTAAGTTCCGACTCGTTGGGTGGGAATTTGCAGTCCGTAACTGAGATGAGGACGACCGGAAAAGTCTAATGCAACCTGAATTAATGCCTCGTCCAGGGGGGCGAGAAAATGCCCAAACCGGATGATGCCTTTGCGATCGCCTAAAGCCTGGTGAAAAGCTTGTCCGAGGGTAATTCCCACATCTTCATTTGTGTGGTGGTCGTCAATTTCAATATCACCTGTCGCCTTGACTTCCAAATCGAATAGTCCGTGGGAGGCTATTTGATGCAGCATGTGGTCTAAAAATGGGATTCCCGTCGCCGCAGTACATTTACCCGTTCCATCTAAATTCAGCGTTACTTCGACATCGGTTTCGCCTGTAGTCCGGCGGACAGAAGCAGTCCGTGCGGCAAATGTGAGTTCGTTAATTGAGGGGCGATGGCTAATCTGCATGACTGAAATTTAGGGAGTAGGGAGCGGGAAGTAAAGCGATCGGATTCCATTTTTACTTCTTTCATCTTACTGTTAATAGTTCTAGCCATTCATCGTATTTAGCGTTAATAGGTCAATATTGCTACTACACAAAACAATAGGGTGCGATGTCAGTACCAATTTACTTTTTGACTACGACAAAAGAGATCCCCCCAACCCCCCTTATCAAGGGGGGTTGGGGGGATCTTCGCTAGCATAGTTTTAGTGAAATGGTTAACGCACCCTACCCGAGATCGAACTAAACGCTATCTCAAAACGTTATCTCAATATATTCACGATTCCTAGCACCGGACTCAAGACAGGTCCGAATACAGCACCAATTGCGTCACCAACCCCAGCCGCACTATTACGTCTGACGACAATAATGTCGTTGTCACGCATGGTTGGGTTATTTTCGTCGTTGATTCCTTTAGAAAAATCAAGCTTGACTCGGCGACTCGTGACTGTACCATCAGGATTGAGACGAATTAAATCTGCCGAACCCCTTCTAGCACGGGCGTTATCAAATCCTCCTGCGGTCAACAGCGCTTGGTTAAGCGGCGTATTGGGCTGCAAGTTGACTAGTCCTGGTGTTTTGACTTCTCCCACAACGCTAACTTGAATTGTCGCTGGAGAAAAACTGGCATCTGCTAAGGCAGTAGCATCTGCTGGGCTGATGTTTGTTGCCGTCGAAACGACGACAGTGTCACCTTCTTGAACGATCGTATCTTGGTTGGGATCTCCTTGCAGCAATTTCCAGAAACTCACGGTCATCTTTTGTTCGCCGCCATTTCTGGTCGGACGACGGATTTGAATGTTTCGCACGTCAGCCGAACTTGTAATTCCGCCAGCTAGCTGAATCGCCCGTGAGACTGTGGGCAAACCGCCACCAGCACCTCCGCCACCATCAACAGCTCCGCCTCCCCCTCCTTGGGTGTTACCTGGGGTGGTTGCAGCAGCAGCAGCAGTTCCACCCCCAATAATTACGTAAGAACCAGGACGGTTAACTTCACCCACAACTGTGACGGTACGGGGACGGTTGGAAGCCATAGCAAAGCTAGCATTAGAAAAGGCGCGAATATCTGCCATATTCACTTCAGTCGCCGTAGGTACGAAGACTGTATCGCCATCCCGTAAAGTGATGTCTTGTGGCAAAGTACCTTTTCTCACCAGTTCCATCAGATCCAGATTGATAATTCGCTCCGGTCCCAGTCCCTGCTTGCGCTTAAGCTGCACTTGCCTCAGATCGGCTGCTAGGGTGACTCCCTCTGCTAAAGTCAACGCGCCAACAATCGTAGGATATTGTACCCCTGGATTATCACCTGCACCACCTTGCAAGCCCACAGTATACGAGCCAGGACGGACAACTTCACCCGCAATCACAACGTTAATTGGGCGTGGGGAAATCAGACTAACTGTGACTAGAGGACGTTTTAAGTAGCGAGAGTACTTTGCCGCGATCGCATCTGCTGCTTCTGCTTGGGTTAACCCTAAAATGTCTACAGGTCCGACCAGAGGCAAGAACAACTGACCACCAGGGGGAATCTGATAATCTCCGGTATATTCCGGCACTTCAAACACGTTAATGCGGATGCGATCGCCACCCCCAAGAGCATAATCTACTGGTGCTTGGACGGGTTGGTTGGCTGCTGGAGCTGTCGCCGGAGCGTTTGCTGGAGCTACATTGGGGAGTGGAGCTGCATTATTTCCTGGCGCTACTGGAGTAGTGGTTGGAGCTGTATTATTTCCTGGTGCTACTGGGGTAGTGGTTGGAGCCGTATTATTACTTGGTGCTACATCTGGTTGAGCTGCGGGTTTAGTTGTTGGTAAAGACGGAAGAGTGCGTGTTGGGCTAGCGGGACTGGTTGTTTCTTGCGCTTTTATTGGCGCTGGGCAAGCCATCGCCACTAGAGCAAAAAGCGTTAAACCTGCAACTGGCTTGGTAATTGATTTAGACATACGTGTAGATTTCTGTGTGGAAATATAGGCAATTTCTTGCTGTTTTCTAGACTTCACCATTTTATGTTTTGTTGCCAGATATGGAATTCACTAGATATTCAGTATAAGTATGCAAGATCGACATGAGCGAACTTGAGAGTGGATTATGCCACACTTAGGCAAGCTTTGTAAAACTTCATTTAACGTTATAAAAAATCCGCTCTTACGAGCTGAGCCAAGGAGTAGTGGCGATCGTACAGCAGAAAGCAGGGAAGCAGAGGCAGCGGAGGCAGCAGAGGCAGCAATCCTAACCACTGATAGCGGATAACTGTTAACTGATAGTTGATAACTGATAACTGTTAATTGACCAGGGGGATCGCAACGATAAATTTAGTTCCCATAGCAATTTGTGTTTCAAACCAAATTTCTCCCTGGTGAGTTTCGACAGCTTTTTTTACAATTGCTAATCCCAACCCCGTTCCAGCAATATAGATAAAATTTCACTAGTTCTAGCTTATTATTTCTCATGTCAGTTAGGAGATTTTAAGTTGAGAACGTAGCAACTATTCAAAGGCGATCGCTGTTTGTCTTGGCAATGAGTTGCGATCGCCTATCTCAATATTTTTTATTTCAATAAGGGATTTTTATTACATGCTGCCGAGCTAATAGTTTGCTCGATTCTGCTCAACCTTGTTTCTGGGCGTTTGGCACTAGCTATCCAAGATAATATATTCTTTTTGACCGTGTTACTAAAAGCTTCAAAATATTTGTTAGCAACTGCATTTCCTAATAGTGCTCGCTGCAAGTCTATTGGAACAATTAATTCTTCAATAGTATCTAAAGTATTCCACGAGCCGTCTTGTTTTGCTGTAATAATTTTTGCCAAACCCGCCTCAGTCATTAAATCTTGTTCTATCAATTCTGCAATATACTGCTTATTTAATTTTGACCATACACTTTTTGGTTTTCGAGGTGTAAATATTTGTCTGTAGCATTCTCGATCTAAAGATTGTACTTTACTATCAATCCAGCCAAAGCATAGAGCTTCTTTTACCGCTTCACTATATCGAATGCTGGGTTTACCGCTTTTGACTTTATAATACATCAACCAAATACCCAGAAGTGTTGAATGTTAAGAAATCGCCATAAAAAAGCAGCCCAAAATGTGATAACTTTTGAGCTGAATAGAAATAATAAATGTTAACGATTGATGATACC
>NZ_JACJQX010000113.1:0-4819 GCF_014696895.1 Chroococcidiopsis sp. [FACHB-1243] | reverse complement strand
ATCTCAACTAAAGTTCATCAACAAAATCTTTGGAGTTGTTGCTTGAAGCAATACGAACTAGTCCAGTTCGTTTCTTACTAAAAAGTCTTTGCGACACAACCAGATCGGATTCAATCAGATTTGCTTTAGCCCTGGCTAAGTTTCGATTCACCTTAGAATCTGGCAAGCCAAGGGAAAGGTAATGGCGCTTGCCCTCATGGGAGAAAACTAGCTGCAAGTGACCGTTAGGAAAGTTTGATTTGTACAGACCCTTTACTGGCTTTACTTTTAATGGACTGTGAGGACATAGAACGAGCAGATGGGGTAAACTCCTCGATTCTACTATTTTTACCCCAACTTTACCCCAATTTATGACCTCAACTGACCCAAACTGCTCCCATAAAATGAGAATTGTTATCGTTTTACATCTGTATTTAAGGTCTAACAACCCTTACAGACTGTAGAATTCACGATTTATCAGGAGATGCCAGGAACCAGAATTGAACTGGTGACACGAGGATTTTCAGTCCTCTGCTCTACCAACTGAGCTATCCCGGCGAAGTTGGTGCGTCAATTTTTGGCGCTTTATTAAGGTAGCAAACTTATCAGACCTTGGCAAGGGTTAGGCGCAAAATCTCTCATGCAGTTTTCCAAATGAGCTTCACCCAACTGAAAATGAATGTAAATAGCAAGAATTGGACGAGAACGATACTAGGACCAGAAGCAAAGTTGAGTAGACCCGATAACATAATGCCGACAATGCTACTAACGACCCCAAGCATCACGGAAATGACTAAAAAGTGGGTAAAATGATGACTCACAAGCTTGGCAGTAGCGGCGGGAATGACCAAAAAAGCATTCACCAATAACACGCCTACAGCCTTAATTGCTACGGCTACAGCTAGTGACAGCAAGACAACAAAAGCGTAGCGATAGAGGCGCACGGGGATACCCTGCACCTGTGCCACTGTAGGGTTAAGAGTCAAGAGAATCTGCTGACGCAGCGTAGGTAGTAAGAAAATAATGCTGCTAATTAACACCAAAGAGGTCAAGATCAGATCCGTAGTATCGATCGCTAGAATATCTCCGAATAGGACTCCCATCAAATTGCCGCGATATCCTTGGATCAGGCTGCTGAGGATGACACCTATTGCTAATGCACCCGATAGTACTACACTCAATACGCTATCACTCGACAAATTTGTTTGGTCAATTAAATAGAGGACAACTAAGCCGAATGCAAGGGTAAATGGGAGTAGCATCCAGGTAGGATTTAACTGAAGCAAAACCCCTAAAGCAACACCTACCAAAGCTGCATGACCTACAGCATGACTGAAAAAAGATAACTGTCGTAGGGTGACGAAGCTACCCAGGAAACCGCCAAGGATACCCATTAATATCGCACCTGCGATCGCCCTTTGCATGAAGGGAAACTGAAGCAGTTCGAGTAGGTTATTAACTCCAGCAATAGCAAGCCAGCTAAACTCTAAAATCATTGAACCAACTTATTCTTAAACAGAGCATATCCTAGACCGCGCTATAGTTGGGCTACATAGTTGGGCTATACTTAGGGTGTCTGAAGATTTAATCCAGCAAACACAGTCTTTTATTATCACCCAATGTCAGTTTACTCTGCTTCCGATCGGGCTAAACCAAACTCTACCTCAGAGGCGGATCGTCTTCAGTGCCATCCACCACATCCTGTAGACGTGGATGGAGTTAATCATCTACAAAGCCACGTCCTCAAAACTGAGAAGGCGCAGCGGATGGCTGAATTTTTTAGCCTCTTAGGAGATGCCAATCGGCTACGAATTCTTTCATTGTTGGCACAAAAAGAACTCTGTGTCTGCGATTTAGCCGCCACTCTAGACATGACTGAATCGGCTGTTTCCCATCAGTTGCGAACATTACGTGCAATGCGGTTGGTGAGTTACCGCAAGCAGGGACGCAATGTTTTTTACAACCTCCAAGATAGTCACGTTCTCAATCTCTATCAATCTGTTGCCGAACACTTGGACGAGGAAATCTAGTATTGAAGCCTACGTAATAGCAACGCTAACCGAATTTGTACTGCATCATCAAAACGCCGTGGGTCGAGACCGATTAACGAAGCTATTTTACCAAGACGATAATTCAGAGTATTGCGGTGAATTAAAAGCTGCTTTGCTGTAGCTGAAGGGCTGCAATCACGAGCAAAAAACGCCTCTACGGTTGTTAATAATTCCAATTCGCAATCGAGCGGACTAAGTAAATGCGTGGCTAATTCAATCTTGGTTTGTTCGTCAGCTACGCCAATAAATGCAGCAATTCCCAGACGATCTAAACAATAGACGCGATCGCAACCATTAAAGCGATGACCGAGTGAGAGTGCCATCCTCGCATCTTGATACGATCGCGCTAAACCAGGAATACCTGGATGATAGCGACCGATACCAATACTAATTGCTACTCCTGTATCGCTGCGCAAGCGCATTAGCAGAGCATCACCCGCACGTTTAAGTGCAGCTAGATTCGTCCATAACGCATTCAATGAATTTGTATTATTTCCTCGTTCTGCCCAACTGCCAAGATTTTTGGTATTACTAGCTTTTAAAACTACCAATTCGCCGTTACCTAAATCGGCACAGATTGTATCATCTGGTAAGTGAAAAAAGTTAACTATGCTGCCGATCGCATATTGCGTGCGGCGGCGTTGTCGCACCGTAGCTTTTGCTAAATTCTTGCCGTCTGATTCACCTACTGAAGGTTTTAATACGTATTGAGAAGCATCGATCAAAATTACCGCTCGCGGCGGTGATAAATCTAGCCCTAATAGCTTTGCCTGCCTTAAAATTTCTGTTTCATCGATAATTTGACCATGTAACAGATGATTGACGAACTGATTCTTCAACGCTTGTTGGTTAGGTCGATGGTTCAGTATAGTGGCTTGATTAATTATTAATTCAACTAAAACTTTTGCTAGACGCGGTGAAATTGTCTCACCATTAAATGGTTCTCCAATTGCGACTTCGCCTACTTCTGATTTGAGGTGTAATGGAACTCGTAAATAGTTAGTTTCTTGTTGTTCGCTAAAATAAAGAACTTTGCCAATTCGCTCGTATTTGCTACTAGCAACGATAATATTATTGCAATTTACTACTAATACTTGAGTTGACAAAAGTTCTGTTATTTTACTGGTAACTAAGCGAGCAACTTGTGCAAACTGCATAGTATGGGTAAAAGATGTGTGTGTCAAATTACGTTGCATTGAAATCCAATTTTATTTCTTTATACATGTAAACTGTCAGAATCAAGGATTAAAATTATGCACTTTTATCGCTCAAGAATAGCCATTGCTACTCCGGCTTACTTCTGCCTAAAGAGATAATTTTTTATATGTTTATTTGGTAGTTTTATTTACTAAAACTCTTTTAAGTTTTAACGGCAACAGAGTACACAATCGATACATTGTTAGTATTTCAATAATCAATTTAGTCAAAAAACATTTAATAAATGACAAACGACACATGAAAGTAGTCATTTATACGGATTCTGGCGGAATTGGTGGTGCAGAGATTAGTTTAAGCCACTTGGTTGCTAGCGTTTCAGATCGAATTGAGGTAACAGTCATAGGTACATCTAAGCTTGTCGTGGAAGCGATCGCCCGACAACGCCCTCAAACCGCGCAGATAGTCTTACCTGACAAGCCAATTCATTCGTTCCTAGCTCATCTCACAACTTTATTGCAACTACGTCCTGACGTGGTGCATGTCAATCTCTGTACGCCTTGGGCGGGAGCAATAGGTTTAGCTGCTGCTTTAATCTTATCTGGGGCGCGAGTCGTGCGAGTCGATCAACTGCCACTACGGACAACAGATTTACTGACTTGGTGGCGGACGCGAGTACTTTCGTTACGAGTTGACGCTCATGTCGCCGTTGGTGTCGCAAGTGCGCGGTTAATGGAAGATTTTTACGCCCTCGGTCGTAATTCGGTGGTTTCCGTTCCTAATTGCGTTCCCGATTTGGCTGAAGAACCTCAACTCTCGGCTGTTCATCCTGAAGGAACAATAACCATTGGCAGCATCGGACGGCTGGATGCAATGAAAGGACATGACGTATAATTACGAGCGATCGCATCTGTTGATGAGGTGCAACTGATAATTCTGGGTGAAGGGGACGAACGGGCTAATTTAGAGCAATTGGCAATGGAACTAGGAATCAGCGATCGCGTTAATTTACTCGGCTGGGTAGAAAATCCGCGTGCATACCTACCACAATTCGATATTGTCGCTCAACCATCGCGATCGGAAGGTTTTCCCCTAGCAATCGTGGAGGCGATGCTGGCTGCACGTTCTGTGGTTGCCACTCGCGTCGGTAGCGTGGCTGAAGCTGTTGTTGATGGCGAAACAGGATTTCTAGTCAATAAAAATGATGTTTTAGGGCTAGCATCGGCACTACAACAACTAAGGGACGAGCCTCAATTGCGCTGGCGTTTTGGTCAAAGAGGGCGAGAAATTGCCAAAGCTAATTTGACAGTTAAGCAGATGAGCGATCGCTACGAACTACTATGGCAAGAATTATTAACTCGACCTCAAGCACCTAGATTTTTTGTTCCTCGCCCTAAAGATTAATTGAGTTTGATAATTTTGTCATTTGTCATTTGCGAGGGATGTAGGGCTGGCATTGCCCACCTGAGAAAAGCACGAGCTGACATTGCTGTATTCAAAGATTGCTAAACTTGTTTAAGTTCTAAAAAACACGGTTGTGTCGCAAAGACTTTTTAGTAAGAAACGAACTGGACTAGTTCGTATTGCTTCAAGCAACAACTCCAAAGATTTTGTTGATGAACTTTAGTTGAGAT
>NZ_JACJQX010000112.1:0-5212 GCF_014696895.1 Chroococcidiopsis sp. [FACHB-1243] | reverse complement strand
TACACAACGTCAACCACACGTTGTACAAAACTTTTTTCGTGAGAAACATGTTGCTTACTCCGCTGCCTAAAACTGTTCACCATTCTATGCTCTGGTTAGTAAATGTGGAAAGCAAAGTCATTGCCATCACGGGAGCCAGTAGCGGCATCGGTGAAGCCTCCGCCAAGTTGCTAGCTCAAAACGGGGCAAAAGTAGTTTTGGGCGCACGCCGCACGGAAAAGCTAGAAAAGATTGTGAAAAATATCCGATCGTCTGGTGGAATCGCCGAATTCAAAGCCTTAGATGTCACCGATCGTCAAGATATGAAAGCATTCATTCACTTTGCTAAAGAGAAATTCGATCGGATTGATGTCATTTTCAACAATGCAGGCGTGATGCCTCTGTCCCTGATGAGCGCACTCAAAGTTGACGAGTGGGACAAGATGATTAACGTCAACATCAACGGTGTTCTGAATGGCATTGCGGCGGGACTGCCCATCATGGAAGCACAAGGCGGCGGTCAGTTTATCAATACCGCCTCGATCGCTGCCCATTGGGTAGGACCCACAAGCGCCGTTTATTCGGCGACAAAATATGCGGTTTGGGCAATATCGGACGGTCTGCGGCAGGAGTCGAAAAACATCCGCGTGACGATCGTCTCTCCTGGTGTAGTGGAAACTGAACTGGGTTCTGATATCTCAGACGAGTTAGCAAAAGGCGGGTTGAGAGAACTTCGCAAGACCGCGCTAACGCCGGATGCGATCGCCAGAGCCGTCTTATATGCCGTGGCTCAACCGGAGAATGTTGATGTCAATGAAATAATTGTTCGTCCGACTGCCAGCGCATTTTAGAGATTTCTTCAGGAATTCTATGTTCTATGAAGGATACCAGCGAAGTTAAGAGCGACTAGAGTGTGCGGATAGGGTTCCTCTAACGCTCTTGCCTGAGAAACGCCCGAAGGAACACAAAAAGGAAGAAATACAAATGCCAAGCACTACCGCTCTTGAATCCAAAAAAAATATGCGTCTCTGTTACGGGCTTGCAGCTTTAAGTCAGGGCGATCGCCTCGTGCCTTGGGAGTTTGAGCGACGGGAATTGCGACCCGACGATATCGCAGTGAAGGTTCAGTTCTGTGGTGTTTGTCACAGCGACTTGCACGCGATTCGAGGCAATAGCCGCTTTCCATTAATACCAGGGCATGAAATGGTGGGCGAAGTCACAGAAATCGGTGTAGAAGTTACGAAATTCCAAGTTGGCGATGCCGTGGTAGTCGGTAATATTGTCGATTCCTGCGGACGCTGCCCACCCTGTAAAAGCTACGAGGAATCCTATTGTCGCGAATTTCCGACGACCACTTATGATGGCATCGACAGGCACGACGGCAGCATCACGCGCGGCAGCTACTCGAATGAATATGTCGTCAAGACTGATTTTGCCTATCACCTGCCCTCCGGTCTCGATCCGGCTAGTGTGGCACCGTTAGTTTGCGCGGGAGTAACAACCTGGTCGCCGCTACATCAGTGGAACATTGGATCTGGAAAGACGGTTGGAATTGTTGGAATCGGCGGTCTCGGTCATCTGGCAATTAAATTTGCCCATGCACTGGGCGCTCATGTCATTGTCTTTACGACTTCCGAGCAAAAGCTTGCTGCTGCGCTGGAACTGGGTGCGGACGAGGCGATTTTATCGACGGATGCCGAGAAAATGGCGGCTCAAAAATATCGCTTTGATTTCATCCTGGACACGGTATCAGCGCGACATCTACTCGATCCGTATCTGCTGGCGCTGAACCTTGATGGCACGCTGTGCTGTCTGGGAATTCCCGATCGCATGGACTTCACTCCTGTCCTCTTAACAATGGGTCGTCGTCGGCTGACCAGTTCGGGGTCGGCGGGGACGTTAGAAACCCAAGAAATGTTGGACTTCTGTAGCAAGCACAAGATTGCAGCGGATGTCGAAGTGATTTCGGCTGCGGATATCAATGAGGGGTTCGAGCGGCTGGAGCAAGGAGATGTCCACTATCGTCTAGTTATTGATATGGCGACACTTGAGGCACCAGATGGAGACAAGGCTAAATCTTGAATGGTGCCGATCGCGACCCTTACGGTATCTTTGAAGTTTCTGGGGGTCAGTCCCTCTAATTCAAACTTTAAACAGTCCTGCTTCACTTTGCTGACCAATCATTTTAGAACCAGAGGGAATCATGATCCTTGAAAACAAAGTCGCCTTAGTTACTGGAGGCACATCGGGAATTGGCAGAGCAACTGCAATTGCATTCGGTGCGGCTGGAGCAAAAGTTGTTTTCTCAGGCAGACGCGACTCGGAAGGCGAAGAAACTGCCGCTCTGATTCACGATGCTGGGGCTGAGTGCTTGTTTGTGCGATCGGACGTATCGAGTGAAGCAGCTGTTAAGGCGCTGATTCAGAAAACGGTTGAGAGTTACGGTCGAATCGATTGTGCATTCAACAACGCTGGCATCGAGTCACCAGCAAAACCCCTACACGAACAGTCCATCGAAGATTTCGACAAACTGATGGCGATTAACGTGCGGGGTCTGTTCTTATGTATGAAATCTGAAATCCAACAGATGCTAACTCAAGGAGCCGGAGTCATCATCAACAATTCTTCAGCGGCTGGAATAATTGGGTTTGCGGGAGTGAGTCCTTACAGTGCCAGCAAACATGCTGTGATGGGGTTGACCCGTTCTGCCGCACTTGACTATGCCAAACAAAGCATTCGGATTAATGCCGTGAATCCAGGGCTTATTGCCACAGAGATGACCGATCGCTTTAGTCATAAAGATCCTGCTCTAGAGCAGCAACTTGCATCGATTGTCCCGATGGGGCGGCTGGGTCAAGCTGAAGAAATCGCGGCAACAGTTGTGTTCTTGTGTTCTGATGCTGCCAGCTATATTACAGGTCAGCCGATCGTGATTGATGGTGGATTCACAGTGAATTGATCCATTTCAAGAGAGAACAACCGGGCTTGATTTTAGGAGAAATAGTAATGATACTTCAGGGTAAAGTGGCGTTAGTTACTGGAGGCACATCGGGAATTGGCAGAGCAACTGCAATTGCATTCGGTGCGGCTGGAGCAAAAGTTGTTTTCTCAGGCAGACGCGACTCGGAAGGCGAAGAAACTGCCGCTCTGATTCGCGATGCTGGGGCTGAGTGCTTGTTTGTGCGATCGGACGTATCGAGTGAAGCTGATGTTCAAGCCTTGGTGCAGAAAACGATTGCTACCTACGGCAAACTTGATTGTGCATTTAACAACGCTGGGATTCTGGGTTCGATCGACCCCCTGCACGAACAATCTGTGGAGGAGTTTGACAAACTGATGGCAATCAATGTGCGGGGGCTGTTCTTGAGCATGAAATATGAAATTCAACAGATGTTGACCCAAGGCTCCGGTGTAATTGTCAATAATTCATCAGTAGGTGGTTTAAATGGGATTTCAGGGTTTTCTCCCTATACTGCCAGCAAACATGCGGTGATGGGGCTGACGCGAGCTGCTGCCCTTGACTATGCCAAGCAGGGGATTAGGATTAATGCTGTCAACCCCGGATCGATTGCCACTGAAGGGATAGATCGCTTCGTCGATGAGACGGGGATCTCGACTGACGATCTCGCGGCTATGGCTCCCATGGGTCGCATAGGTCAGGTGGAAGAAATCGCTCAGGTGGTGGTTTTTCTTTGCTCTGATGCTGCTAGCTATATTACGGGACAACCGTTGGTAATAGATGGCGGATTCACAGCGAACTAATCAAGTCGATCTCATCAGTAAGCCGATAGGTGAATGCTCAGAGAATTCACGTTTCTGGCGGTCAGTCGATTTAATTAAAATAAACAGTGTAATTACAATAAACAGTGTAATTACAAAGAGAAATCATGCCAAGCCAAGAATCAGCGGCTTTCTTCGACAAAGGACGTGCTTCAACCTACGATGCAAGAGCGGCTAAAGTAGCGCCATTGCGTGACGCACTTCATTTATCGATTCGTCTGGTACTTTGCGATCTTCCATCTGACGCGCGGATTCTTTGTGTGGGTGTCGGAACCGGGTTGGAATTGATTTATCTTGCTCAAGAATTTCCACAGTGGCAATTTACGGCAGTAGAGCCTGCGACGGCAATGCTTGAAACCTGTCGCGAGAAAGCTAAAGAGTTTGGGGTTGCGTCACGTTGCACATGGCACGAAGGTTATCTAGATTCGTTGCCCGCATCAGCATCCTTTGATGCGGCGACTTGCCTTCTGGTCTCTCACTTCTTCATGCAACCTGAGGAGAGACGCAAATTTTTCAGTCAAATTGCTTCACGCCTTTGCTCTCAGGGATATTTAGTGAGCGCAGATTTAGCTGCCGATATGTCCACTTCAGCCTATCAAGACCTGCGTGAGGTTTGGACTCGAATGCTGAAATATTCTGAATATTCGGATGAGGACGTTGAAAAATTTCTTGCTGCTCACGGTCGAGATGTGGCGGTGCTACCCCCCGATCGAGTCGGAGCAATCATTGCATCCAGTGGTTTTGATGCTCCTGTATTGTTCTTGCAAACGCTCTTTATCCATGCTTGGTATGCCAGACGCAATGTTCCTCGATCGCACAAATAACCCGACAAGGGTTGACCGCTGCTTTTCATCCCAATTCAATCAAACATTAGGAGAACCATTATTTAATGCTAGCGATCGCTTCAATTTCAAAAATTGTTGATAGTGAGGCAAGAAAAGCTACACCGATGCCAGTTAAAGATGGACGGGATTCGCCGAAAAAGCCAGCAAGAATAGGGGCAATAGTTTCCATGTGTTCAGTCAATTTTATTTCAGCTAACTTTATCTCCCATAACAAATACATTCAGGAGTCACAAATATTATGACAAAAAAAGTTGTTTTCATCACAGGTGCAAATAAAGGCATTGGTTATGAGGTGGCGCGACAACTAGCAGCAAATGAATTCATTGTTTTACTTGGAGCGCGAAATCCACAGCGAGGGGAGGTAGCAGCCAACAAACTCCGTGCCGAAGGTGAAGTTCACTTTGTACCGATCGATGTTACCGATGATCGATCGCCGCTGCGGCTGAGATGGTCTCCAAACAATGGGAAAAAGTCGATGTACTCGTTAACAATGCGGGGATCTGCCCACTGACAGGTGTAGGTTTGTTGCATAAGGGTGAGCGAGCATATCAAAAGGAAGAAAATCAAGCATGAGACTAGGGATGGGTTGAGAACTTAAATGCTGAAAA
>NZ_JACJQX010000111.1:0-5368 GCF_014696895.1 Chroococcidiopsis sp. [FACHB-1243] | reverse complement strand
GAGAAAGAGGAAACTATAGTACCAGGCGTGTTAAATTTCACTCGAATCAGTCTAATTAATTTTTTGTTACATACTTGTAAATTTTCCTGTCTACTTACTTAGTGCATCCAAAGTTTGTTCGCCAACTGCTGCACGCAAAGCAAACTGTAATTCTTTGTACAAGAAACTAGAAATATCTGACAAACCATTTTTTGCTCTCAGCGGATCTTGAATACGAAAACCAGCAGTTAAGTTCAAGCGTAGAGGAACTTTATCTTTTGACAGGATATCTTGACCGGATACCTCGATATTTTGCAACCGCATGTCAATCGCTTCAGTTTGAAACGAGCGTCCATATAACCACCAAGCATGTATTCCTGGCTCTAGTAACGCTTGAAACTCTTGATTTACATATAACATACCAACATGCTGTGCAGGGACTTCACGAATATGCAAACTGTTGTGGCTTAGTAATAGAACTTCTTTAGAACCTGCCAACAATTCTGCTACTAAATTAGGCGATAATTTAGCATTGCTACTAATATCGATCATTTCCAATTCCACACCGCGCCAAAATAACTTGCGGCTTGTAGGTGGCAAAATAGCAATAACTTTACCCAAATACCGGACAATTGCTACTTGTCGATCTTGTAATTGTACGACTTCGCAATAGGCTGAAACAAACTCAGGATGTTGTTCAATCAATACATCTTCTAGTGGAAAGTCTGGGTTAGGTACGATCCGGCTGAGAGTTCTTAGTGCAACATCCCGATTTACAGTCCAAAAAGCATATTCCCCTTGTTCTAGAGGTCTAATAAAGTTATTTTGAACGTATAGCAAGCCAATTTCATACTCTGAAATTTGGAATTTTTTCAATCCGTTTATGGCAAGTCCGCGCAATTGCTGAACAAATTCAGCAGGTAATTCTAGACTTTCTTCTAAATTGAAAATATGAGATTCTACATCAATAAAACCACGCCAAAAAGCACGTAGTTGATTTGGCATGACACTTATCCAGGTTTGACCGCAGCGTACTAAAGCAGCTTGGTTAAATGCTGTTCTAATAATTAATAGATGCTCTTGTAATTCGGCTTCGTGGGTTCTGAGCAATAATTCTAGATTTTCAATCTTAACTTCTGGCTGGTTCAAGTCATAAGTTTTGACTTGCCAGTGGCGACCCAAATAAGTGTAAGTCCCTGGCTGTAAAATCTTCTTAAAATCGCTGCGGTAATATAAAATTCCGATTTCGTTAGGCTTGATGTAAAAGGTTTTCCACATAGAAATTTGAATCGATAATTTGGGCAACTGTACCCGCCGGAGAAGATTAGATAAGAACATTCGTCTTTTTGGCAGCTTTAGCTACTAACCAGGAGCTTACAACCCTTAGCAAGATAATTTCAGTATACTACATATAATACAAAAATATTTTTTACTCTGCCAGTACAGGGGTTAACAATCTTGGTGCGGGCAAAAGATTCTCCAAAACTGGATGAAGAGTGCTGTAACCTTGCCAGAACACCCGAAGGTAATTCAACCAAAGCCAACAACGCTCAAATACGCCGTTCGATTTGCCAGTGCCAGAGTCTCTGTAGAGAATCGGATTGGGAAAACGAAGGACATACTCAAGTTAGAGAGAATTACATTTGCGCTGGCTCCTTGACTGCGAACAAACACCTGCTTGACAGAGTAAGTGACGAATAAAACGTTTTCAGCCGTTCTTAGCACTGGGAAAACCCACTACTAACTGCTTCTTCCGAAGCTGCCTTGTCCCTAACAAGGTGTCCGTACCCAGGACGAGGGGATTTTGGAGAAAGTACAGGAATCGAACCTGCTATCAATCGGCGATACACCGATTGCTCTAACCAAATGAGCTAACTTTCGGGGGTTTGATACAGGATTTGAACCTACGTCATCCCGCATACAGCAGGCGCTCTTACCAACTGAGCTAATCAAACGGTGAAATAGCTAAAGTACTTTGCGGTATACGCTTATACTATGAGTCAGCGTACCAGTCGGGTATGCAGAACCCGTACTACAGCTTTGTAACTTTACAACTACCTCGGTATAAATTTAACACAACAACCGCAAATAGCAAGCGAGAAATTACTCAAGTTGTATATTTATTCATAACTTAGGAGCGATCGCATTTCTGTTTAATCCGTTCTACTGATGCTAAAAATTCTGCGCCTTTGCTGGGGTTAACCATTGCTACGTAGTTAGCAAACCCAGTAATTGTAGCAATTAAATTATTTGAATTCCCCCATTTTTTACCTGATAAACCTTCTCGTTCAATTTGATACAAAGTAGCTCGGAAAGCTTTCAACGTTTTTCGAGATAGATTTAATTGTTGGTTTACCACAATACCCGTGACTATTTGTTGTACAGATTTACTCAAAATTTTAAATTTGTCAGAATTAATTGTAAAGCCTTCTGTAGTAATGATTAACTTGCTTCCATGAATCAAATTATTGATTTTAGTTGCTGCTTTCTCAAAACTAGAAAAAATTAAATCGTCGGCATAACGTGTATAGCGAAATCCAAGATTATTGGTAAGTTTAGTTAAATGCGTATCGAGGCGATCGCAAACCAGATTTGAAATAGCAGGGCTGGTTGGCGCACCTTCAGGTAAGTGACGTTTTTCTATATTTTTACAGCTTGTTTTATTACTATTATTTGTTGTCGCGATCGTACAGATTAATCCAAAAATTGTTGCCGCAGTTTCAGAATAACCAAAACCATGAAATAATTCTTTGACACGTTTATATGTAATTAATTGAAAAAAGTTTTGTAGATCGAGTTTTACTATTACATCTCTACCTACATGCGGTGTGGCATTGGTAACAATAGAGCGATCGCGACAAAAACCATGAGCTGCATCGTGAATTTCTATCTTATCTAAAATATGCTTTAAAATCCATCTTTGAGCAGCTTTTAGTTCGGGCGTTGGTACAGAAATTATTCTTGCTTCACCTGTTTTTTTGGAAATCTGAAAGCGGGAATAAAATGAAGTAGAAGATACAGAGCGATCGCCAGCTAAAAAATGCAGCTTTTCGACGCTGATTCCCATTGCTAATGCTATTTCTTCATCAGTGTTGCATTCAGGCAATCCTCTCTTGCGTAACTGTTCGATACTACCTTCAGTTAAGCGTGGAATAGTGGCTTGATGTTTAACAACCATACTTTTCTCTGGTAGCTACTGGCACTCCTGTAGTAAGTTACTGATTTAATTAATGTAGAAGGCGCTGCTCATTCTACTAATGCGATCGCCGAATTACGAAAACTGGCTGTCAATATCTCTAGATTGGTGCAAGACTCTAACAATTTCGATGCCATCCGCAATTTTAGTATAAAAAACGATGTAGGGCTGAACGGGAAAGCTCCGAAGTCCAGGGAGTAAATTGTTACGCTGTTTACCCATATCAGGAAATTGAGATAACATAGGGAATCGGTCTAATATTTGGGCAATCTGTTTGTCCGCTAAAAGTTCATTCTGTCGTGCTAGATAAACCCAGATATCTTCCAAGTCTTGTTCTGCCTGTTGTGAAAGACGGAAGCGATTCACTGAGCTGGCTCCTGCTCAAGTCTTTGTTTAGCGCGTCTCTTAATATTTTCAAATAAGTTGGGTAGTGAGGAATCGTTATACTCGGTGTAGTCGCCGTTCTTGAGTTGTTCCACACCCAAAGTAATATCTCGTTGTAAAGCTTCTTTTTTATGTTGATGCTCTTCCTCAGACAACGATGAATGTTGAATTTTTTGCGCCAGAAGTTGGCGCTCCTCGTCGGTGAGGGAAAGGATAATTTGAGCCAGAGAGTCAATGAGTTTGGTGTTGATCGATGCAGTAGGTTGACTCATAGAGAAGTATTGCAACAGATATTCTCATTGTAACGAAAAGGGTGTGTTAGCAAATATAGCAGGGAGTAGCTAAAAAAGCTTGAGTTTCATAAATTAGGTAGGACTGCCATATCTGTATTCCCTATATGTATACTGGATCGAGTTGATGCATGTAATTATTTCTGTGTAACCATGCCCGATCGCTATTCTGCTCGTGCAGATATTATTTTGCTCGATATTGAAGGAACCACAACCCCGATTGATTACGTTTTCGGCGTGCTGTTTCCTTTTGCTCAAAAGCAGGTGGAATCGTTTCTGCAAGCGCACGATCGCGAAAGTGGAGTACAAGCAGATCTAGAGCGATTGCGGCAAGAGTATACAGCCGATGTTGCTCAGGGATTAGCTGTACCTGAATGGGTGAATAACTCAGCAACCGCCGCCGTGCCTTACATTCATTACTTAATTGAAACCGATCGCAAATCTACCGGACTCAAATCGTTACAGGGGAAAATTTGGGAAAGCGGTTATCGAGATGGGACGTTGCGATCGCAACTTTTTCCCGATGTTAAACCTGCATTTGAACGTTGGACTCGCGAGGGTAAGCGATTGTATATCTTTTCATCAGGTAGCGTTCAGGCACAAAAATTGTTATTTCAATATTCTGAAGCAGGCGATTTAACTCAGTTTTTGAGCGGCTATTTCGATACTGAAACTGGCTCAAAAAAAGAGGCAGAAAGTTATCGCAAAATTGCTCAAGCGATCGGTGTATCACCAAACCTAATTCTCTTTATTTCAGATGTAACGGCGGAACTAAAAGCAGCTGAGGCGGCGAAAATACAAACGCTCTTTTCTCTGCGAGCGGGTAATCGCACATCAGATTCAGAGGGGTTTCCCGTTATTAGTAGTTTTGATAATGTTTAATTTCAGTTAGGGTGATGCGATCGCTTAATTAAAGCTCGTTCTCCACTCAACAAAGCAATACCCAACGTGACAATACCAATACCTAAAATCTGGATTACATTCAAAGTTTCATGAATTACGATCCAGGCAACTAATGCCGTCAATGCTGGACTGCCAGAACCAATTATGGAAGCGGCGGTTGCACCAATTGCGCGAATACCAATATTATTCAAAATGTGTCTGAGAAAACTCACTAACCCTGAAAATATGCCGCCAATCCATAAAGGTGTCCAGGCAAGATTGGTATAGGGGAGTTGCCAAAATAACAGACTCATGCCAGAAAATAGCAGCGTGGTAGCAAAACTGATCCAGGTGAAGGGAATGGGATGCAGTTTTTCAAAGCATTTTTGGGCAATGACTGTATAAAGAGCATAAACGACTCCAGAGCCGACGCTGGCAAGAATGCCGATCGCAATTGCATAATGGGACTTTGTAGAAAAGTAAGAAAAAATAGAGATACAATACAGTCACCGAGGTAGTTTTACGTCAGTCTCAACAGGAGCAGCGTAAATGAAAGATCAAGTAAGTGCAGCGATGCCAGCATGTTTTGATAACTGGTGTCGTCGGTTCGACGATATATTTTCTCGCCAAAAGCAGA
>NZ_JACJQX010000110.1:0-5717 GCF_014696895.1 Chroococcidiopsis sp. [FACHB-1243] | reverse complement strand
TACACAACGTCAACCACACGTTGTACAAAACTTTTTTCGTGAGAAACATGTTGCTTACTCCGCTGCCTAAAACTGTTCACCATTCTATGCTCTGGTTAGTAACTCGAATTCAAGTTCTTCAGGAGTAAAGTCGTAGCCGGACGCTTGGGCGACTTTAAGACAAGACCCCATATCGACTACTGCTCTGAGTTTTGCCTTCAAAGTTGGATCTTGTTTGACGGTTTGTAGAAATGCAGCAACGGCTGTTTGAGTCATGGTCACTCCTTCGCTTTAAATTTCATTGAGGTAAACATTGAGATGCTTGTCTTTCCTAAGCTTTGCGGTCTTGTGGCAGTTGAGCGATCGTATCGAGCACAGCGTTCTTAGCTATTTGCGATCGTCACGGCTTGATGGAGGTAATTGTTGCTGGAAAGCTGGGCAAGCATAAAGGCAGCCAAGTCAGCACGAGTAATCTTATGCGCCTTCTCGCCCGTTGCGGGATCAAATACTCGAACATTGCCCATAGCCGGATCGTCGTTGAGGAGAGCGGGGCGCAGAATCACCCACTCTAGACCGCTCGTTTCAACAGCAGACTCCATTGCTGCTTTGTCTTTGTCTGCACCGCGCAACATCGTTGAAACCAGTAAGCGCTCATACCAAGTGGCATTCTCCTTACTCTCTCCTTCGCCCAGCATCGACGTAACCACAAGACGGCGCACCCCATTTCGCTGCATCGAAGCGATGATGGCGCTGGCAGCGCTCGATTCCAGCGTCGTTTCCTTGTAAGGCGTTTTGCCACCGATCGTATCGAGCACTGCGTCTTGACCAACAATTGCGGCATCGATCGCTGCACTATCGGTAGCATCGCCTTCAACGATGCGAACGTTCGAGACATTATACTCGTCAGCTTTGTGAACGAAAGCAGTGACCTGATGACCAGCGGCTACAGCCTGTTCGACCACAGCTTTACCAGTTTTGCCAGCGGCTCCTACGACTAAAACTTTCATGCTTTTACGCTCCTATGTAACGCTTGGTAGATTTTCCGGTTGAAGCAATTTGTCCATATCAATCAATCGATTGCTTTATTTGGCTAGACGACGACTATCAACAATATCAACGTCTGTTAACCGCGCCTTGACGTTCCCCTTGCTCACCGAGGCGGGATGTTCATGTTGAATGAGAAAATGTTGGTTGGATCGTAGTGCTGCTTGAGTGCTTGCAAACGCCGATACTTTGTTGCACCGAATGCAGCCGGAACACGGTCTTGCTGATCGCCGCGCAGAAAATTGTAAGAGGTTTCGCCCGTGTAGACTTCACCCAGTGAGTCATATGCCTTCCGGGTGTCGAGCGCGAGTCTTTCCAGCGAAGCCATCAGCGTGGGGGACACCAGATGGAGAACAAAAGGCACGCTGGGAGCCGTGTAGGATGCAGACTCGTTCGCCCTGCTCAACGCACCCCCAAACTGCTGCAACTCTATCACTCCCAATGGCGGCAGATACTGATGTGCGATCGCGACTAGCCCATCTAGTATAGGATCGCTTAACTCTTGTAGGCACTCCAAATTGCCGAAAGAAGCTGCTCCTTGCAAACTGGAAGCCCGATCAAACTGAGCCATCTCAGAATACGATCGCAGTTCAAGGTCATTGATCTCAGGCGCTTTGAACGCGAGAATTTGTTGATTCAATGCGTCAGCCGTTGACTCGTCGGTATGACAGATGCCGATCGCGCAGGTTTGTAAGCCATGCAGGTGCAACAGATTCTTTGGGTTCGGAGGTACTAGCATGAGCCGCAGCACAGTGGTCGTGTCATCCGTGAGATCTGCTGACCACTTCCGATAAAAACGCAGCACCGCTGGAGCGTCTTCCAAGCGGTAATAGGCAAGCCCGCCAAAGATTTTGCCGAGCGGGAAAAGGTCTATCATCAAAGCAGCAACTACTCCAAAATTTCCCCCGCCCCCGCGTAATGCCCAGAAGAGATCCGGATGCTCAGTTGCCGTCGTAGTCACGACAGAACCATCCGCTAACACCACCGTCGCCGCTTTCACCGCATGACAGGCTGCGCCGAATTTGCGGGCAATCCACCCCACGCCACCGCCTAATGTGTAGCCAATGACCCCTACATTGGACACCTGACCCGTCGGAAACGCGAAACCGAATGGCTCGATCTCAGCTAGCAGTTCACCGGACTGCACTCCAGGCTCGACGATCGCGGTTCGAGCGGTCGCGTCTACCTTAATGTCCTTCATCTTTGCCAATCGTAGCAGGATGCCTCCGTTACAGGGACGGGCGATTCCATGACCTGTGTTTTGCACTGCCAAAGGTAGGTTCCGTTCGCGGGCAAAGCGAATTGTCTCTACAATGTCTTGCACCGTTTGGGCATTCACAATGGCTAAAGGGTTTTGGTCAACAACTTCGAGCCAGGGTGTCCGTTGCTCGTCGTACTGCTTGTCTCCGTAAGCCGACACCGAGCCGCTCACTCGCTGTCTTAGAAGTTGAAATTCGTCGCCATGCAGCGTTCCTGTTCTGCTCATGCTTTAGCTCCATTTCTTATCAGCGGGTGATTGCGCCAATTCTTTCTTCACTTTCGAGGAGTTATCGGGCACACCATTTGTTCAAAACTTGTTTCATCGCGTGATACTGATTTAATTTCCAAACTTCTCCTTAGAATAACTCACCAATTTATATAGATAAAGGTGGTTTTTATGGATTGATTGTTTATAATGCTGGACAATCGCGAAGTTTTGATTCGTCTTAATACAGCAAGTACAGGTATGAATGACGCAAACGCTGTTTTAATTTTTCTCAAAGTTGCGGAACTCGGAGGATTTGTTGCAGCAGCACGATCGCTAGACTTGCCTAAATCTACAGTCAGTTTGAAGGTCAATGCGCTAGAGCAACGGCTGGGGGTGCGATTGTTTCATCGCACGACACGACGGGTTGCTCTGACTGAAGAAGGACGACTGTATTACGAAAACTGTTTGCCGATTCTCGATGCGTTACAAGAGGCGGATGATGCGATCGCGAGTCTCCAAGAGCATCCGCAAGGCGTGCTCCGAGTGACCGCCACGATATTGTTTGTTCAGACTGTTCTTGCACCCAATTTGCCGGAGTTTCTGCTGACCTACCCTGATATTCGAGTGATTCTCCATGCGACCACGGCATATGAGGACATCGTGAAAGAAGGATATGATCTCGCGATTCGGATTGTTCGGATTGGGCAACTAGACGATTCAACCTTGGGCGTGCGGCAGATTAGTACAGGTCGTCTGAAACTCTTCGCTAGCGCAACTTATCTCAAAACTGCTGATAAACTAAAAGCAATTGCTGATTTGCACAGTCATCCGCTGCTTCATATGGCTCATGGTCAAAACGAAACAACCTGGACATTGCACAATGAACATCAAGAAACAGAAACGCTCTCCATTCGTCCACGACTACTGAGTAATGACATTGCCCCTATTTATCAAGCGATCGTTGCTGGAATAGGAATTGGACTACTCCCAGAGTTTCTGTTTCAGCAAGAGTTACAAAGTGGGAATATTGTGAATGTTCTACCCCAGTGTTCATCAGCACCGATCCCAATTAACGCACTTTATCCCAGTCGCAAATATATTCCAATGAAAGTCAGAGTTTTTCTAGAGTTCCTTGAGCAAAAGATGCGATAAGACTATTATGCTGTAAAGCTTTTGACTCGATCGACGATGCAGAAGCGCGATTTGAACACCCTACTTTTGCCAGATGCGATCGCGCAGGTTGTGTCGCAAAAACCGTTAATGGTAGGGTAGACAAGCTCAGTTCTGCCTTCGCTCCCTCCAATGTCTACAGCTTCCTTGTTCAAGTGGCGGCACTTTTTGCCTGAAATTATCCTGCTCAATGTCCGCTGGTACTGCCGCTATGCCTTATCTTACCGAGACTTGGAAGAAATGATGGCAGAAAGAGGGGTGGAAATCGTCAAAGCCGTGCCGTTGGTGGTTTTGTCGTCTAGCCTTGATGTCGATACCGTCGTGGACAGATCGGCAGACAAAACAGTCGGCTACTTCTTCGATACTAGTTCTGGCGGTAATGGTGCGGCTGAAGCGATCTTCCACCAACTACCCAAGTTTGCTGCTAAAGCTCGATCGCTAGCGCTGGAGTGCGATTGTGAATTCGGTTGTCCGAGATGTTTGACTCAACACGGGTGTCCCCAGCAAAATTTAGGATTGCACAAGGATGCTGGCTTATTCTTGCTAGATGCGATCGGTCGAGGAAGCGAACAAACAGCAAATTAAAGTCTACGCAATTGGTCAAGACTTTCATCTGTTAGAAGAAGCATTTGAGCGCGATCGCTGCTAGACTACTCCACCTCCCCAACGCGATCTTCTAGTTCAGTTCTCTATATCTTTCGGTCTAAATTGTTCTAGTTCATTGTATTAATTGCTAGGACTTTATAACCAACAGTTCATCAAATCATCTATCGACAAAGTAGATTTTCAATTGTAAAAAATTCACCTAAATTTTAGTAGCAGATACACGATTGTAGTTTTTATAACCTAGAATATATATATTCACTCGTCGTCTTCATGTCTGAATCGGAGTTGGCAAACCATCTTATCACTCTAAATCAGAAGAACAATATTGTTTAAGCTCAAAAAATAGCAGAGAATAACACAATGATTATTTCAGCAAACGGAGTTGAAATAAAGCACCTCACAGAATTCAGCTCTGAAGAACTTTTTGGCGCAACAATTACTCGATTGCTATCTCACGAACAGCTTCCAACTGTTGGATTTGATCGGGTAGAAATTTCCAAAGGAGCTACGCTTAAACCTCATACACACGCAGCTTCCGAATCCTTCATTTACGTTCTCGAAGGAACAGCAATTGTGACGTTAGACGCAAACAACTCTGGCGTTAAAGCTGGAGATACTATCTACATTCCTGCGGGTGTTAGTCATGGCTTTAGTACGCCTGATGAAGCAGTTGTATTGCTTTCAGTGCAATCACCTCCTATTTATCCAGAGTCAAGTCTGCCAGACATCCATTTTGGCAATCCAAACGGCTTAGGTGAAATGAATTGAGAGAACACTATTTTCTCTCTAAATCTGACATCGAGATCAGCTCCAACGGAGATATTTATGGGTTTATCGGTAGTATTGCAAAAAACGGTAAGCTGAATAGTACGACGAGAGAAAAACATCTTGTTTACCTCTGATGAATCCTAAAACTCTGTTTTAGTGGCGATATTCTCAGCCAGAAATCATTCTACTACAAGTCAAATTATTAGTATTTTATGCTTATAATATTTTTACCATATTTACTTTCTTTCTACAACAAACCACATCAAAAATCTGTAAGCCAAGCGCTTTTCATTGACTCACGCCATAATCTTTTTCCATAACTTCCAAGTACCGCATCTGTCTCGATGTCAAGTACAACGACCGCTGTATCGTCTCCAAAATCGCATAATCTACCGCTTCCAATTCCACTTTCCGTAGGTTGCTAATTCGCGACGAAACTGACAATAAAGTCATGCGATCGCCCGGGTGCATCCCAGTTTTGCAAGTCTTAGATTGAGAACTGCCCATTGAGATAGGCACAGCGGTGCAGAAGAACTTGCGAAACATTTTCCGCTTTCCATTGTGCGCCTGAGAGTTTGATTGGTCATGCGAGGGGGAAACGTGGGACTGCTAGACTGAACAAGGTGTAGTTGCTCTGGAACAGTCTAATGAAATGTCCCCTGTGTGGTCATGAGAAACCGCA
>NZ_JACJQX010000011.1:0-156614 GCF_014696895.1 Chroococcidiopsis sp. [FACHB-1243] | reverse complement strand
GAGAAAGAGGAAACTATAGTACCAGGCGTGTTAAATTTCACTCGAATCAGTCTAATTAATTTTTTGTTACATACTTGTAAATTTTCCTGTCTACTTACTTAGTGTTTGCGAAGCTGTCTGCACAATCTGCGTTATGTCCATATTTTGTATTAAGAAAAAATTTGATGACTATCCAAACAGACTTAGGTTTTCGTCTTGGCTAGATATTCCCATGTCATCTCTCTGTGGGTATACTTATTCAACTTTTTTTAAGAAATAGTAAATTTGTGAGTTAAATTTCTGTTTAAAAATAAATTTATAGATGGCAACAAATTCAGAATTACTATTTCAAAACATTAGGACTATTGAGCTTATAGCAATGCTTCTGTACGGTTTGTATCTATATTTGCGACACAAAAAGTAGCTTTTATGGTAGTTCGTGAAACACTGGTATTTTATGTGTAATAATAGCTACTTTTGAACAGTTGATTCTAAGTGTAAATCAGGTATTTTTGCCAATATGTTCGTATCTGTTTCCTAATTCAACTGATGTTCTTCTTCGGATAAAATCTCAGGCGAAGTCAAATTTTGGCAGCATCGCCCTTTAGAAAAACTCAAAATTCGCTGGCGATCGATCGCCGCACTGTAATTATCAAGGGCTGAAACCGATCGTTTCAATCGTTAAATCTTCAACTCTGGAGTAGTATTGGCGGCGATGAAGTTGGGTTTGAGTTCAGGAGATCGCCCGATCGCCGTTTGGTTTTGTAGTACAGGTAGCACGGGTAAACTATGGATATCCGCAAAAGTACAGCCGCGATTCTGCCGTACTCATACTGCTGCGATCGCCTCACCGACAGCTAACATCTTCAAAGTAGATATGATATAAAAGTCGATAAATCTTAAAGTTTATTTATTTTAATCAATGCTGATTTCCGCGTCTGGCTTGTCCAAGGTAAAAGACTCGTTAAAAGAAAAGATTTTCTTCGGTCAAGAACCCAGTACGGAGTTAATCGCAATCCTGACTGTCTACTTCGTTCAGGGAATTTTAGGCTTAGCCCGCCTTGCTGTCAGCTTTTTCTTCAAGGATGAACTGGGTTTGAGTCCAGCCGAAGTCTCGTCCTTGTTAGGTATTGTGGCGCTTCCCTGGATTATTAAACCAGTATTTGGGTTTGTCTCTGATGGTTTGCCCATTTTTGGCTATCGCCGCCGTCCTTACCTGATCTTATCGGGAATTTTAGGGGCGATTTCCTGGGTGAGTATGGCGACAGTCGTACATACGCCAATGGCAGCTGTAGGGGCGATCGCGCTAGGCTCTTTATCGGTTGCCGTCAGCGACGTGATTGTAGACTCTTTAGTGGTAGAACGAGCAAGAGTCGAATCTCAAGCTGATGCGGGTTCGCTGCAATCTCTATGTTGGGGAACTTCAGCCTTTGGTGGTTTAATTACAGCTTATTTCAGCGGTTGGCTGCTAGAACATTTCACCACCCGCACGGTATTTTTGATTACGGCAACTTTTCCCCTCATAGTTTCTTTCATTGCTTGGTTTATTACCGAAGTTCCAGTCAGCAAAACAGATAACTCGCAAGCGTTTGCCAACTGGTCTAGTGTCAATACTCAAATTAAACAACTAAAGCAGGCGATCGCCCAAAGAACAATTTGGCTTCCTACTGCTTTTATTTTTCTCTGGCAAGCCACTCCCACGGCTGATGCAGCCTTCTTTTTCTTCACCACCAATGAATTAGGGTTTGAACCAGAATTTCTAGGTAGAGTGCGCTTGGTGACGAGTATCGCTTCCCTCGTTGGCGTGTGGATCTTTCAGCGGTTCCTTAAAGGTGTGTCTTTCCGCGTCATTTTTGGTTGGAGTACATTACTTTCAGCCGTCCTGGGTATGAGTATGCTGCTACTAGTGACGCATACCAACCGTAGTTTAGGAATTGACGATCGCTGGTTTAGTTTGGGCGATAGTCTTGTTCTAACGGTGATGGGACAAATTGCCTACATGCCTGTTTTGGTTTTGGCAGCAAGACTTTGCCCCCCAGGAGTAGAAGCAACCTTGTTTGCCTTGTTGATGTCTGTATCAAATCTTGCTTCTCTAGCTTCTTATCAAATGGGAGCGATTTTGATGCGGTGGTTTGGCATTTCTCAGAATAACTTCGATTTGCTCTGGCTTCTGGTAGTCATTACTAACTTATCAACGCTTTTACCCCTGCCATTTTTAAACTGGCTGCCCGCTAAAGAAGAAATTACTGCTGCTAGCGGTCAACCTGCGATCGCCTCAGATGCAACTAACAATAAAGAGATCGGGCAAACTTTGCTACCTAACTTTTCAGAGTTAGTACCATCTTCCTTGCGACAAGAACCAGTCGAAGAACCTGCCGAGTGACGGATGAAAGATAAATGCTGGATGATGAATTATGAAGCTATAGTCATAATTTGTAATTTATCTTGACTCTTTGACTACGCCTGTACGGGTAAGGCATCCTTTGCTCATTTCCTGTACGGCGGGTTTTCAAGACAAACTTCGATCCGAACAGAGATTTTGGGTAAACCCGCTCCTACGACTCCCGACTCCTGACTCCCTAACTATGCAACTTCACGAACGCGCCACAACAGTTTCTCCTAAGTCATACCAGCGCCACGATTGGCAGCGAGGATACGAATCGCTCAAACAAGAATATGACTATTCCATTGATGAGGTCGAAGGGGAAATCCCTCCTGAACTGTGCGGGACACTATTCCGCAATGGTCCTGGCTTATTGGATATCAACGGACAACCAGTTCACCACCCCTTTGATGGCGATGGTATGATTAGCGCGATCGCATTTCGTGACGGTCGCGCCCACTTCCGCAATCGCTATATTCGTACAGAAGCGTATGTAGAAGAACAAAAAGCTGGAAAAGTTTTGTATCGCGGTGTCTTTGGTACGCAAAAACCTGGCGGTTGGTTGGCAAATGCCTTTGATTTCAAACTTAAGAATATTGCCAATACTAATGTTATCTACTGGGGTGGCAAGCTGTTGGCACTGTGGGAAGCAGCAGAACCCCATCGCCTCGATCCTCACAATCTGGAAACCTTGGGAAAAGATTTTCTGGACGGCGCGATCGCAGAAGGCGATCCTTTTGCAGCACATCCTCGCCTCGATCCCAGTTGCAATATGGACAGCGGTGAACCTTGCTTGGTGAATTTCTCCCTCAAGGTTGGTTTATCGACTACAGTTACTATTTTTGAATTAAACCCTGCTGGGAAAGTTATTCGCCAGCACGCGCATAGTATTCCTGGGTTTGCCTTTATTCACGATTTCGCTATTACTCCTAACTACTGCATTCTTTTCCAAAACCCCGTTGCTTTTAACCCGATTCCTTTTACATTAGGGTTAAGAGGGGCAGCAGAGTGCATCAAGTTCCAACCTCACCAAAAAACGCGCATTGTTCTCATTCCCCGCCATCCTAAAGAGTCGGTTCAGATTTTAGAAACTCACGCTGGGTTTGTGTTTCACCACGCCAACGCTTTTGAACAAGATGGGGAAATTGTTGTTGATTCAATTTGCTACGAGTCTTTCCCCGAAGTCGAACCAGCTAGCGATTTCAAGCAAGTAGATTTTGATGCGCTCAAGCCTGGGCAATTGTGGCGCTTTCATCTCAACTTACAAGAGAAAACAGTATCGCGAGAACTTATAGAAGAGAGATGTTGCGAATTTCCTAGCATCCACAAGGATAAAGTCGGTAGACCTTATCGCTATCTCTTTATGGGTGCAGCGCATGAATCGACTGGAAATGCACCTTTGCAAGCAATTCTCAAACTCGATTTAGAATCTGGAGAACGGCAACTTTGGAGTGCTGCGCCGCGTGGCTTTATCAGCGAACCGATTTTTGTCCCTCGTCCTGACTCGACGCTAGAAGATGATGGCTGGGTACTGAGTGTGGTTTATGATTCTACCCACCACCGTTCTGATGTGGTAATTTTGGATGGTCGGGACTTAAATCAAGGGGCGATCGCGACTTTACATCTCAAGCACCATATTCCCTACGGACTGCACGGTAACTTTGCCCCAGATTGCACGATCGCTAGTTAATCATGGACGAGCAGCACTTAGATTTAGCTGAATATGTCGATCGCATGGCGCTGGTGTTGGATTTACCAATACCAGCCGCTTATCGGTCGGGAGTGACAGACAATTTTGCCAAGATAAAAGCGATCGCCCAGATCGTCAATGATTTTGCTATACCAGAAGATATTGAAGCGGCTACAGTATTTGAACCCTAATCGACTTAGGTGTTTCTTTTGGTAGCAGATGATATTTGAATAAATAGCTACTGTAGAGTTATGGCATTCGAGCAGTATAAAAACTGCTAGTAAACTTTCCATGACAACTGCGCTACTCAATAATCGTTATCAAACTATCAAGTTACTGGGGGCAGGAGGATTTGGCGAAACTTTTCTGGCAACAGATACCTATTTGCCGTCTCGTCGTCCCTGCGTAGTTAAGCAACTCAAACCTGTAGCCAACGATTTGCAACTGTACCAAATTATCCAAGACAGGTTCCAGCGCGAGGCTGCAACCTTAGAAGCTTTGAGTGCAGGTAGCGATCAAATTCCCAAGTTGTACGCCTACTTTAGTGAAAACGGACAGTTTTACCTGATTCAGGAGTGGATTGAGGGTGAAACTCTCACGAGAAAAGTTACCTCTGAAGGGGTGTTGAGCGAAGCAACTGTCTGGAAAATCTTAGTGAGTCTACTTAAAGTCCTACATTACGTCCATAGTAAAGGAATTATTTATCGCGATATTAAGCCGGACAATATTATTTTGCGTCAACCGGACTGCCAGCCAGTCATGATTGATTTTGGTGCGGTCAAGGAAACAATGGCAACGGCGATCGCGGCTCAAGGTAGATCGATTTATACAATGGTGCTGGGGACTCCTGGTTTCATGGCTCCAGAACAAGCCGTAGGGCGACCGATCTACGCCAGTGATATTTACAGTTTGGGCATGACAGCAATTTATCTTTTGACTGGTAAGTTGCCGCAAGAGTTAGAGGTTGATCCCCATACCGAAAGAGTTATCTGGCAGCAATACGCGGCAAACGTAAGTCCTAGTTTAGCAGCGGTACTGAATAAAGCAGTTGAGTATCAGCCACGCGATCGCTACTCAACTGCGATTAAAATGCTTAACGATTTGCAATCTGTAGATACTATATCCTCGCGCCAGGAAGTCGATCGAGATGCGATCGCTCCCCCTCACCAGCAGACTTTAGAAACTCAAACTCTCCCCCCTCCTACAATTCGACAGAGTTCGGGCAAAAAGCAGAAATATCTTATTTTTGGTGGGTTGCTCATTGGTGGATTGCTCAGTACTGCTACAGTTTTTAGTCTGGTTCCCCAGCCAGCACCGCGATCGTCTGTACTGCCTGTAGCGCCACCTGCACCCGTGTCGGTAGATCTTCCCGTACCAACGGATAGATCCCCCCAACCCCCCTTACAAAGGGGGGCGACAGAGCGAGAATCTCCACAACCCCCCTTACAAAGGGGGGCTAGGGGGGATCGAGATCGAGATATACCTGGATTTCCCATTGGCACTGCTGAAAGTGCTGTCAAAGCAGCGTTAGGCAATCCTACAAAAACGAGTAGAGGTCTTTGGGTTAACACCCGTGCGGCGATTTACGATATCGAGCCAGAACGCATCACGCTCGGTTATTTGTTCGATCGCACTTCTGGACGGCTGCGTCAAACTGAAGTCTCTTTTGCTCAGTCAGTCGCGCTGGAAACTATGCAAACAAAGCTACAGCGAATGTTACGCGATCGAACCACACCTGAAATTACCAACGGATTGCAACAAGTTTATCAGCGCCAGACTAACAGATATTCTTTTCGCCAAGGTCAACTAAAAGGAGAGATCGAACGTAACAGCCGCGATCGCATTTACATAGGCATCTGGGATGCAAGTTTACATTAAAACAATATTAAAACAAATGTAGAGACGTTCCATGGAACGTCTCTACAGATGGCGATTGAAAGCCCCCCTAAAAAAGGGGGGTTGGGGGAATCTATTTAACAGTCACCTTAGCTCCAGCAGCTTCTAAAGTCTTCTTAGCTTCTTCTGCCGCTTCTTTAGCAATGCCTTCCTTCACTGGCTTGGGTGCAGATTCTACCAAGTCTTTAGCTTCTTTCAAGCCTAGACCTGTTAGTTCGCGCACTTGCTTCAGGATGGCAATCTTCTTATCAGCGGGGACTTCTTCCAGAATTACGTCGAATTCAGTCTTCTCTTCCACTTCCTCAGCAGGCGCGCCAGGAGCAGCACCAGGAGCCATCATCATCATGCCTCCAGCAGGAGCAGCAGCACTTACGCCAAAGGCTTCTTCGATTTGCTTAACTAACTCAGATGCTTCTAGCAAAGTTAGAGATTTGAGTTGTTCCAAAATTTGATCGGTTGCAGCAGACATGCAATTAACTCCTATGTAATCTAAATTTGTGCTTGTCTTTCTCGCTACTGATTAAGCAGCATCTGTTTCGGTCGCAGCCGAGCCATCTTTATCGGCATACGCCTGAATACCACGCGCCAGCGAAGATGGAACTTCGTTGATACCCACAGCAACTTTGGTTGCCAATGCATTGATAGCTCCAGCAATTTGAGCCATAAGCTGCTCTTTAGATGGCAAGTCTCCCAGCGCCTTAACATCTGCTTCTTTCAGCAGACGACCTTCCATTACGCCACCGCGCAATTCAGTTTTCTTGCTAGCTTTTTGGAAGTCCTGGTAAGCCTTGATTGCACCGCTGATATCTTCTTTTACCAGCAAAAATGCTGAAGAACCTTGGAGCAATTCTTCCATAGCTAGCCAGTTATCCTGACCGCTAATCGCGATGCCCATCAGCGTGTTTTTGGTTACTTTACAGACTGTTCCGGTTGGGCGCAATCGCCGCCGTAAATCTGTAATTTCAGCTACTGATAACCCTTGATAGTTAATTACAAGAGCGAGTTGGGACTCACTCAAACTTGCTTTGAGATCCGCCACAATCTCTTGTTTATTTTCTATGGTTCTACCCATTCATTTCACCTCCTAGCTTGGAATGCGATCGACCAATTCATATGAAATCCGTGTCTCCTACCCTACCCACCCAAAACAAAACCTCGACTCAAGAGCCGAGGTGACACGGTGTACGTCATGTTGTTTCGACTTCACTATAACTAGTGTCATCAAAAACATTTTTGTACAAACCTCGGCAGGATATTAAGCTAATTGCACCTGCTGTCTTCGGCTATCAATTTTTGATTGGTAGTTGGTAATTGGTAATTGGTAGTTGGTTATTTATCAGTAGTCAGTGATTGCCAGCGATTTTGACTTTTGACTTTTTACTTCCCATTACCTATTACCCATTACCCATTACCATAAATTATGCTGCTTCTGTCATCTTGAGATCTCGTAAGCCGCTGATTTCAACTTCAATTGCAGGTCCCATAGTCGCGGAAACAAAAATAGTACGCCAGTAACGACCTTTTGCACCAGAGGGACGGTTACGATCGATAGTTTCTTGTAGCGCCTTCAAATTGACTAACAAATCTTCGGCGGGGAAAGCTGCTTTCCCAAACATAACGTGAACGATTCCCGTGCGATCGGCACGAAATTCTAGTTTACCAGCTTTGAACTCCGAAATTGCGCTGGCTATGTCAAACGTTACCGTTCCTCCTTTCGGTGATGGCATCAAACCGCGTGGACCCAACAATTTACCCAATCTTGCCACTTGGGGCATGATATCGGGTGTGGCGATCAGTTTGTCAAAGTCCATTCTACCGTTTTGAATTTCGGTAATTAATTCCTCAGAGCCAACGATATCTGCTCCTGCGTTGCTCGCTTCTGTGACCTTTTCACCTCTAGCAATCACGGCAACGCGGACTTCTTGACCCGTACCTTTGGGTAGTACGACTGTCGTTCTGAGCTGTTGGTCTGTATATTTCGGATCGATTCCCAACCGTATATGTGCTTCTGCGGCTTCGGAAAACTTAGCTGTAGCGGTTTCTTTTAATAATTGCAACGCTTCAATCGGCGCATAAGCCCGATCTTCTACTTTCTCTTGCAGCGATCGCAATCTTCTCGATACTTTTTTTGCCATTTTTCTCTCCTGGGGTCGTTACGAAGCGTCCTGCCTCTCCCCCGATATAATTTTGCTGCTGTTTACTTCGAGGTCTTTTGTCACCTACAAATGACAAATGACTGACGAATGACGAATAACTACTCAGTAACGTTTACGCCCATATTCTTCGCAGTTCCTGCCACAATTTTCATTGCAGCATCAATATCATTGGCGTTAAGGTCTGGTAGCTTCGTTTGGGCGATTTCCCGCAATTGAGCTGTTGAAATCGAACCAACTCGCTTTTTATTTGGCTCGTTGGAACCGCGCTCGATCCCTGCTGCTTTACGAATCAATACGGAAGCAGGGGGAGTTTTGAGGACAAATGTAAAACTTCTGTCTTCAAACACCGAAATTTCTACGGGAATGACCATTCCTGCTTGGTCGGCGGTTCTGGCGTTGTATTCTTTACAGAACATCATAATATTCACGCCATGCTGACCTAGCGCTGGTCCGACTGGCGGTGCTGGGTTAGCTTTACCAGCATTCAATGCCAGTTTAATGACCGCAACTACTTTCTTTGCCATTTCTCTGTTCTAGCCTTGTTTCTGAACCTGATTGAACTCCAATTCTACGGGCGTGTCCCGTCCGAAAATTGAGAGTAAAGCTTTTAGCTTACTCCGTTCTGGACTGACTTCCACCACTTCGCCTTCAAAGTCTTTAAACGGACCAGTTAACACGATAATTCGATCTCCAGCCGCCAAATTGATTTTGACCACTGGCTCCTGTTCCTGAGCTTGCTTAAAGATTCTTTCTACTTCTGGAGGACTGAGGGGTAGGGGTTTAACGTGACCGCGACCGCGACCGCTACCACGCTTTTGTTCGGCTCCCACAAAGTTAATGACGTGAGAGGTATTTTTCACTACCTGCCACGTTTCATCGTCCATTGCCATTTTGACTAGCACGTAACCAGGAAACACTTTTTCATCCGTTTCTTGCCTACTGCCATCTTTACGGATTTTGAAGGCTTTACTTTGTGGAATTTCTACTTGAAAAATGCGCTCGGATACGTCGAATGTCTGTGCCCGCCGCTCTAAGTCTGCTTTCACGCGCTTTTCACAGCCAGAGGCGACTTGTACGGCATACCAACGCGGCTTGCGATCTGCTGTGTCAGCGATCGCTGGTGTTGCCTCTTCTTCGCGGCGAGAGTCACCTGGCTCGTCTGTTGCAAAAGTCATCAGAATACCTTTCTTGCTGCCCAAGCAAACAACGCATCAATGAGGTAAATCATTGTGGCAGAAAGTGCCACCATTGATAGTACGGCTAAAGATTCGCTGATTAGCTGTTGGCGACTGGGCCAAACTACTTTATCAAGTTCCTCTTTAGTTCCCTTTAAAAAGTCGGTGACGCTAAATCCACTGCTTTGTTGGATCTCGGCTTCGTTTTTTTTGCTCACGGTTGCTTTACACCTCAATTGATAATAGAAGCGATCGCGGTTTAACCCTCACTGCTTGACTGTTTTGTTCAGACTGAGCAGTTCGTTCGAGTCCAGCCGATCTAATTTATAGATATTTAAGATCTGGGTCGTCACCAACTAATTTTACCCAAAAGCTTCTACTTTTGCTGCTGATAGCTAGCATTCGATCGCGCTTTTGGGTAAGGGATTTGCGTGATTTCGAGCGCGCCCTGGAGGACTTGAACCCCCGACATCCGGTTTTGGAGACCGACGTTCTACCAACTGAACTAAGAGCGCACAAATTTTGCTGGATTCTAGTCTAACGCAATTTGGCGACCTGAAGCGCGATCTTCGCGATTGCTATTGGGTAATTTTTCTTGTGTGACTTGCAACAGTTACCCAATTGCAATTACAGGGCGCGATCGAACCGTTGCTTGATCCGAGTTGCCTTCCCAACGCGATCGCGTAGGTAGTACAGCTTAGCACGCCGTACCTTACCACGTCGCATAACTTTAACGCTATCAATTCGAGGCGAATGTAGTAGAAAGACTCGCTCTACACCTACACCTTGAAATACGCGGCGCACCGTGATTGTTTTGTTAATGCCGCTGTTACGCATGGCAATAACTACGCCTTCATAGGGCTGAGTACGTTCTTTGCCACCTTCTTGAATAATTACCCCGACTTTTACCGTGTCACCGATATAGATATCAGGTAAATTCGATTTCAACTGCTCCGCTTCAATCGAGCGGATAATCTCTTGCGCGTTCATCGTTTTTAAAAAACTCACAATCGTTAATCATAGCTCAATGTTTATCGATCGGTCTAGGGGGTGTCAGTTATCAGTTATTTCTCCTCTACTCCCTTGTCCCCCTTGTCCCCCTTGTCCCCCTTGTCCCCCTTGTCCCCCTTGTCTCCTAAATGTGCCGATCGTTACAACCACTCAACCACCTTCTTGGTAAGCTCTGGTGCGAAGTCACTCTGAAGAGTTAATTCATCTACTAGATGTCAAATTTGAGAATCTTGACTTAATATATAGTCAATCGTTAAAAATATTAACAAACTCTTGCTTTCTGGAACATCCCCAAGTAAAGGGGTAAAATGCGCAAGATGAATACATAGTATGTGAGGACTTGCTAACCGTGACATCACAATTAAGATTGGCTCAAGTTGATGAAGCATCAGCATCCCAGAAAGTTGCTGAGTTCTTTCGCAAGTCGGCGGGTGAATGGCGATCGCAACGACGATACTATACGTTACCTGATGGCGAAACTAAGGAAATGGTCAGCTACATTACCATCAGGTTTTTAGAGCCAGGGTGCGATGAGTTAAGAAAATTAGCAGAATTACATCAATTGAGCGATCCAGATATCTTAACTTGTGGTGCGGAAGTAAGTTGGGAAAGCCGGGATTCGGTGTCACAGAAGAAGCAGTCAAAAGGTGCAACAATGTTCGGAGTTGCAGGTTCTACTTTATATCGCGATCGCGGTTTTGCCACGACTAAACCTGTAACAGCTGAATATTACTTTCTAGAATCGGAAACTATGTGTCTGCGAACTGAGTATAATGGCTCAGTCTTTGAGGAACAGTTAAAACTAATTGGCGATAAGTATCGTACGCGCCAGACAATTATTTCCCGTGCAGGGGAACAACAGATGATCGGTCAATATTTGGAAAAGCGGGTGGAATAACGTTTCTACCATAGAATTGTCGTAGGGGCGCACAGCTGTGCGCCCCTACACGTTAATAGGTTGCCGCGATCGCATTGACAATAAAATCAAATTGATATTCTCGATAAAAATTCGTTATTGTCAGAGATTTATTCAAATTTCGTTACATTTTGGCATTACAATGATGTTCGCTGTTTAAAACTAAAAAACTCTGTGCCATTTGAGCTTGTTAGTAGTGTAGAAAATCTGGGAAGCAAGGAAACTAGCCAAGATCGGGCAAGCCTTCCCTTCACGCTGGCAGAACTGAAAGCTGCAATCCCTGCCGAGTGCTTTCAACCATCTACTTGGCGATCGCTTGCCTACTTCTTTTTAGATATAGGTATTATTAGCCTTCTCTACGTAGTGGCTGGTGCGATCGACTCTTGGTGGTTCTTTCCCATTTTCTGGTTGATGCAAGGAACCATGTTTTGGGCTTTATTTGTGGTTGGACATGATTGCGGACATCGCTCGTTTTCTAAGTATAAGTGGTTGAATAACTTAGTCGGACATTTGGCGCACACGCCAATTCTCGTCCCTTTCCACGGTTGGCGGATCAGTCACAGAACCCATCACAATAACACTGGCAATATCGATACAGATGAAAGCTGGTATCCGGTGACGGAAGCCACATATCGACAGATGGCTTGGTATGAAAAACTACTACGCTTTCAACTAATTTTGTTCTTGTATCCACTCTATTTATTTAAGCGATCGCCTGGAAAACAGGGTTCGCATTTCTTACCCAGCAGCAATCTTTTTCGCCCTTCTGAAAAGTGGGATGTGATTACGAGTACGATTTGCTGTGGATTGATGATAGCTTGCTTAGGTGGACTGACTTACCTATATGGCTGGATGTTCTTGCTGAAATATTACCTAGTACCATACGTCATTTTTGTGATGTGGTTGGATTTGGTAACATTCTTACACCACACAGAACCGGATATTCCCTGGTATCGGGGTGAGGAATGGTATTTCTTAAAAGGTGCTTTATCCACAATCGATCGCGATTATGGCTGGATTAACCCCATTCATCACGATATTGGGACTCATGTGGCACATCACATATTTCTGAATATGCCACACTACCACCTGCGTACCGCTACCGACGCGATTAAACCAATCTTGGGAAACTACTATCGCAAGTCTCAGGTTTCTATATTGCAGGCTTTATGGCAATCCTATAAATCTTGCTATTTCGTCTCAGATACAGGCGGAGTTGTTTATTATCAGTCTCCCAAGGAATTGAAGGATTAAAAATGTAGAGACGTTACATGTAACGTCTCTACATTTTTAGTAATGATTCCCTGATTTACGGTGATGGACGGCGGTGACACCATCGGGGTTGAAGACTTTTCCGTTATCGGCGATCGCGTAGACAATCCAGTGATCGCCAGCCTCCATCCGATTATTAACCGTACATTCGAGATATGCTAAAGCATCAGTGAGAATGGGACAACCATTTTCAGATGTTTCCGTAGCAACATTGGCAAATCTATCCTCGCCTGGGGCAAAGGATTTCATAAAGTGCTTGCGTAATTGTCTTCCTTCTGCCAAGACATTTAAAACCAATTTATCGCCGCTATGCAGCATCGATTCAATTGCACGGTCTTTAGCTACAGCAATCGTCAGACCAGGCGGGTTGAATGTGGCTTGAGATACCCAAGAAGCTAGCATCGCACTGGAAATTTCTTCGTGCTTTTTAGTGGTGACGACGCATAGAGAACCGACAATTCGTCCTACAGCTTGTTCTACATTGCTAGCTGGTTGACGTGCGATTCTGACTTTTTTCGCCCGTTTGACACTTTGGGCAAAATCCGTACCTGTTTCTTCACATAGTTGCAAAGTGACATCAGTAGGTTTGAATTTGACGCGGATCGGTTCAAATCCAAATCGGTAACCAGCGTCTTTCAGTTTACCTTCAATTAAATCTATTGCCTCTCCACTCCAGCCAAAGGAACCAAAAACCCCTGCAAGTCTGTTGCTGCTAGAGGTAGAGAGAATGATCCCCAAAGCGGTTTGAATTGGAGTTGGTGCGTGTCCGCCCAGGGTGGGGGAACCGATGACAATCCCAGCAGCTTTTTCTACAGCGGTGCGGATCTCGTCAGGTTCGGCAAATTCGCAGTTGATTGATTCTACGGCGACTCCAGCTTTAGTAATTCCACGGGCGATCGCCTGTGCTAGTGTTGCAGTACTACCGTAAGCCGAGGCATACAGCAAGGCTACGGTTATATCCTGAGAAGTTTGCTGTTTGCTCCACTGACGATACGCTTGGGTTAGTTCGATCAGCCCATAGCGAACGATGGGACCGTGACCCACGCCATACATTCTCACAGGCAGTTCGGAAAGTTTTTCTAGTGCTGTTTCTACTTGTCGCGCATGGGGAGCCATGACACAATCGAAATAATAGCGACGGTCTTCGTTGAAAATTTCCCAGCCTTCATCAAATACCTGTTCGCCGCATATGTGCGCCCCAAATAGTTTATCAGTGTAGAGAATTTCGGTTTGCGGATCGTAAGTACAAAGGTGGTCTGGGTAGCGAGGATTGGGAGTGGGGATAAATTGTAAAAGATGCCCTCCACCTAAATCTAAGGTTTCCTCACCCCGCATGACTAAAATTGATAATTCTCGATCTTCTACAATGGTGCGTAAATTTTTTGCCCCAGGATTAGAACAGATAAAAGTAACTTGGGGGGCAAGTTCTAGTAAGGCTTTAAGAGTAGCGGCACGATTGGGGTTGACGTGTCCTAGAATGACGTAATCTAAGCTTTTTAGGTCGAAGCGCTGTTGTAAAGCTTCGAGATAGATTTGGCTAAAAGTTTCGCCGGGAGGGTCGATTAATGCAGTTTTATCGCCTTGAATGAAATAGGAATTTGCCGTTGTACCTTTGGCAAGGGCGTATTCAATTTCAAAGCGTAGCCGCGCCCAACTGCGCGATCGCACTATAGTTGTATCGATCCCAATGGGTAGAACTTGAACGTCGCGAGGTTTAATTTCTGACATAATTCTACGTGTTTGACTATTTCAATACGACTAAACGCAGTTGTTCCAACATTTGACCGCCTACTCTAAGAACTGAATTAGCTTGTTCGTCAGATATTTCTAGTCCGTGTATTGCTCTGCTACAAACTGTGTTAATTTCCCTCAGTACTTCTAACCAAGCAGCAGGTATATACTCTCTATAAACAAGTTCTTGTGCTAAACCCACAATACCTATCGGACGGATGGAAATATCTATCTTATGCTCGTAGGCGATTCGTCTGAGTTGCCTTTCTATTTCTATCCTTAATTGTGCTAAGGCTAATGAATTATCTACACCAACTAGCTGATTTAAGCTTAAATCCCAAGGTAAAGATTGAGGAACTGAAACTTCATCTTTTTGTGCGCTCCTCGATTCACTCGTTGCTATTTCTATAAAACCTTTGCTAATTAGAACTTCGTCAAATAATATCTCATCTACCGGCGAACTCGTTTTTTGATTTCTTTCTATAAACCGATCGAAAGCAGATAATGCAGCAACTGTAGTCATACCTGAGATGATTATTAGCACTTGGTCTGTGCCAGATATTGTCTCATTTTTCCCAACTACAATCAGCAGATAAGCTGTCACTGAGGCAAGAATTAATCCTGCAATTATGCTACGAAACCCTTCAGTTTGTGCGGGTTTACTAATCATCTCCTTTTCCTTTGCCCCCACCTAAAAATGCTTCTTTTGTCAAGTCTGGTACAAGTTCGTAGAGAAATACTCCTATTACTAGTAGCCCTGCTTCAGTCGAGCCAATACTAAAAAATACTAAACCTATTGTAAGAGCAGCAACAGAAACACTTATTCGTTGCCATATTTGTACGTTCTGTATTAATCGCTTCTGTTTACCTTCCTTAATAATTTCATTTTGCTTGATGAGTTCTCCCCTTATTTGAGTCCAAACCAAAGCTTCTTGAGGAGAATTGGCTTTAGCTATGCGTTCTTCTACTTGCAAAAGAGCGGTATTTTTGTTAGCAGGAGTGTCAGAAGCAGGTTGCAATTGAGTAGATATTTGTTCTAGCTTTCCCTCAGCCTCTGACATTCTCCTACCTTGAAATTAATCCAACGGCAACCTCAATCCTAATAAGAGTTACCTAGCTTCCGGTGGTGGACGGCGGTGATAGATTCGGGTTTGGAGACGCGACCTGCATAAACGCTGCAGTATACAATCCAGTGGTCGTTGCACTCCATCCGGCTAGCGACTTCGCATTCCATATAAGCAAGGGCATCGGTCAGGATGGGAGAACCATTCGTTGCCATTTGGGTTTTGACTCCGGCAAAGCGGTCAGCACCAGGTGGGAAGCGCTTGAGGAAGTGCTTCATCAAGACTTGGTAGTTGGCTTCTTCGAGGACATTTAACACGAAGCGATCGCCGACTTGCATCAAAGACTCGATCGCCCGGTCTTTAGCAACAGCAATAGTGACCCCCAAGGGCTGGAAGCTAGCCTGGGCAACCCAAGAAGCTAACATCGCCCCAGAGAGTTCGCCTTTTTGGGTAGTAATAATGTAAAGTCCGCTGCTGATTCTTCCCAGGGCTTTTTCTAAGTCGGCGGCGAAGGCTTTTAACTGTTTAATACTGCGATCGCGCGTCAGTACCTGCCCCAAGTCCGTTCCCGATTCTTCGCACTGCTGATATGTATTCTCTGTCGGGGTATCTTGAATCCGAATGATACCAAAAGCTGGAGTCAAGCCCAAGTTACGAAACTTATTTTGCAGTGGATAAATCGGTTCGTCGTCGCCACCCCCAGATTCAAATAGACCAAAGACTTGCTTGGCTTTGACAGCTGCCAAAATCGAACTGAGAGTATCGTGGGCGGGATCGCTGAGGCTACTGGGAGGCATCCCAATGATAACTCCGGCGCTGCGACCGACAATTTCTTGCACTTCTTGCTGGTCAGTTGTCCTCATATCGACCATCTCTACAGCAACACCCGTTTTATCTATCCCGTGGGAGATAAAAGCTGCAAGGCGATCGCTGTAGCCATAGTCTGGAGTGTAAAACAGGGCGACGGTGGTTTCTGTCTTAGCTTGATTTTGGCTCCAACTACGGTAGCGTCCGGTGAGTTCCGCAACATTGTGAGAGAGTAAAGGTCCGTGACCAGTACCAATGATGTTGACTTTCCCTAATTCACCCATCCGTTTCATAGCAGAGATCACAGAACGGGCATTAGGAGCCATCAAACACTCGTAGTAGTATTGAAAATCAGCTTCGATCGCGGTTAAATCTTCATCAAACATGCGCTCGTCGCAGTAATGCAACCCAAAAGCATCGCAGGTGTAGAGAATTTGGGTGGCGCGATCGTAGGTAAAAATAGTATCGGGCCAATGCAAATTGGGAGCGCTGACAAATTCCAGTTCGTGTCCGTTGCCTAAATCGAGGCGATCGCCATTTTTGACGATTTGGCGTTGGAATGGTTGGTGTACCATGTCCTCAAGAAACTGCAAGGCAACTTTGGAGCCGACAACCGTGGCGTTGGGTGCGAGTTGCAGCACGTCTTTAACCAAGCCGCTATGGTCTGGCTCGGTGTGGCTGATAATGATGTAATCTAGCTGTGAAAGGTCAATGAGATCTTTGAGGCTATCTAAATACAGATGACGAAATTTTTCGTGGGAAGCATCAACTAAGGCAGTTCGTTCGCCCTGAATGATGAATGAGTTGTACGTTGTACCGTTTTGCAGACCGTATTCAATGTCAAAGCGATCGCGATCCCAGTCGAGCGATCGAATTGCTGTGGTATTGGCAGCAATTTCACTTGTCTGGATTGTCAGGCGATTTTGCTTTCTATCGGCGAGTACTACCATTAGTCCTCTCCCCTATGATTTTTAAGTATTATTTCCTTATCTTCATTCTCTCACGTCTTTCTTGTAAAGCTTTATTAAATAAATTATCAGTGAGTTAAAAAAGCTAAAAGTAAATCGTAAGTCGTAAGTCGTAAGTCGGAATTAACTGATAACTGAGATGGAAGCTTGGCTGGGTTTGGAAATTGGCAATTCTCGGTTGCATTGGGGATGGTTTGAAGGCGAAGAGATCCAAGTGACTTGGGATACTCCCCATCTTTCTAGGTCGATTGAGCAACAGCTAGCTCAGTGTAAGACTTTTGCCGATCTCCCTCAAGAAATTCTGTCTCCTATTGACTCCATTATCTCTGGGCGGGCTGTGCGCCCCTACCTCTTACCTATATATATTGCTTCTGTTGTTCCTAGTCAGACAGTGCTGTGGCAAGCATACCCAGAAGCACACGTAATTTCGCTAGATAAAATACCCCTTTTGAGAATTTATCCTACTCTGGGGATCGATCGCGCTTTAGCTGTGTTGGGAGCTGGAGAAACTTTCGGTTTTCCCGTCTTAGTTATTGATGCAGGGACAGCATTAACTTTTACAGGTGCAGATGGCGATCGCTGTTTGGTTGGTGGGGCGATATTACCAGGATTAAGCTTACAATTGCAGTCTTTAGGGCAAAAAACGGCTAATTTGCCATCAATAACAACTCCAGAAATTCTTTCTTTACCCGAACGCTGGGCGACGAACACTCCAGAAGCAATCCAAAGTGGAGTTATCTACACGCTAATTGCCAGCATTCGCGATTTTGTTACGGCTTGGGGGGAAAAATTTCCCGATAGTCAGATTTGTTTTAAAGGAGGCGATGGTAAGTTGCTACTGGAATATCTGCGATCGCTCTATCCCGAACTCACTATCAAGATCGTTTACGAACCTAATTTGACTTTCTGGGGGATGCGATCGTCTAGACGAAACGAACGAGAAAGATAAGAAAATAAGCGAGAACGCATCCGAGCGCTATTCGCTATTCACTACTCACTACTCACTCAATTCATGAATGGACTATTTATTGGCTTAGTCACTCTAGATTTTGTCTATTTAGCTCCGTCTCCACCAACTAACAATCAGAAAATTGTTGCCTCCGATTATATTGTTGCAGCTGGGGGTCCTGCTACTAATGCTGCCGTCACATTTAGTTATTTGGGGAATCAGGCTACTTTGTTAGGAACAGTAGGAAACCACTCAATTACCCAGCTAATTAAAGCAGATTTGGCAACTTATGGAGTGGCGATCGCAGATTTAGCACCCAGCCAAACTGAACCGCCACCTGTTTCATCAATTATCGTCTCCCAAGAGACGGGGGAACGGGCAGTAGTTTCTATTAATGCTGTCAAAAACCAAGTGACACCTGAATTTATCCCAAACAATACTTTACAAGGTGTAGATATAGTTTTGATTGACGGACATCAAATGTTAGTAGGAGAAGCGATCGCCCAACTTGCTAAAGCTAATAATATTCCTGTTGTTGTTGATGGTGGTAGTTGGAAACCTGGATTTGAAAAAGTTCTGTCTTTTGCAGACTACATTATCTGTTCTGCTAACTTTCGCCCTCCCAATTGTCACAACATGGAGGAAGTCTTTGCCTATCTTTCCCAAATAGAAATTCCTCATATTGCGATAACTCAGGGAGAACAACCAATTCAGTTTTTAGATGAGGGGAAAATCAAATCTCTAGAAATTCCTCAAATTAAACCTGTAGATACTCTCGGTGCAGGAGATATTTTTCACGGGGCTTTTTGTCATTACATTCTTCAGCACAATTTTCCTGAAGCTTTAGGAGCTGCGGCAAAAATTGCTGCTCGGTCTTGTCAGTCTTTCGGTTCTCGTCAATGGATGCAAACTGGGAGAAATTAACTATCGGGATTAGCTTCCTCTAACTGCTCTGCCTCAAAGTCAACTTTGTTATATAAATCTTCTAGAGAGATTTGAAAGAGAACAGAGTGTAAGGCAATCATTTCATCTTCTATATCATATTCTCGAATTTCCCAACGCTTTCTTCCCGTCTTCACATACTGCATGACATTAATTTTGGTTTGGTCGATTAATATGTATTCTTGGAAAGAAGCTATAGTTTTATAATCCTCGAATTTTGCTTGACGGTCGCGACTTTGGGTAGACTTAGATAAAATCTCGGCAATGACAATTGGATTAGTCACTGTATCGTTACGATTATTGTAATACTCTGGCTTTCCGGCAATTATCATGACATCGGGATAGGTGTAAATGTTCTTATCAGGGATCCACAAACGCACGTCACCCATAAAAACTTCGTAGTCTTGTTTTTTGAAGGCAAAATTCAACGCTGCATAGAAATTGCCTGTTAGTCGATTGTGATTTGTCGTTCCGCCTGCCATTGGAATAATTTCACCGTTTATGTATTCACTCTTGAATTTAGCTATCTCTTCTAAAGCTAAGTACTCATCCTGGGTGTAGTAGCGTTCGGTTATTTGCATAGTTTCCTCCTATTCCTTTACTATCTCGCGGACTAACTGTGCCAATCTTTCAGCACTGTCAGCTACTGCGATCGCACCTGCTTTTTTTCCCATTTGAGCTAACTTTTCAGGTGAATGCAACAAACTTAAAACTTCTTTGGTTAAGATTTCCGGTGCTAATTCTAGTTGACGAAAGACTAAAGCCGCTCCCGCTGCTCCTAAAACTTGAGCGTTGTAATATTGATGATCTTCTGCCGCTGTTGGTAGGGGAATAAAAATTGCTGGCTTGCGGGCGATCGCCAATTCCGTTACCGTACCAGCTCCAGCTCTGGCAATAACTAAACTTGCCCGATGCAACAGCCGCGCCATATTGTCATAAAAAGGCAGTGCAATATACTGCGGATGTTTCAAACTTTCTACGTCAGGATCGTTACTTCCCGTCTGATGCACCACCCACGCTCCAGCCTCAAACCAAGCCGCAGCAGACTGACGCACTAACTTGTTGACAGCCACCGCTCCCTGACTACCACCGACAATTAAAATCAGCGGTACGTTCTCAGGGATAGCTAAATCTAGAGGTGGTAGCGTATCTAGTGCCTCTATTTGAAACTGCGATCGCACGGGCGTACCTGTAAAGATGGTTTTGACTCCAGGTAAGTATTTTGCTGCTGGTTCAAACCCAATCGCCACAACACTACACCAACGACTTAAAAAGCGAGTCACTTTGCCGGGAATAGCGTTCGATTCGTGCAAAATCACGGGTAACCCAAGCGATCGCGCTGCAATAACTGCGGGAGCCGCAATATATCCCCCCGTTGTTAATACCCCCTGAAAATGCCCCTGTTTTAGCAACTGTCGTGCCTGAAAAATAGCCAGAGCAAGTTTAGTCAAAATTTTTACCGTACCAAGTCCCAAGCGTTGCTGAATGCCTTCTACATCGATAGTATGCAAGCGATATTGGGATGGAACTAATTGAGTCTCTAATCGATTCGGAACCCCCAACCACTGAATCTGGTAATCTGATAACTGTTCCGCAGTGGCGATCGCGGGAAATAAATGTCCGCCAGTGCCACTCGCTGCAATTAATAGTCGCATTTGTGTCTTCCCCATTCCCTTCTACCAAGTCAAGACACAGGTTAACCTAAGATAGAGCAAATGATGTCGTTATTAGTCATTGGTCATAATTGTGAATTCTAATGACAGCTAACTTGCTCAATCGGGAAACATTTAGGCGATCGCCAATGGGTAAAATCTTGAATTCTCTGCCTGCTTGCTTGTTAGTTCCAGTATTACTAACACTCTCTGTCATAGTCTCAAGCAACCGTACCGTTGCCCAAGCTCCAGTACAAACCCCGCCAGCATCCACCCCCACTAATGCGCCTCAGCCTCAGCCACCAGTACCGCTCAACGCACCCGCAGAACTGACAAACATAATTGCGCAAATTGATGCGGCTGCCAACCAACGCAACATGAATGAGGTATTAAAGTTTTATAGTCCCAATTTCACTCATTCCGATGGCTTAACGCGCCAAAGCATGACACAAGCTTTAACTGCCCTATGGAAGAGTTACCCACAGCTTAAGTATCAGACGCAACTGCAATCGTGGCAACCTCAAGGCAAGGCAATTATTGCAGAGACGGTGACTAAAATTACTGGTACGCAGCCGCAAGCGGTTGGTAATACGCTACTCGATGCCACCATTAGATCCAAACAGCGGTACGAGAACGGTCAAATCGTACAGCAGGAAATTCTTTCCGAGCAAAGTCAAATTAAAACTGGCGACAAACCGCCAACGGTAGAAGTCAAGCTACCTGAGCAGGTAAAACCCGGGCAGCAGTATAACTTTGATGCAGTCGTGCGAGAACCATTAGGTGACGATTATCTCCTCGGTGCGGCGCTTGAAGAACCAATCAGACCCGATAATTTTGCAAATCCGGCGCGGGTGGATCTAGAGTTACTGTCATCCGGCGGATTATTTAAAATCGGTCGCGCTCCCATCAAACCCGATCGCTACTGGGTTTCCGCCGTACTCATCCGAGGCGATGGCATGACACTAGTAACTCAGCGCCTTAATGTAGTCGGCAAAAATCCACCTGCGGCGCAGAAGCCATAGAAGAGAGCTGAGGGAGCTGAGGAAGAAAAACTGCTCCTGACTCCTGGCTCCTAAGGTTTGACTTTTAACTTTTAACTTTTGACTTTTTAACAAAGGAGTATGATTTCAGTCCGACATCAGATTGTATTAATTACGGGCGCAAGTAGTGGCATTGGTGAAGCAACAGCGCAAGTATTTGCTCAAGCTGGTGCTAAGTTGATTTTGGTAGCCCGTCGTCAAGAACGATTAGCACAATTGGCAGACGATCTCAATAAAGAATTTGCCAGCGATATACATACTATGCAGTTGGACGTGCGCGATCGCGCCAGTATAGAATCAGCTTTAGCTCAGTTGCCATCTGAATTCTCCGCGATCGACGTTTTAATTAACAATGCTGGTCTGAGTCGCGGTTTAGACAAGCTCTATCAAGGTAGTTACCAAGATTGGGAAGAAATGATCGATACCAATGTTAAAGGGTTACTTTACTTTACCCGCACGATCGTCCCAGGAATGGTAAGTCGCGGACGGGGACATGTTGTCAACCTCGGCTCGATCGCGGGACATCAAACTTATCCTAACGGTAATGTCTATTGTGCTACTAAAGCCGCCGTCAAAGCAATTTCTGAAGGCTTAAAACAAGACTTACTGGGGACTCCCATACGTGTTACATCTGTCGATCCTGGGATGGTAGAGACGGAATTCAGCCAAGTCCGATTTCATGGCGATACCGAACAAGCAAATAAAGTGTATCAGGGACTCAAACCCCTCATGCCGGAAGACGTAGCCGATGTCATTTTCTTCTGCGTCACGCGATCGCCTCACGTTAATATCAGCGAAGTTTTGATGATGCCCGTGGATCAATCTAGTTCGACTTTGTTTAATAGAAGGGGTTAGGGAGTTGTAGAGACGTTACATGTAACGTCTCTACAACCAGCGTACCATCAACAAATCGGTCGATTCCCCGGATTCACAGCATGAATGTACTCGCTACCAGAATCGGGCCAGCCGCGTTTGTAGGCTGCTTCTTGGGGTTGACCCCAACCCAGTTGCAAAATAATTTCGAGAAAATTTATATTTTCTGATTTCCATAGAGTCGCCCATTGGGTTCGATGCACGATCCTTTCGACATCAGCTGGCGTAATCTGTCGGTAGCCTTTGCCGTGATTGATACTCAGGTAAATATCCATTCCTGCCGTGACTTCTCGCCAAAACTCGGCGATCGCCGTCTTATAATCTTTCAAAATCTCTAAATCTTCAGGTACAGCGATCAAGTGGGCATCAACTTCAGGATATGCGATTGTTTTACCTTTAACCGTCATCTGTCGCCAGATAATGCCAGATACGCCATGTTCTATTTGGTAACAATGTACTGCTGCCTTAAAGTCTTGATAGGCAGTAAATTTTTGCAAGCCTTCGGGTTTGAGATACTTGTCGATCGCAATATTACCAGAAGGCTGCGCCGCCAAGTTGAGCCTTTGTCCCTGGAGACAGGCTTGGCGTTCGGCTGCCAAAATCTCAATTAGCTCCTGTGTAGTGTAGGCTTTTGTCATTAACTAGTGGCTAGTGGCTAGTGGCTGGTGGCTAGTGAAACCAGTGACTAGTTGGGGCTATTGCCGATCATTTTGCCTAAAAATTGTCCTTTTGTCTGCGCATCTGCAATACATTTTGAACCGATTGTCATTAGGCAAGAGGCAAGAGGCAAGAAGGTTTTTGACTTACGACTTACGACTTCTCCTCTGCTCTCTTCCCTTCTCTATTCCGTCACTTCAGAACTAAATTCATTGAAAGAGCGGCGTTTCAACTCAGATGATTCGGTACGGGGTAATAAGTCAAATACTTCTCGCAGGGTGTCATCTACTCGTTCGTAAGGAACTTGTCCTGTTTCATTCAGGACGACTTTACCCGCTTTGTCGAATATAATAACTTGCGGAACTGCACCCTTGTAGTAATAGCCAGGTTCGGTGGGCTTGTAGGTCAATTCCGGTAAAATGGTGTCTACATTGACGGGAATGATATCTGTTGCCCGACCATAGAAGGCTTGCATCCGCGATACTGCTGAAGCATACTGCTTACAATCGCTGCAATCGTCTAAGTACAACACCAGCAGCGTGGCGCGATCGCTTGCTGCCATAGATTTTTCTAACGTTGTTTTTGGTGGTACTAGTGAGGCATTTCCACCATACAACACAAAAACGTTCCCCTCATAATTGTCGTCGTTGATTCCTGCTAGGGCAGAGGGTATTCCCAAGCAGTACGAAAATACGACGAATAGTAATAACAACTTAGTCAACAATCGTCTCCATCGACGTGTCGCGTTTGGAGGTGACTGGAGCTGAAAAAAATTCATTGCAGCAAACCTTAGATTTGAGCCAATAGTCCACATCTACCATTAGACTATTTTTTTGCTGTTGGTTGGTGGTTGACGGTAAGAGAGTGATACGTAGTGGGTGAAGAAAGGGTGTGGGGGAGCCAGTGCGGTGCGGGAGGTCGGTGCGTTGCGGGGGTTCCCCCCGTTGTAACAACCGACCGTAGGGGTTCCCCCGTTGTAGCAACTGGCGTTGTGGGGTGTAGGGTGTAGTGAGAGAATTGATGTTAATTTTGTTAACTACATCTATCTTAAGTCGGAAATCAGAATCGGTAATTTTGATTTAATCTATATAAGGAGAAGCAGAAGCTAAAAATTCTGTCTTAGAAATAGAAATTGGAGGTTTGAAATCGCAAAAATCTGAAAAAGGTGTAGATTCGCGATCGTTCGTTCAATCTGGGTGCTAGCGGTTGACAGGAGCAGTTAATCGATGTATATCAATATATAAATGACATAGTTATTTAGACAGGGTTATTTATACATAGTGACTGAAACTATGTTACTGAAACTATAGGTATTAAAACTATGAGTTATTGAAACTATAGTTATTCAGGCATAGTGATTAAGGCTATGTTATTGAAACTATGTATTAGGTTGCGTCGATTGGTTGAGTAACTAGGAAATATTTCAAATGGACGCAGCCCAATTTCAGCAAGTGGCAAAAGCTCTGGCAGAGCCACGACGATTGGAAATTCTAACAGCGATCGCTACCCATGATGAGCTATCTTGCCGAGAAATAGTCGAGCAGTTTCCTGTATCGCAAGCAACAGTTTCTCATCACATTAAGGAGTTAGTTAAAGTCGGTTTGATCGAAACTAGGCGTGCAGGGCAATACTGCTATTACAGTTTTCGTGCGGAAGTTTTGTCAATTTATATTACTCAGTTACAGCAACTTTTGACAATAAACATTCAACAAAAATCGCCGGAACGAATTTAAGTGACTTGAATTGGGGACAACTAATAATTTCATTCGCGGATAGAAGGGAATTTAAACCTATTACGAATATAACTTTCACCGAAATTACAGGAGTCACCACTTAAGTAATCAAACCGCTAACTGACAACTTTTTGTACAGACGTTACATGTAACTGATAACTGTAGAGTTTGGTATTAGCCGATGAATTATTACACAAAGGTGAGGCAATAAGCCAAAATTACAATTTTCTGAAGAAAATTTCTGACTCTTCGTTAGTCGAACCTTTTATTTAGCAAGCTTTCTATTCAATATGGAATCATCAGAACCTAAAGCATCCGTAGCGGATGAGAGAAAACAAGTCCAAGACAGACCCCCAGGTAAACGCAAGCCGTGGATGTGGTTACTAGTCGGTCTAATCGCCATTGGTGGCGGAGTTGGACTGTGGTACTTACTCGCACCCAAAAATCAAAACGCCAATTCAGCCGCACAGCAGCAACCGCCAACTAAGGTGAGGCTAGCCACCCTAGAATCAGGAGCAGTCAGCGAAAGTAGCGAGTATATTGCCAATTTAGAATCGCGACGATCCGTGACTTTACAGCCGAGAATTGAAGGGCAAGTCTCTCGTATTTTCGTTCGTCCAGGCGATCGCGTCAATCGGGGAGCGAACCTGATTCAAATCGATCCAGAAGAACAACAAGCAGCCGTCAGGAGTTCTAGCGCCGCGATCGCAGCTGCCGAAGCAGAAGTGGCAAATGCCGAAGCAACCCTGAGTTCCTTGCAAGCAGAACGCCTTTCCAACTTGTCGAATGTTAGATTCAACGAGAAAGAATACAAGAGATATTCTGACCTTGCCGACCAGGGAGCGGTAGCGCGATCGGTTGCGGACGATTATACCAACAGAATTGCTACGGCAAAAGCCGAACTCAATGCGATCGACAAACGCATTGCCGCTCAAAAAGCTACCGTAGCTCAACAGGAAAAAGCCTTGGCAGAAGCAAGAGCGAATACCCAAGGACAGGAAGCGCAACTGAAATACTACACGATTACCGCACCCTTTGTGGGTACAGTGGGGCGAATTCCGGTTAAAGAGGGGGATTTTGTGAACACATCAACCCAACTCACGAGCGTCACCGAAAACCAACCCCTAGAAGTCAATATCTCCGTACCCATCGAACGAGGACCAGAACTACGTCAGGGAATGCCAGTCGAGCTGCTTGACGGACAAGGCAAGCGTGTAGGGATGAGCAAGGTCTTTTTCATTGCCCCTAACACCGCTACTAATACCCAATCCGTACTCGTCAAATCTCTATTTGAAAACTCCCAAAATCAACTGCGTGCCGACCAATATGTAAGAGCGAGAGTCATTTGGAATCAACGCCAAGGCATTCTCGTTCCCACAACGGCGATTAACCGGATTGGCGGGCAAAACTTCGTCTATGTAGCAGAATCAGCACCACAACAACAGCAGTCTCAACAGGCACAATCGGGACAACCCCAGTTGATAGCACGGCAAAAACCCGTGAAATTAGGCAGCATTCAAGGTAACAATTACCAAGTTCTCGAAGGACTAAAACCTGGAGAGCGAATTATCACTTCAGGGCTGCTTAACCTCAGAGACGGCGCACCGATCGCACCAGAATCTTAAGGATATAAGGGAGTCAATGGTCAATAGTTAATGGTCAATGGTTAATAGCAATCAACCATTAACTATTAACTATGAACCACTCCCTACTCCCTACTCCCTACTCCCTACTCCCTCATGTTTGTTGACTTTTTTATCAAGCGACCAGTTTTTACAAGCGTCTGCGCCATCATTATTTTGCTGGTGGGGGCGATTAGTATTCCTACTCTACCCGCCGCTCAGTATCCCGAAATTGCACCACCTCAAGTGCAAGTCACTGCTAACTACGTTGGTGCAAGTGCAGAAGTCGTAGAAGATACAGTAACAACCATAATCGAACGGGAAATCAACGGCGTTGATGGAATGAGATACATCAACTCCAGTAGCGCCAACGACGGTACGAGTACGATTACAGTTACGTTTGAAGCAGGACGGGATCTCGATATTGCTGCTGTAGACGTGCAAAATCGCGTTTCCATTGCCGAACCGCAGTTGCCGCAGGAAGTGCGTCAAGTCGGTGTAACGGTGACAAAGCAGACCAACAACCTGCTGTTGGGCATGGGTATATTCTCGCCTAACAAACAATATGACAACGTTTTCTTGAGCAACTACGTCGATCTTTATATGGTCGATGCCTTGCAACGAGTCAAGGGCGTGAGCGAGGCGCGAATTTTTGGCGAACGTCGCTATGCTATGCGCCTGTGGCTAGATCCCGATAAACTCGCCAGCCGCAATTTAGCTGCACAAGATGTTGTCGATGCCGTCGAAGAACAAAACTTGCAAGTAGGCGCGGGGCAAATCGGTCAGCCGCCTACAGAAGACGGACAGCAATATCAAATTGACTTGCGGGCTGTGGGTAGACTTGTTGACGTGTCTCAATTTGAAGACATGGTAATCTCGACCGCACCAGACGGAACCCTAATTAAATTGAGCGATGTGGGGCGGGTAGAACTGGGGGCGCAAAACTACAGTTCGTTCCTGCGGTATCGGGGTCAAGAGGCGGTAGGGATCGGGATCTTTCCGATTCCAGGTAGTAACGATTTGGAGGTGGCGCGAAATGTTAAAGCCGAAATGGAACGGCTATCTCAACAATTTCCGCCAGGGATGGAATATCAGGTAGCCTATGACACGACCTTATTTGTAGAAGAGTCCCTCAAAGAAGTCATTATTACCCTGCTCATGTCTGTGGCGCTGGTAATTGCGGTGATTTACCTGTTCTTGCAGGACTGGCGCACGACTTTGATTCCGGTTGTGACAATTCCTCTAGCTTTGATTGGCACGTTTGCTTTTGTTAAAGCGTTCAATTTCTCGATTAACTCCTTGACGTTGTTCGGTTTAACCCTTGCTACAGGGATGGTAGTAGACGATGCGATCGTTGTTGTGGAAGATATCTCTCGTTTGATTCAAGATGAGGGAATGCCCCCACGTCAAGCTGCATCAGAAGCGATGCACGAATTGTTTGGGGCAGTCATTGCGACTTCATTGGTACTGATGGCGGTGTTTGTCCCCGTCGCCTTTTTCCCCGGAGCCACGGGACAAATTTACAGGCAATTCGCGCTGACGATCGCCTTCTCAATTACAATTTCTACCTTCTTGGCGCTTACCCTCACGCCTTCGCTGGCAGGCTTGTTGCTGCGACAAAAACCACCTGCACGGGGTCCTATTGCTTGGGTGTTTGGTAAGTTTAATCGCTTCCTTGATTGGACGCGCCACAAGTACGAGCGATCGCTCAATTTCCTAACGCGGATCAAACCGATTGTTTTGGGAATATTTGTCGTCTTCTTGGGACTAACGGCATGGTTGTATCAAATCGTTCCGACCGGATTTTTACCCGATGAAGACCAAGGTTATTTCATTACCCTAATTCAAGGACCCGAAGGAGCTTCACTGAACTACACTAGCGACGTGATGCGAAAGGTAGAAACAGAGTATCTAAAACTACCAGAAGTGCGAGGAACTTTCGCCGTTGGTGGTTTTGGGATCGGCGGTACGGGTAATACTGCTAACAGAGGGGCAATTTTTACCACGCTTAAACCTTGGGGCGAACGCTCTGGTGAAGGTCAATCGGCAGAAGGTTTGATTAATCGGATGCGCGGTGTTGTTTCCCAATTTCCCGAAGCCAGAATTCTACCAGTAAATCCGCCCGCAATTCGCGGTTTGGGTAGCGTTAGTGGTTTCCAATATCAACTGCAAGACCGTCAGGGAAATATCCCCCTCAACGATCTTGTCGGCGTGATGCAGCAATTGATGCAACGCGGAAATCAAACCCCTGGATTGTCAGCCGTATTTAGTACTTTTGGGGCAAATGCGCCGCAAATGGAAATTGAAATCGATCGCAACAAAGCCAAAGCCTTACAAGTTGATGTAGACGAAATTTTAAATACCCTGCAAACATACATGGGTTCGCGCTACGTCAACGATTTCAACCTGCAACGACGGACTTATCGCGTCTACGTCCAAGCCGACAAGCAGTTTCGCTCGAATCCAGAGGATATTGGTAAATTATACGTGCGATCGAATCAAGACGATCCCGACCAGCGGCAGATGATTCCACTGAGCAATCTGGTAAAAGTCACCCCGACTACTGGAGCGCAGTCAATTACACACTATAACCTCTTCCGCTCGATCGAACTTAACGGTTCTTCTGCTCCTGGCTATAGTACTGGACAAGCGATGGATGCGATGGCAAAACTGTCAGAAGAGATTCTCCCAGCTAGCATGGGTTATGAGTGGTCGGGGATTTCCTTAGACGAGACAGAATCGGGCGGTCAAGCACCGATTATCTTTGCTTTAGGTTTGGTCTTCGTATTCTTAGTCCTAGCAGCACAATACGAGAATTACGTCGATCCTTTAATCATCATGCTGGCGGTTCCCTTAGCAATTTTCGGAGCGTTGTTAGCTCAGAATATGCGGGGTTTACCAAATGATGTTTACTGTCAGGTTGGTTTGGTAATGTTGATCGGATTGGCAAGTAAAAACTCAATTCTGATTGTAGAATTTGCCAACCAATTGCGCGATCGCGGGCTTTCGATTACTAGAGCTGCGATTCAAGCTTCCCAAGAACGCTTGCGACCAATTTTGATGACGGCTCTTTCGACCTTATTAGGGATTTTCCCCTTAGTCATTGCCGTGGGTGCGGGGGCAAAAAGTCGTCAAGCACTCGGTACGGCAGTATTCGGCGGCATGTTCGTGGCAACGTTCTTGAGTTTGTTCGTCGTGCCAGTACTGTACATTGTTATCAGTAATTTGCGCGATCGCTTCCAATCTCGTCGTCCACCTCAGCCACCCCAGCAGTTGGAACCCAGCGATACAGATGTCAGAGTCGCGTCTGAAAGCCGATAAATTTACGACTGATTAATTTACGAAAATCCGTAGGGGCGCACAGCTGTGCGCCCCTACAGTTTGTTGATTCATGCTAGCTGTTTCAACACATCCGTTACCACGCCAAACAATTCATCGATTTGCTGCTTCTCAATAATTAGCGGCGGTGACAGGGCAATATTATCTCCCGCTGCTCTGACTAATGCTCCTTGCTGATAGCATTTGACAAAAGTTTCATATCCCCTTGCTCCTGGTTTGCCTGGAATTGATTCTAGTTCGATCGCTCCTACCAATCCCAAATTGCGTAAATCGATAACATGTGGTAAGCCACGTAAACTGTGGACGGCATCTTCCCAGTAATCCGCAATTTCTGATACGCGAGTCAGCAATCCTTCTTGTCTGTATATATCTAATGTAGCCATAGACGCAGCACAGGCGACGGGATGACCGGAGTAGGTGTAGCCGTGGAAAAATTCAATTCCGTTTTCTATTCCCTCAATAAAGGTTTGGTAGATTTCCTCGCGCACGAATACCGCTCCCATCGGCACAGTCGCGTTGGTAATTCCTTTCGCCACCGTAATTATGTCTGGTATGACTCCAAAATAATCGGCAGCAAATGGCTTCCCCAAACGCCCAAAACCCGTAATCACTTCATCAAAAATCAGTAAAATGCCGTGTTTATCGCAAATTTGGCGCAGTTTTTGTAAATAACCAATTGGTGGCAGCAAAACTCCCGTCGATCCTGCAACTGGTTCGACAATAACAGCAGCGATGGTTGAGGCATCGTGTAACGTTACCAGTCGCTCTAACTCGTTAGCTAAATGTTCGCCCCACTTAGGTTGTCCGCGAGTAAAGGCGTTATGTTCTAAATTATGAGTGTGGGATAAATGATCGATTCCAGTTACGATGTTGCCGAATAACTTGCGGTTTGCTCCCGTACCTCCCACCGCCGTACCGCCAAAATTTACCCCGTGATAGCCGCGTTCTCTACCAATTAGTCTTTGCCGCGCCCCTTGACCTTTAAGCCGATGATAGGCGATCGCAATTTTCAAAGCCGTATCGACAGATTCCGAACCAGAATTCGTAAAAAAGACGCGATTCAAATCTCTAGGTAAAAGTTCTACCAACCGTGTCGCCAATTCAAACGGTGCTGGATGTCCCATCTGAAACGTCGGAGCAAAATCCAACTGCATCACCTGTTTTTGTACCGCATCGGCAATTTCTCGGCGACCGTGACCCGCATTGACGCACCATAACCCCGCCGTACCATCAATTATCTGCCGTCCGTCAGATGTGGTGTAATACATCCCCTCAGCCGCCACTAACAAACGGGGACTAGCCTTAAACTGACGGTTAGCTGTAAACGGCATCCAAAAGGCATCTAGATCGCTGCTGGGAAGATTAGTAGTTGCTAATTCCATAAATTTAACTGGGGGGCTGAAAGCTCATTTACATCTTAAATCGTGTTGGTCATTGGTCATTTGTCCCGACTCCCGACTCCCGACTCCCTGTTAAAATAAAGAAGCGATCGCAGGAGATAAGACCACGGTTTACGCACGTCCTTTGGCTCGTTTGATCGAGCAGTTGCAGCGCTTGCCAGGAGTAGGTCCCAAGACCGCTCAGCGCCTTGCTTTACACATTTTGAAACGTCCAGAAGCAGAAGTTCAAGCCTTAGCACAGGCTTTATTAGAAGCCAAGCAACAAGTGGGTTTGTGCAAAGTTTGCTTTCATTTATCGGCGGAACCCGTTTGCGAAATCTGCCGTAACTCTAACCGAGATAACAACACAATTTGCGTTGTGGCTGACTCCCGCGACGTGATTGCTCTGGAAAAAACTAGAGAATATCACGGCAAGTATCACGTTTTGGGGGGAGTGATTTCGCCGATGGATGGCATCGGACCCGAACAGCTAACAGTTCAATCACTGGTACAACGGGTAAGTCAACAACAACCCAAGGAAGCGATTTTAGCCATTGGTCCTAGCGTGGAAGGAGAGACGACAACGCTGTATGTCGGTCAACTCCTCAAACCATTCACCAAAGTGACGCGGATTGCCTTTGGTTTACCCGTGGGTGGCGATTTAGAATACGCTGACGAGGTGACGTTAGCAAGAGCTTTAGAAGGACGGCGGGAACTGGATTAGGGAATACGGAATACGGAATTAAAGATTTGTTAGTTAGTTGGTTTGTTTTGTGCAGTAGAGGCTGCTGCTTGCACGAAGCCAGCTTGGCGGATGGCTTGTTGTCCTTGGTCAGAAAGGAGGAGTTTGGTGTAAGCCTCTCCTGCTTGTTGCGCCCTACCTCCATCTTGCTTGACGATCGCGTATAAATTACGAGTTAGGGGGTAGCTGCCATCTGCAAAAGCTGCTAAGTTTGGTTGATGACGCTGAGTGGGACACCACTGGGATAGCGGTTCGCGATAGGGAGCGACGAAGCGATCGCTATTCTCTCCCAAGGGAATTGGCTTGACCCCGCATTGATGCACGACCGCACGGGCAGAAGCATAATAGATTGCACCTGGAGTCTGATTAACTAAACGCAAGGCGGCTGTTGTGGAGTTGACAGAGCGCACGTTGGCTCCAAAAGCTTGCTCTGAGGTAGAAAAGATTGCCACAGGACTACCATCTTGAGGATGACGAGTGTATGGAACAATTGGTAAGTTTTCCCCACCTAACTGACTCCAGTTGGTAATTTTGCCTTGATAAATTTGCTGCAACTGCTCTACGGTTAAACCAGAGATTTGCAAAGAGGGATGAACGACGGCGGCGATCCCATCCATCGCAATTGGAATTTCTGCCAGTCTCAATCCTTGCTTTTGTGCCAGTGCTTTTTCTGCTGCTGTTAGCGGACGAGAGGAGTGGGCAAAATCTAATTTCCCGTCGAGCAGCATCTGTATTCCCATACTAGAACTCAAATTACCATTACGCGGCTGGATATAGCGCAATTGAAGTTCTGGGCGTGCTTGCTGAATCTGAGCGTCAACCACTTGGCGGATTGGTATCCATGCAGCACTACCACCATAGTTAAACGTACCTGATGGTACGCCTGTCATGCGATCGTAGGTAGAACCATTTGTTGTTGCTACTGGATTTTCTGAAGTTTGATTTGTAGCAGTAGCGCTGCTCCACAATTGAGGTTTTAGCCACCACAACAAACCACCAATAACCAGCAAGGTCAGAACTTTGCCAATAATTAATCCTTTAATTAACAGGACGACATCTTTATTTTTCTTGAGTGAAGTTCGATGAGATTTTTCAACCATTTTTTAGTTATCGAGGGAGTAGGGAGCAATTTCAATTCACAATAGACGCTGCGTTACACTTTGTGAACGCAATTCGCAATTAAGTCACGCACCACGCGCCACTCAATTACCAATTACCAACTACCCATTACCCATTACCCATTACCAACTATTCTTCTATTTTGTAACCAAATTCTGATAGTCTGAGCCGAGATTGTCGCCATTTTGGTTGTACTTTTACAAATAGTTCTAAATAAACTTTTCCCGCGATTAGCTTTTGAATTTGTTCGCGAGCAGCGCTACCGATCGCTTTGAGCATTGCTCCCCCCTTACCGATCAGAATTCCTTTTTGAGAATCTCGCTCGATATGAATAGTCGCAAATACACGGGTAATATTAGGAGCTTCCTCTACTTTGTCAATAGTAATTGCTACCGAGTGAGGAACTTCATCCCGTGTTAGCAATAAAATTTGCTCGCGAATTAATTCTCCCATAATAAAACGTTCTGGCTGGTCTGTAACTAAGTCGGGAGGATAATAATAAGGACCAGGCTCCAAACATTCTACAATTGCCTGTTGCAATGCTTCTAAGCCCTCACCATTGAGAGCTGAAAATTTTAGCATCTGCCATTGGTAAGATTTAGCTATTTCTTGGTAAGAACGATCCCAATCTTCAGTATTAGTCGATCGCCGGTCGATTTTGTTCAGCCCTAGAACTACAGGGGTTTGTGTCTGAGTTAGCAACTCGATAATAAAGCGATCGCCTCCCCCAGCAACTTGAGAACCATCGACCACAAACAAGACTACATCGACAGAATCAATCGCAATCTGAGCATTCTTGACTAACACTTCTCCCAACTGATGATGGGGTTTATGAATTCCTGGCGTATCGACAAAAATAAATTGAGCTGCGGGTGTGGTTAAAATTCCTCGCAAGCGGTTGCGCGTTGTCTGCGCGACTGGAGAAGTAATTGCAATTTTTTGCCCCACAAGTTGATTCATCAACGTCGATTTACCAACATTAGGACGACCAATAATCCCAATAAAGCCTGATTTATAACCAGGCGGGGCTTGGGGAATAGTTAATGCATCCGAAAAATCAAAAGAATCGTTATCTGAATTAATCACTGCGTAGAACTAGCTGAATATTGCAAAAAATAAAGAAATCTAAAATCAAATTGTAATTAAGATCGATGCTACCTGTTTCAGTCTAATGTACTGCTTTGGTAGAGTGGCGCGTGTTGATGCGGGTGTGGGGTGTAGGGTGTGGTGCGTGAGAAGAGGCGAGAGGCGAGAGATTTCGCCCTCAGCTCCCTCAACTCTCTTTTCCCTACTCCCTGCTCCCTGCTCCCTACTCCCTGTTAACTGATAACTGATAACTGAATGAAAAGAATTGGAATTTTGACCAGTGGTGGAGATTGTGCGGGTTTGAATGCCGCGATTCGTGCCGTGGTGCATCGCGCTGTCGGTACTTATGGCTGGGAGGTATTTGGAATTCGACAAGCCACTTTAGGATTGATGGCTCAACCACCACAAGCGATCGCCTTAGAAATTGACAAAGTTGATGGATTGCTCGTAGCTGGTGGGACAATTTTAGGAACGACCAATAAAGGCGATCCTTTTGCTTTTCCGATGCCAGACGGAACCATCCGCGATCGCTCGGAAGACATTATCGCAGGCTACCACCAATTAGGCTTGGATGCCATGATTGGCATTGGTGGCGACGGTAGTATGGCGATTTTACGTCGCCTTGCCCAACAAGGAAATCTCAACCTGGTGGCAATTCCTAAAACAATTGACAATGATGTCGGCGTAACCGAACTTTCAATCGGTTTTGATACTGCCGTAAGTATCGCTACTGAAGCTTTAGATCGGTTGCATTTTACGGCTGCCAGTCATTCCCGCGTGATGATTTTAGAAGTTATGGGACGCGATGCGGGACATATCGCCATCAGTGCGGGGATTGCTGGTGGTGCTGATGTGATTTTAGTCCCAGAAATTCCTTACACTGTCGAGCGCGTCTGTTACACGATTAAGGAAAGACAAGAACAGGGGAAAAATTATTCTCTCGTCGTCGTATCGGAAGCGGTGCGGACGGAAACAGGTGTATGTGTCATGTCCACGGATCGCTTGGGACAATGTCGCTATGGTGGCATCGGTCAATATTTAGCTGACGAAATTTGCACTCGGATTGGAGCAGAAACGCGAGTCACAGTACTAGGACACGTTCAACGAGGTGGTACGCCGTCACCACTAGAACGGGTAATTGCCTCTGCTTTTGGTGTTGCGGCTGTCGATTTGATCGCCGAAGCACAGTACGACCACATGGTAACGTGGCAAAAACGGCAAGTTGTCAGCGTTCCCATTCCCGAGGCGATCGCCCAATACCGCGCAGTCAATCCTCACGGTACGCTGGTCAAAACTGCCCGTGGCTTGGGTATTTGTTTAGGTGACGAGCGTTGAGTAGGGCGCAGGGAGTAGGGAGCGCGCGAGCAGGGGAAGAAAGCAGAGGAGCTTCAGGGGCTTCAGGGGCTTCAGGAGCAGGGGAGCAACTACTAATTACCAATTACCAGATACCATCACTGCTGACTTCTGACTTGCGACTGTAGACGGTTCAAAAACTGGTATCTACTGAGTCTCTTCTCACCTAAAATTTAGAATGGTAAGAATTAGTAGTTGAAAAAAGTGCGGTATGTTGTGTAAGCAAAATGTGAAAGCAGAAGTTGCAAACGCGGAGGTAGAATTAGTCTTATGGGGCTAGTGCCTCAAAGATAAAGTCGAGCTAATTTATTAAAACTTTTCCGGTATAATTTAGATATTTTTTACAAAATGAAACAATCTCACTGATGAGTCTGTGATTTTTGGCGAATTGTTCCATCCAGATTGTTATCCCGCCAACAGACTTCATACAGACTTCAGATTGTATATAATAATACAGGTATATTGAGTGAACAGCTTCGATCTAGCTCCGCCTAAAATCCTGGTAGTTGACGACCATCCAGCTAGTCGTATGACGGCTGTAGCTATTCTTTCGGTAGAGGGGTACGAAGTTTTAGAGGCAGATAGTGGCTCGTCAGCGCTAGAGTCCGTCAGTCAAGGTCAACCGGATCTAATCCTACTGGATGTAATGATGCCAGAAATGGATGGATTTGAAGTTTGTTGCCAACTGAAGCAGGACGAACAGACAAGGCTGATCCCAGTCATTTTTATCACAGCTTTAAACGATAGACAAGCTAGAATTCGTGGGATTGAAGCTGGGGGAGATGATTTTTTAAGCAAACCTTTCGATCGGCTGGAATTAGCTGCCCGCGTCAAATCCTTGGTGCGTCAAAAGCGTTTGAATGAAGATTTAGATCATGCTTCGCAGGTGTTATTTTCCATTGCTAGAGCAGTGGAAAGCCGCGATCCTAATACTGGAGATCACTGCGAACGCTTGGTAAACTTGAGCGATGCTTTCGGTGGCTATCTCAATCTGTCCCGCGCTCAGAGACGAGATTTGATGTGGGGTAGTTATTTACACGATATTGGTAAGGTTGGTATTCCCGATGCCGTGCTGCTGAAGACTGGAAAACTAAATCCCAAAGAGTGGGAAGTGATGCGACAGCACGTTTTGATTGGTGAGAGAATCTGTCAACCCCTGCGGACGATGCGAGGAGTGATTCCGATTGTTTTGCACCATCACGAGCGCTGGGACGGTTCTGGTTATCCCTATCAACTGGTTAGAGAGCAGATTCCTTATCTCGCCCAAGTATTTCAAATTATTGATATTTATGATGCTCTGACTAGCGATCGCCCATACAAACGCGCGCTGTCTCAAGAAGAAGCATTAAAAGTTTTGCTTGCAGAAACCAATCGAGGCTGGCGCAATCCCGAACTCGTACAACAGTTTATCAACTTTATTAACTCAACTGCCATCCCCGCAACCTCTCTGGAGGGGCTTGGGGTTAGGATCGAGGGATTAAGGGCTAGAGGCTAGACTTTTTTACAGAAAAAGAAAGATTCCCTCAGCCTTTTTCAGCCCTCATGCTTCAAAAAGAGTTCTGCCCTACAGCCTCTCAACTCTCACGATCGCCCCTAGCTCCTTCCATGACACTGCAAATTTCCTGTCCGGCTTGCCGTCATTCTGTCTATTTTCCCAGCTTTGAAGAATGCGATGAAGACTTTCTTGAAAGTATATGTCTCAAGTGTGACTATAGATATGCTTTAGTACGCACCGAAGTTGCTAGCTTTAATTCATATCTAGAATCATCGTATCGCAGTAAATATAATAAGCAACCAGAATACAGACGTGTTTATCAATTGCGGTTGTATGATGTAGGGAATCTATACAAAAATAATCTGCTGCAAGCACTAGACTTTTCCACTTTAGGACGAGAGGAAAGAATATCAGCTGTAGCTGGAGATAAACTACGTTTGCTTTATCTGATGCAAGGTAAGGTTTTAAAAGACTTGCTGTGGCTAGAAAATTCTCATACGGGTAAAAGTTATCTTTTAAGAAAACCAGGAGCAAGAGCAAAATCTCTAGCTTTTAATATTAGTAAGTTGGCTCTAGCTATTACCGTACCATTATGCATTCTAAATCCTACAACCAATAGACTGCTATTAGCTGCGGCTGCACCTACAGCGGCAGGCATAGGAACCTATGCAACTATGCGTCAAAGACTCAAAGAACGCGATCGCCAAGAGTTAGGTAGGCTCACCTCTGAGCAACAATTGCTATCGCAAAAACATGAGATGGAGCAACAGATTCTCAAGCTGCAACAAGAGTTAAATGCTAATAAAAAATTGATTCGACGCTTAAAGAATTTACAGCAAAAAATGTTAAGCGCACAACAGGAATTATATAGTCGTCAAATTGACATTACGAGCAAAGGAATCGATAAGATCGCGCAACAAATTAAATTATCAGAAGAATTGTTAGATGGATATTGTCAAGTTATTAGAATGATTTCTATAGAATACGAAACCTCCCGTATTGCTCAAGTACTGCCAGAAAATGTGAGTGCAAAAATTCTCAGGCAATTAGACGAACTAAAAGCAATTGAATTAAAAAAGCAAGAAATGGCGGCGCAAGTCGATCCGCAAAAACTGCTACAGGAAATTTGACAGGGAGCAGGGAGCTTCTGAGCAGGGAGATAAGGGAGAGGGGGGAGACAAGGAGGACAAGGGAGACAAGGGATAAAGAAATTTACAATCTCCACACCCTACACCCCACACCCCATCAACACGCACCACACCCTACACCCTTTCTTGCGTCACAAAACGGCTATTTTGGCGTAACTAGTAACTCACCCCACGGCTCACGTCAAGATTTGAAAAAATTGTTGCAACGAGATTTCCCTTTTAGTACTACAATGCAGCGAAAGTTAATTTTTTTCCTAGTTTACAAATCCATTTCAGAGGCTACGAGCAGTTGGCGATCGCCAATTGTCAAAGCCCGATCGCAATCGAGTCATAAAAATGTATTTCATCAGGATTGATTGTCATGGGTAAAAAAGGGCGCGTATCGGTAGGAATTGTTGGCGCGTCAGGCTATGGCGGGGTGCAATTGGTCAGGTTGTTGATGGATCATCCTGAAGTAGAACTCGTCTACTTGGGTGGCGATAGCAGTGCTGGCAAATCGTTTGCTGATATATACCCCCACTTAGCTCATCGGGTAGCGCAGCCAATCGAATCTGTCGATCCAGAAGCGATCGCAGCAAGGTGTGAGGTAGTCTTTCTCTCACTCCCCAATGGTTTTGCTTGCGATATGGCTCCTCAGTTGGTCGATAAAGGTTGTAAAGTTCTCGATTTATCTGCCGACTATAGATTTAGCGATTTAGAAACTTACCAAATCTGGTACGGCAAACAGCGGCAAGACTTAGCTGTGGCAACAAAAGCAGTTTATGGCTTACCAGAACTGTATCGCGATCGCATTGCCGAAAGCCAACTGATCGGTTGTCCTGGTTGCTATCCCACCGCCAGTTTGTTAGCACTTGCACCCCTACTAAAACAAGGCTTAATCGTTCCTGAAACTGCGATCGTCGATGCAAAATCTGGCACGTCTGGGGGTGGTAGACAGGCAAAAACTGGACTGTTGCTTGCAGAAGCAGACAACTCCTTTGCTGCTTACGGCGTTGCCCGTCACCGTCATACGCCAGAAATCGAGCAAGTTTGCAGCGATTTGGCTGGACATCAAGTGTTAGTGCAATTTACTCCTCACTTAGTCCCGATGGTACGCGGTATCCTCGCCACCATCTACGCCACTCTGCGCGATCCTGGATTAGTCAGAGAAGATTTAATTACCATCTACAGAGCTTTTTATCGCAATTGTCCTTGGGTAACAATTTGCGACAGTGGCATCTATCCCCAAACTAAGTGGGCGTGCGGCAGCAATCTCTGCTACATCGGCATCGAAACCGATCCCCGTACTGGCAGAGTCATCGTCTTGTCAGCGATCGATAACTTGATCAAAGGACAAGCCGGACAAGCAATTCAATGCCTCAACATCATGATGGGTTGGGACGAGAGTTTAGGACTACCTAAGCTAGGTTTTTATCCCTAATTTTGGTAACGGGTAATTGGTAGTGATTAACAACTACCAATTACCAACTACTAATTACCAATATCTACTTCGGTCCCATCTTTACAGTTCCAGCATAAACAGCGCGATCGCCAAGTTCGTCTTCAATGCGCAATAGGCGGTTATATTTTGCTACCCGTTCGCTGCGACAGAGAGAACCAGTTTTAATCTGACCTGCGCGTGTTGCTACAGCTAAGTCAGCGATTGTCGTGTCTTCTGTTTCTCCCGAACGATGGCTGATAATTGAGCGGAAACCGTTACGGGTAGCCAGATCGATGGTTTCTAAAGTTTCCGTCAGCGAACCAATTTGATTCAGCTTGATCAAGATAGCATTTCCTGCTTTGGTGTCGATCCCTTTTTGCAGGCGGGTGGCATTAGTCACAAAGAGATCGTCTCCTACCAGTTGAACGCGATCGCCAATTTTTTCAGTTAACATCTGCCAGTGCTGCCAATCTTCCTCATGTAACCCATCTTCAATTGAGACAATTGGGTATTCACCGACTAGTCTAGCCAAATACTCGATAAACTCAGTGGGTGCATGAGCTACGCCGTCATAGACATACTGCCCGTCTTTGTAAAACTCGCTGGCAGCCACGTCTAAGGCTAATGCGACTTCCTCCCCAGGTTTATATCCAGCTTTGGCGATCGCGCTCATCAGTATTTCTAGAGCTACCTGATTCGACTCCAAATTAGGCGCAAAACCGCCTTCATCGCCCACACCAGTGAGCAATCCCTTGTCGTCCAGCACCTTACTCAAAGCGGCAAAAACTTCCGCCCCCCAACGTAGTGCCTCTCGAAATGAAGACGCACCAACGGGAACGATCATGAATTCTTGAAAATCGATATTATTTGCCGCATGAGCGCCACCATTGATCACGTTCATCAACGGTACGGGTAGCACGTTTGCTAAAGGACTCCCCAAATAGCGATACAAAGGAATTCCGAGTAACTCCGCTCCTGCCTTCGCCGCCGCCAAAGACACTGATAAAATCGCATTTGCTCCCAGCTTGGCTTTATTTGGAGAGCCGTCTAGAGCGATCATGGCGCGATCGATAGCTTCTTGGTTCAAGACATCCATTTGAGATAGTTGTGGGGCGATCGCCGAATTGACATTTTCCACCGCCTTGAGTACTCCTTTGCCCCCATAACGGCTCTTGTCGTCATCTCGAAGTTCGTGCGCCTCAAAAGTGCCTGTAGAAGCCCCACTGGGAACCTGGGCGAGTCCCACCACTCCCCCAATTAAATGGACCTCCGCCTCGACAGTAGGGCGACCCCGCGAGTCGAGAATTTCTCTAGCAATAATGTTGTCTATAGCGCTGTCTATTGTATCGATCATGCTGCGTAGCTCCTGTTTCAGTTATCAGTTATCAGTTGTCAGTGGAACTAGTGGCTGGTAGCTAGTGGCTGGACTCAATTCTTGTCACTAGTCACTCCTCACTGGTTCTACTCACTACTCACTTCATTTGAGTCAGGATAGGAATTTTACAGGCTGATGGGTACGATGTTAAGGATCATTCAACACGAAATTGATTTTCTGTTGATTATCATTTGTCATTTGTCTTTATTCCCCCTTGTCTTCCTTATCTCCTTTTTCCCCCGACTCCCGACTCCCGACTTCCGACTCCCGACTCCCGACTCCCCATTCCCTAGAATAGAGATCGATGCTGAAATTTGGAGTCACTTAATGCGATTACTACACACAATGCTTCGCGTCGGTAACTTGGAAGCATCTCTCAAGTTTTACTGCGAACTTTTGGGCATGAAGTTGCTGCGCCAGAAAGACTATCCAGGTGGTAAGTTTACCCTGGCTTTTGTAGGCTATGGTGACGAGGCAGACCACACCGTTCTCGAACTCACCCACAATTGGGACACAGAGAAGTACAACTTAGGTGATGCTTACGGTCATATCGCGATCGGCGTTGATGACATTTACGGCACTTGTGAAGAAATTAAAGCCCGTGGCGGTAAAGTAGTACGAGAACCAGGACCAATGAAGCACGGTTCTACAGTTATCGCTTTTGTGGAAGACCCCGACGGCTATAAGGTAGAGCTGATCCAACTCAGTTCTAGAGAATCTGCTACTCCCCACAAGGAGTTAGTGTCACAGTAGGTTGATTCAAAACTCAAAATTGTGACAAGGAGGACAAGGGAGACAAGGGAGCAGAGGAGAAAAACATTCTAACTCCCACTCTCCCACTCCCACTCTCCCGACTCCCGACTCCCGACTCCCGACTCCCAAAATAGGATAGGCTAATAGCGATCGCACCATCAGCACTAGATGGTATTTTCTTTCTAAATCTAAAATCGCCAATCTAAAATCTAAAATCGTTAAGATGCAGCCCACCGACCCTAACAAGTTCACCGAAGAAGCCTGGGAAGCGATCGTCAATTCTCAGGATTTGATGGTTCAACGTTTTCAGCAACAACAACTGGAGGTCGAACACCTCGCGATCGCACTTTTAGAACAACCAAAAGGGCTGGCTAATCGGATTCTGACTAAAGCTGGTGTCGATCCCGCAGCAATGAATCAGCAGCTTGAAGCTTTTGCCAAGCGACAGCCGAAAGTGGGTAAAAGCAGTCAGCTTTATTTGGGTCGAAATTTGGATCTGATGCTCGACCGGACAGATGCGATTAGAACGGATTGGCAAGACCAACACGTTTCAGTCGAACATCTGCTGATAGCGTTTGGGGAGGACGAACGGATCGGGCGTAGGGTGTGTAAAGGCTTCAATCTCGATACGGCAAAGCTAGAAGCGGCAATTAAGGCGATTCGTGGCAATCAAAAGGTCATAGACCGAACCCCTGAAGCACGCTACGAAGCTTTAGAAAAATTTGGGCGCGACCTGACGGAACAGGCAAAAGTTGGCAAGCTCGATCCCGTCATTGGTAGAGACGATGAGGTGCGGCGCGTGATTCAGGTATTGTCTCGCCGCACGAAGAATAATCCTGTTTTAATTGGCGAACCTGGTGTCGGGAAAACCGCGATCGCGGAAGGGTTAGCGCAAAGAATTATCAAAGGCGATGTCCCTGAATCTCTCAAAAACAGGCAGCTCATTACTCTCGACATGGGTAGCTTGATTGCTGGGGCAAAATATCGCGGCGAATTTGAAGACCGTTTGCGGGCTGTGTTACGGGAAGTCACCGAATCTAACGGGCAAATCGTCTTATTTATTGACGAATTACACACCGTTGTCGGTGCGGGTGGCACGACTCAAGGCGCAATGGATGCGGGAAACTTGCTCAAACCAATGCTGGCGCGGGGAGAGTTACGCTGTATTGGCGCGACGACTTTAGATGAGTACCGCAAGTATATTGAAAAAGACGCAGCCTTAGAACGCCGCTTCCAACAAGTCTTTGTCGATCAACCCTCGGTAGAAACGACAATTTCGATTCTCCGAGGCTTAAAAGAACGATACGAAGCACATCACAGCGTCAAAATTACTGATTCTGCTTTGGTTGCAGCAGCGACGCTTTCCCACCGCTACATCACCGATCGCTTTTTACCCGATAAGGCGATCGATCTCGTCGATGAAGCTGCTGCCCAACTGAAAATGGAGATCACTTCTAAGCCGACAGAACTAGAAATCATCGATCGCCGTTTAATGCAGCTAGAGATGGAAAAACTCTCGATCGCAGGTGAAGACCAACGCGCCGCCATTACCAAAGAACGCTTGGAACGGATCGAGCAAGAAATTTCTACATTAACGCAAAAACAACAGGAATTAAACTCTCAGTGGCAGGGTGAAAAACAGATCCTCGACGCGATCGGGGCTTTGAAAAAAGAAGAAGAATCTTTGCGGGTACAGATCGAACAGGCAGAACGCGCCTACGATCTCAACACGGCAGCGCGGCTGAAATACGGGCAACTAGAAGGAGTACAGCGCGATCGCGAAGCGAAAGAAACTTTACTAATAGAAATTCAAAGCCAGGGTTCTACACTGTTACGAGAAGAAGTCTCTGAGGCTGATATTGCCGAGATCGTTGCTAAGTGGACGGGTATTCCAATCAATCGCCTGTTAGAGTCAGAACGCCAGAAATTACTCCAACTCGAAAGCCACCTGCACGCTAGAGTCGTCGGTCAATCTGAAGCTGTATCGGCTGTAGCAGCAGCTATCCGCAGCGCTAGGGCGGGAATGAAAGATCCTGGTCGTCCCATCGGCTCTTTCTTGTTCATGGGTCCAACAGGGGTGGGTAAAACAGAATTAGCGCGGGCATTGGCGCAGTTTTTATTTGATTCGGACGATGCAATGGTGCGACTGGATATGTCCGAGTATATGGATAAATCTTCTGTGATGCGGCTAGTAGGATCGCCTCCAGGCTACGTTGCCTATGAGGAAGGAGGACAACTCTCAGAAGCAATCCGCCGCCGTCCCTACTCCGTGTTGTTGTTAGATGAGGTGGAAAAAGCTCACCCAGATGTCTTCAACATATTCCTGCAAGTGCTAGATGACGGGCGGATTACAGATTCTCAGGGCAGAACTGTTGATTTTCGCAATACGGTGATCGTCATGACGAGTAATATCGGTAGCGATCGCATTCTCAATTTGTCTGGAGATGATGCGAACTACGAACAGATACAACGACAAGTTTTAGAGGTATTGCGATCGCATTTCCGCCCCGAATTTCTCAACCGCATTGATGACCTGATTATTTTCCATCCCCTCGATCGCAGCCAACTGCGGCAAATCGTTGGCATTCAACTCAAACAATTTGAAAGATTACTCGACGAACAAAAAATTAGCATCGTGCTATCGTCAGCAGCTCAAGATTACTTGGTAGATATTGGCTACGACCCCGTATACGGCGCTCGTCCGCTCAAACGAGCCATCCAACGCCACCTACGAAATCCTTTGGCGACTAAATTATTAGAGGGGACTTTTACCGAAGGCGACACCATTCAAGTCGATTGTCAGGATGACGCTCTTTCTTTCCAGCGTCAACGCTCAGTTGTCACCTATTCGCCAGCTCTTTCTAAGCCTGATACAAATTAAGTCATAAACAATACTGAAATTTTCTCGTTGTTTTTAGTTAGCAATTTAGTGGCGATCGCCTCAGTGAATGCTTTTTAAATCGGGTATTCACTAAAAATTTGCTAATTGAGAACGACTTTTTTATGGCAATCTATGTTATCAAATATACTCCGTATTGCTTGACTTTTCACAGGAGAGATCTATTCCTGTCCTCCTGACTCACTTCAACTAGGATAAAAAAATTACTAAATCCAGGGAAAATTTAGGTGATTTTCGCTCCTTTAGTCACAAAATCAGATTTCAGTGTAAATTAAGATTTGTAACTGCTAGAGCAATTAGGAGTTAGTCTATAATCTGAGGCAACACTCGGCTGGCTGGCAGATCTGTACTAACTATTTAGTATTAGTTCACATTCATACCCAAGACTGAGAAATTATGTTTTTAGAGTAGGTGTAATGAAATACAGGCGAGAGGTTGAGACGGAGTAATTTTTTATAGTTAAAGTTTGCGTAGCAGCTAGTTATTTTTGTAAAAAAATGTATCAGTTGAAACATCTGCTAGGAGGATTGCTGAATGACTGAATCCGTGACAATTTCTCGCCCGTTTCCCAAGTCAAGACTACAGCAAGTCCATTGGTCTCCCTATTTACTGATTGGTATATTGGCTAATGCTGCCATTTGGTGTTCGGCTTTAGCGTATTTAAAGCTTAAAGCTCCAACCTATACGAGTGGATGGGCTGTTAACGTGCCAGGAACTGCTGCTCAAGCTAGAGTATCCCTTCCAGAGATCGGACAGACTTCTTTAGACAGCTCCTCTCCCTACAGCATTAGTACTCAAGATCCCAGACAGAATTATAAATTTCTCGCGGAAAGCGATGCCGTAATTCAGATTGCTGCTACTCAAATGGATATGACTCCTCAAGAGTTTGGCAAACCTAAAGTCAAGATTGGCGACAGTACTAGCATTATCGAATTTCAAATGACAGGAGACAATCCTGAAGAAGCACGGGACAAATCTTACGCTGTTTACAGAGCAATCCAGGCAAGAGTCAACGAACTCAGAGTCCAAGAATTCATTCAACGCGATGCCAGTTTCCAATCTGCTTTAAGTTCTTCCCAGCGCAAGCTAGAAATGGCTCAAAAGCGGCTTTCCGACTACAAAGCAATCTCTGGCTTGAACTCTAGCGATCAGCTCAAAGCTCTCTCTGACAATATTGAAGCTTTACGCAAACAACGAGCTGAAATTGTCGCTCAACAACAACAATCGAGTTCTCGCTTACAACAACTGGCAGCTAATCTAAACCTTTCGGAACAGGATGCTGCTAATGCCTTCGTGTTGCAAACAGATCAAATATTTCAGCAAAACTTAAAAAACTACAGTGAAACTAGCGCCAATTTGGTGACGCTGAGCGCCAGATTTTTACCCGATCATCCTACGATTATTGCAGAGCAAAATAAGCGCGACGCAGCAGCTAAAGCAATGCTTGTCCGTAGCGAGTCGTTACTCGGACGACCAGTCAGCCAAGATCTCATTCAACAACTCAACCTTAATACTAGTAACGGTTCGGCGCGAGAAAACCTCTTCCAAGCGCTCGTCGATGCTCAAGCCGAGAATCGCGGCTTGCAATCTCAAGCCAAAGAAACCGAACAGCAAATCTTGCAATTAGAAAACCGCCTCCGTACTTTATCACAGAAAGAAACGACTTTAGAAGCTCTCAGGCGCGAACTACAGGTATCTGAAGCAGTGTTCTCTTCTACTCTTGCCAACTTAGATATCATTAGGTCAAACGCCTTTGGTTCCTATCCCTTACTACAAATTGTGGCAGAACCGAACTTACCAAGATCTCCGAGTTCGCCGAAAAGGATGTTTATTTTACTTGGCGCAACGGGTGGTTCTTTATTTGTCAGCGCAGGTATACTCGCATTCTGGCTGCGACAAAGACGGATGACAATGCTAGAACTAGAACGCAAGACTCATCATCGGATTGTGGAGGGGTAAAGGGGAATTCGGAATTCGGAATTCGGAATTCGGAATTTGGAATTCGCAAGTTGCAATTAATATCGCTCGCTCCCTGCTCCCTGCTCCCTTAAGGAAAATCCCATGAGTGTTAAACCTCAAAACTTTGAGGAAAAATTGGTCTGGTACACCATAATTTTGACGTATCCCATTTATTTTCTGGGAGCGCAACTCGTTTGGATTCCAGCACTAGGATTTATCTTGGCAGGGTGTGTCTTTAAAAGATGGTGGTTCCAAACAAAGGACACACCAGAGTCAGAAAAAATTAGCATTCCGCTATCTGTATGGATCTGGATTGTTGGCATGTTATTCATAGAGCTAACAATCTTTATGTCCCATATGGAATTCGATCTAGGGATACCAAAGTTTATTTTTACCACGGTCAACAACTGGGCGCGAAGTTGGGCTTTAATGGCATTATTTCCTTTAGCTGGATGCCTAAAAATTCGTCCGCAAGTCATTTATCGAGCTGCTTGTATTCTTTGCTTGCAGAGCTTAATTTTAGCGACGCTCTGTTATTTTATGTATTTATTACGGATACCGAGCTTTTCTTATGTTTCTCCCCTAGTTGCATTTCGCGGTTCTGCTAGTTTTTATACTGTTAATTTATTTGATGTTGGTGGAGACTTTGGTGAAGCTCGACAATTTCGTTTGCGTTTGTTTGCTAACTTTGCGAATAATTTAGGTATTATTGGAAATATTTATTTCTTTTTATCTAGTCAAGAAGCCAATAAAAAATGGCGTTGGATTGGCACGATCGGAGGTGCGGCAATGGTCGTAGGTTCTGGTTCGCGATCGACAATTGTTTGTCTGGTTGCCGTGCCGATCGCCTCTTGGTTGTTGACTAATTTTGGTTGGTACATTCAACTGCTCGTAGGTCTACTCAGCGTTGCGATCGGCATGATTGCGCCTCAACTGATCGAGCTAATGCAAACAGCTTGGGATCGGGTAATTAGTGGCGTTCGTCGGAGTTCTGAAGTTGTTAGAAAACGCCTAGCTGAAGTGACGATGAATCGTTGGATGGAAGCACCAATTTGGGGTCATGGAGTTGTAGAAGAGAAAGGACCAAAATATACAGAACATATGCCGATCGGGACTCACAATCATTGGCCCGATTTATTATATTTGCATGGAGTTGTAGGTTTTCTTGCCTTTACATTTGCGATCGTCTGGGGTTTTGTCGAGCTAACTCTGAAAGCTAGGAAAAGCGCGATCGCTAAAACTGCGTTAAATATTTATTTGGTCTTACTAATTGCCACAGCTGCTGTAGATATTCAGTTGGCTTCCTATCTTTATTGGCAAGGGTTAATTCTAACGGGAATAGCTTTTAAGGAAGACGTACCAATTTTTGCCGATCGCCAAACAAGAACCCTCTCATTCAAGAGTTAAGACATGCCTACAATCTCAGTTATTGTACCTGCATACAATTCCCAAAATACTATTCTAGAAACAATTGCTTCGATTCAAAAACAAACTTTTACAGATTTTGAGTTAATTGTTATTGACGATGGGTCTAGCGATCGCACGCTCGAATTAATCCAAACCGTTCGAGACCCTCGGATTCAAGTAGCTTCCTATGAAAACGGTGGCGTATCAGTTGCCCGCAATCGTGGTATTTCTCTGTCTACTGGCGAATATATCACCTTTATCGATGCTGACGATCTGTGGACACCAGATAAATTAGAACTTCAATTAGCAGCATTACAGCAACATCCAGCCGCAGGAGTTGCCTATAGTTGGACGTGCTTCATGGATCGGCAAGGCAAGTTTTTTCATGACGATCGCCCCATATATTTTGAGGGTAATGTCTATGCAGAATTATTGAAAACTAATTTTCTCTTAAGTGGTTCAAATCCTTTGATTCGCCGAACTGCTTTAGCAGATGTTGGCGAATTCGATCCAAGCCTAACCCATGCAGAAGAATGGGATTTGTATCTCCGTTTAGCAGCTAAGTACGATTTTGTAGTCGTTCCTAAAACTCAAATTTTTTACCGTCAAACCGCTGGTTCGGCTTCTGCCAAAATTGAGGTGATGGAGAAAGATGCAATTCGAGTTATCGACCGAGCATTTCAATTAGCTCCCGCTCAGTTACAATATCTAAAAAATCAAAGCTTGGCTAATCTTTATCGCTATTTAGCCCACTTATATCTAACTAAAATTCCGGGTGCAGCAGCAGCAGGAGTGGCTTGGCACAAGTTGCGAATGGCTATTCAGTTACAACCTCGAATATTATTAAATAGAAAAGTTCAAACACTACTCGTAAAATTACTGCTGATTCAACTACTATCGCCTAAACTTGCTAATTATTTACTATTGAAAATTACTCGAATTCGCGCTAGCTCCCTTCAAGATAACACCGCCGCATAATTATATATTTAAATATATTTAAATAATTATATGCTTACATAACTGCGTCGTTCAGTAACTGTGTTTGCATAGTGGCGCTGTAGCAACGTAAGTATAATTTGTAAATTCCGCTTTTGTCTACAATTAAACTTCTAGCTATAGCTGGGTAATAAATTACTAGCTTTCTTTAAGATTGATGATGTTAGTGTAGGAAATAATAGCTACATCAACTATATATTGAATAGGAGACTATCCAGCGATCGCCTGCCCTGAATCTGATTCGAGCTGGAATCATGAAAAACAATTTATAAACTCAATGCCTATCCTATCAGCTATTTTATCTAGGCTACCTCAAAAACTTTCCAATCGATTCGTTCGCAATCTTAGCTGGTTAGGTTCGGCAGAAATTATTTCTCGGATTTTTCGCCTCGGATTGACAGTAATTTTAGCTCGTTTTTTGACTCCTTATGACTACGGCTTAGCGGCAATTGTTTCTACAGTCAATGAGTTTATGCGAGTTTTTATGGAGATCGGGGTAAGTGCCAAAATTATTCAATGCGATCGCCAAGAATTAGAGACTATTTGTAACTCTGGTTATTGGTTAAACTGGAGTATCTTTACAGGCTTATTTTTTGCTCAATGCCTACTTGCTTTTCCTATTGCTTGGTTTTATCGCGATCGCCTGACTCGCGAAATCGATTTAATTCTACCCATTTGTATTGCTGGTATACCCTATTTAATGTGGCCTTTTGCCGCTATCCAGTCTGCTTTAATCGTTCGCGAAAATCGACTTAGAGTGTGCGCGATCGCTGCTGTCGTTAGAAATCTCGCTAGTTATATGTTATCTGCTTTATTTGCCGTTCGCGGCTGGGGAATCTGGGCGTTCGTTTTACCTTGGGTTTTGGTGACTCCGCTGGAAATCATAATTTATCGTAAAAGTTACGCTTGGCATCCTACTGCTAAATTTACGACAAAAGCTTGGCGATCGATTTTAGATTTTGGTAAAAATATCTGTGGCGTGCAATTTCTCAAGGTGCTGAGAAATAACTTAGATTATTTAATAGTTGGTAGGTTCTTAGGTATTAAAGAATTAGGAATTTATTTTTTTGGGTTCAATGCCGGACTGGGAATTAGCCTGAGTATAGTCACAGCAATCAATACAGCGATTTTGCCACATCTATGTAAAGCTAAAGCTAGCATGTTGGAGTTAAGTAAATCTTATTACAGCGCACTTAAAATTATTAGCCTAATTATTTTTCCCTTAGTTCTTCTACAATCTAGCCTAGCTTATTGGTACGTACCAATTATTTTTGGTAGTCAGTGGATCGTTGCTATTCCCGTGCTGATATTAATTTGCTTGTCAGCAATTCCCAGACCCTTCGCCGATGCTGCTTCGCAATTATTAGTAGCTGTAGGCAAACCCAATTTAGATTTATATTGGAATCTAGCTTTTACGACTGTGTTTGCTCTCTCTTTGTTAATTGGAGTCCATTGGCAGGTTATCGGTGTTGCAGCAGCAGTTTTAATCGTTCACATGCTCTTCCTTCCCTTGTTTACGATTTGGACAAACCGCCATGTATTGCGTCACTCTTAATGGTTGATGGTTGATGGCTTCCAGAAACTACTAATTACCAATTACCAATTACCAATAAATAAATTCACCAAGCTCTGAAATATGAAATTAGTTACTGTCATCATTCCGGTTTATCAAGTTGAAAAATATATTGCAAAGACAATAAACTCTGTATTGGCACAAACCTACAAAAATTTTGAATTATTAATTGTTGACGATGGCTCCACCGATCGCAGTCACGAAATTTGCCAACAGTTTACCGATCCCCGGATTAGAATTATTCGCCAGCAAAATCAAGGGGTTGCAGCAGCTCGGAACACGGGAATTCGTCAAGCTCAAGGTGATTACATAGCACTTTTAGATGGAGACGATCTTTGGGTTTCCCACAAGCTAGAAAAACATGTCGAACATCTAGATAAATCGCCAAACGTGGGACTCAGTTTTAGTCGTTCAGCTTTTATTGACGAAGCAGATAAACCTTTGGGTATTTATCAAATGTCCAAATTAACAGATATTACACCTCTCGATCTGTTGTGTCGTACGCCAATTGGTAACGGTTCAGTTCCCACAATTCGTAAAGAATTGTTAGAAGCAATTAAGTTTGTCGATTCTAGATCGGGAGAAGTCTCTTATTTCGATTGCGATCGCAGCTTACACCCGTCAGAAGATGTAGAATGTTGGCTGCGAATGATGCTAAAAACAGATTGGCAACTTGAAGGATTAGCAGAAGCTTTAACTTTGTATCGCGTGAATCCCAAAGGATTTTCTGCCCAGTTGTATAAGAAACTAAGCTCTTGGGAAACTATGTTAGAGAAAGTACGTGCCTATACCTCACCAGAGATGATGGCTGAGTGGGAAAAACCAGCTATGGCTTATCAACTCCGACATCTAGCACGTCGAGCTGTCACTTTATCCGCAGGCTCCACTGCCGTTGAATTTTCTCACAAAGCTCTATCTACATATAGGTCAATTTTGTTTGAGGAACCACGGCGAACGGTGATGACTTTAGCAGCTGCGTATTTGCTGTGGTTATTGCCTAATTCTACTTATCACCAGATCCAATCTTTAGCACTTCAGATAACAGGCTCGAATCAAAAGCGGAAAATTCTCCAGGAATTAAGAGAATAGTGGTGCGTGGTGCGTGAGAAGAATTCGGAATTCGGAATTAATTCCGAATTGTGAATTGTCTTGCTCCCTCAGCTCTCTTTTCTCCCTCAGCTCTCTCAGCTCTTTTTACCCTGCTCCCTGCTCTCTGCTCCCTGCTCCCTTTCTTCACTGATAACCGAAAGGAGTCATATGAAACAAGTTTCTGTGGTAATTGCAGTTTTCCGTTGTGAGAAATATATCAGTGCCACAGTTCAGTCGGTGTTAGACCAGACTTACAAAAATTTAGAGATCTTGATTATTGATGACGAGTCTCCAGATCGATGTGTAGAAATTTGCCAGCAATTTACTGACCCCAGAATTCAGATTATTCGTCAACGCAACCGAGGCTTGGCTGGTGCGAGAAATACAGGTATTCGTCACGCAAAAGGAGAGTATATTGCTTTTTTAGACGGAGACGATTTGTGGTTGCCGCAAAAGTTAGAGAAACATATCGAGCATTTAAAAAACTCTCCTCATGTGGGAGTGAGTTTCAGTCGTTCGGCTTTAATTGATGAAACGGGACATCGCTTGGGGACTTATCTCATGCCGCAGCTAGAAAATATTTCCTCAGAGTGCCTGCTGTGCGATAATCCTGTAGGTAATGGTTCGGCGGCGGTGTTGCGTCGAGAAACTCTCGATGCGATCGCCTTTACCGATAATCTTCACGGAACTCCAGAAAAATTCCCAGAAATATTTTATTTCGACGAGCGCTTTCGCCAAGCAGAAGATGTTGAATGCTGGCTGCGGATTGCAAGCCAAACTCAGTGGCAATTTGCTGGCATTCCCGAGGCTCTCACTTTGTATCGCGTCAACTCTGGCGGACTCTCAGCCAACCTGCTCAAGCAACTAGAATATCTAGAACAAGTGATCGAAAAAACCCGCTCCTATGCACCGGAATTTATCTCTGAGTGGGAGAAACCTGCTAAAGCATATCACATGCGTTATTTGGCTCGTAGTGCCATCCGTTTCAAAGCAGGTGCAATCGCTGTAAAGCTCATGCACCGAGCCTTAGCAACTCACTGGGGTATTGTCTTGACAGATCCGCGTCGCACGCTGATGACGCTGGCTGCTGCTTATCTGTTATGGCTGCTTCCCACCTCGATTTATCGTCAGATTGAGGCTTTGACAGCTCAATCGATGGGAACTTGGCAAAAAAACCGCATCCACCGCGATCGCGAAATAGAAGTTGGAAGCTAATCAGTTATCAGTGAAGAAAGGGAGCAGAGAGCAGAGAGCAGGGAGTAGGGAGCAGGGTGAATGACTTCTGACTTACGACTTATAACTTACGACTTATCTTATGTTGTTACAAAGAACGTCACTAGAACGCATTAGAGCCTCTAATTTTAAGTACTATCTGATTATTGGCTTAACTCTTGCAATCGGCATTTTTCTGCGATTTTTCCTTTTGCAAGATAAGAGTTTATGGCTGGATGAAGGTGCTAGTTTATATTATTCTGACGGTACGAGCATTCAAGCTATTATTTCCACAATTGTTACTACAGATACTGGCGATCGCTTTCAGCCGTTTTATTATTTAGTATTACATTTTTGGCGACAATTATTCGGTAGTAGCGAATTTGCCGTTCGCTCCCTTTCTGCTTTACTGGGAATTGGCACGATCGTTATTTTGTGTACTACTGCATGGCAACTATACGGGAGGAGACACGCTCTATGGTTAACGCTCTTTTTATCGTTTAGTGCTTACGGAGTTTATTACAGCCAGCAAACGAGAGCGTATACTTTACTCTTATTTTTAGCATCTCTACAGTTATATTTCCTCAGTCAAATATTACCGCAAAAAAATGTTAGAGTTACGGCGATCGCGCAGGTGCTATTTTGTATAACTACAGCTGTCGGTCTATTCTGTAGTATTTTTATTGGAATTTATACTCTCGCTTTATGTATCGCTCACCTCCTAGTTTCTAAAAATATTAAGCGGTGGCTGCAATGGTGGCTACCTGTAGCAATTGCCTGTGTACCTGCGGCAATATTTTATCTAGCTTCTCCTGTAGCCACCGATCCGACAAAAGTTCACGTCACGCCATCGAATCAATCAGTTATTCAAAATATAGCTTTTGTTTTCTACGGCTTATTAGTTGGAGAAACTTACGGTCCACCAATCGAACAGATGCGGGGTGGCGATCGCCTGCAACTCATTTTCAATTATTTACCTGTTTTATTACTATTTGGATTAGTTGCTAGCATTATTATTATCGGACTTGTCAGAGGCTTAAAACTGCGATCGCCAGAATATAAACAATCTCGTCTAATTGATAGTTTTTTTCTGATTACCTTTTCAGCAGCTTTTATCATCGCACTTGCCTTTGCGATTGTGACTAAATTTAATTGGCTACCGCGACACTCTTTTTATATCTACATTCCCCTAGCGTTTCTATTACCAATTGCACTTAGATCTAGTTCTAGAAAAACAACAGCATGGAAAAATTTGTATCGTCTTGCGTTTATTGTGTTACTACTACTCAATTTATACGCAAACTATAACTATTATTTTGAACCCAGATATCAGCGGGAAAACTATCGTGAAATTGCTCAATATCTGAGCAAAAACAATAGCCAAGATACCAAATCCGTGCTTCTTTACGGCGTGCCTTACTTGCTACCTTATTATGGCGATACTCTAACAATAGATGGCTTAGGACTCGATACAACTAAATTAGCAGCAGAAGTCAGTCGCGTTACTAAAAATGCAAACACAGCAATTATTGCAATTAGCGACCAAGCTTTTTGGGAAAAGAAAAGAAATTTTGATTTAGAAAGCTCAATGGCTCAATCTTACAAACTAGAGTCTCATGTGCAACTAACTAATTTTGATATCTATCATTACGCGAAAAAGTAGTTTTTGATTCAGGGGAATGGGGAACAGTGAATCGTGAAGAGTTGTTGGTTGTTGGCGAGAGATGAGAAGCTTTTGACTTGCGACTTCTTCCTTGTTCCCTCGAAAGCCACAGCCTTGCTGGAAATTTCAAGATATTCAAAATATTTTATCAATTTGATAAGAAAAACTTGACACAACAATAAATCGATATTTGGCTATTCAGTAATTTTTTTCAGTCGGAAATTGATAAATTTTTATAAATATCAATACATCACAAATTGGCTATTTTGTAATTTAGATATTTATGGTTATATTTTCGACTCGTTTCGTAAACCAAGCGATCGATACAACCACTATAACGAAAGGGTTGCAAGCTAAATCACCTACTTAGTATTTTCGTTTGCCAGAAATAAAACTCCGCTTTAGCTGCATAAATACTGCACAAAAAAAATTTTTTCTTGACTCTACACCGATCGAAATGGTTTATTAATACGGTGCGTCAAGAGATAGCTTTTTGTTTTTTCGGCAATCAATAGCTCATCAACAACTGCTATCTCCTCTGGAAATTGAATCAAAAGGAAATATTTACATGCAACAAAACCTTCGGTTGCGTAACTGGAAGGACAAAGTTTTGCTGGCTTTTAGTGCCTTGATGATAGTATGTTGCCCCACAGCAGCACTAGCCGATCCTCCTGCTGGTAACTGGCAGCTCAAGTTTAGCGACGACTTCAACGGTTCTGGATTAGATACTGGTAAGTGGACTCCCTGTTTTTATTGGGCTCCCAATGGGTGTACGAATGGCGGCGCTGGCGATTTGCAATGGTTTAGCCCGAATAATGTATCAGTAGGAGGTGGAATCTTACGTTTGCGTGCAGAGCGAAAGCCGTCTAACGGTTTAAACTACACTTCTGGAATGATTGCATCTCACGATAAGTTTGCTTTTCAGTACGGTTACGTGGAGTTTCGCGCTAAAGTGCCTAAAGGCAATGGTTTCTGGCCCACACTATGGTTGTTATCACAAAACAAAAACTGGCCCCCAGAAATAGATGTTGCCGAATTTGTGGGTTCTAATACAAACAATGTCCACATGACGATCCACTATAAAAACGGTAGTGGCGCTCACGAATCATCATCTGGCTGGTGGGGTGGAATTGATTTTTCTGGCGGCTATCATACATATGGCTTGTTATGGGAAGCAGATAAACTTGTTTGGTACGTGGATGGTGTCGAACGGCGGCGTTATACCAATAGTGGCAATATCCCCGACGAAGCAATGTACGTTACAGCAACTCTTGCTCTCGGCAAAGCGTGGACTAATAGCCCTCCCGACAACTCTACGCCTTTACCAAACAATCTAGAAATCGATCATATTAAAGTTTGGCAACGTAATTAGATTGTCATTAGTCATTTGTCATTGGTAGTTGAGTGGTAATTGGTAATTGGTAATTGGTAATTGGTAATTGGTAATTGATAACTGGTCACTGGTCACTGGTCACTGATAACTGCTCCCTGCTCCCTGATAACTGACTTCCCATTCCCATTACAATAGAAAACGCAGAGCTTTGATTTTCCTTGTGTGGACAAGCCTTCAAATTTGTTGCTTAAGCTCAGTCGGCGTTTATTTGACGATTCAACAGCACGAGAGCAATTTATTCAAGCCTTAACTCAGCCGCAATCTTTTCCTCCCTGCATTATCTGGTGTCGGCAAAAGCCTGAATCTTTACCATTTGCAGTAACAACTGCAACTACATGGCAACCTGCTTTTGTAGATTGCGTATCACCTGGTGAAAAACCAGGACAGTTTCCTTTACATGAGGACGGTTATTACTATTGCTTGGATTTTTCCTCAATATTTGCTGCTTCAACCTTGCTAGCTATCTCTCAACCGATTTCATCTATTTTAGATATGTGTGCTGCACCAGGAGGAAAAGGAATTTTTGCCTGGAAAGCATTACAGCCAGAATTACTGATAAGCAATGAAGTTATTGGTAAGCGTCTGGGAATGCTAATTTCTAACTTAAAACGTTGTCAAATTAGCCCTGCTGCTGTCACCAATATCGATCCGCAGGTTTGGACTCAGCGCGTACCTCATGCTTGCAGTCTTGCAATTGTTGATGCTCCTTGTACCGGGCAATCTTTGCTAGCTAAAGGAGATAAAGCATTAGGATGCTTTCATCCAACTTTAATTAATAAAAATGCTAGTAGACAAAAGAGAATTATTGCTAACTCAGCGCAAGTTGTTGCCTCTCAAGGCTATCTTGCCTACATGACTTGCACTTATTCACTCGAAGAAAACGAGCAAGTGTGTGAGTGGTTTTTAGCTAAATTTCCGCAATTTCAACCCGTGAGTATTTCTCATTTAGAGCGCTACCAATCTCATTTAACCACTATTCCTTGTTATCGTCTATTCCCTCAAGATGGTATAGGTGCTGGAGCTTTCACTGCCTTGTTTCAAAATCAGGAAAACATGAGTCAATCAGAATTAAATAAACAACTATTAAGTTTAGAGCTGCTGCAACAACAACAGATCGTGCCTAAATTTATTGGTTAAATTTTTCTGCAATGATGGTTTGCATCGATCGCCCTGCTGCTGACCAGTTAAGACGAGTTTCATATTCGTGAAATGAACTATATGCTAGTTGTTTGTATTGGGCGTAGTTACTAAATAAATGGGCTATATACTCGCAATAGTCTTTAACATCAGCGTCTAAGGCAAATAGTTTTCCATTCACATTATCTTGAATAATACTAGGAATCCCGCCAACTTTAGTTGTCAGGCAAGGAACTCCAAATGAATTAGCTTCGCAAAGCACATTTCCATAAGTCTCAGCTCTGGATGGTAAAATGAGAAAGTGAGACTCGGAAATTAATTGATTTAAGCAATCGCTACCTTCAGGATCGGATTTTTTGATAAACCCAACATTAACCACGTAGTCTGGTAATGGTTCGTCAGTTATAGGCTGACAACCAACAACTGTTAACTCGACATCGATACCTAGTTGTTTGAGTTTTTTAGCAACTTTTAAAGCTATATCTCCTCCTTTACGATACCAACTGACTCCAAGAAACAATAACTTACATCGCTCTGCTGTTCTTGCTTCTACTAGGTTTTGAATGTCGTCAATCGTGCGATCGCATTCTATGTTAGCTCCATATGGTACGATTTCAACCTTACTGCGATCGATTTGATAGCTATTCATTGCTGCTTCCGCTGCCCAAGTAGAAGGAAAAACTACCATTTGTGCTTTACTGAGAGCCAGTCGGTCGAGCATTACGAGATTGTCGATCGTTTCTCGGCAAAGATTGCTAAAATCATCGTAAAAGTCAATGCAAGCTCCATAAGTATTTGTCGTCCATAAAACAATCGGTTGCTGGCATTCTACATAGGCGATCGTAGAAATATCTGGACAAACAACTAACTGAGAGTTACTATTTGACAATTTGGTATTAATTTGTCGAGCGTAATTCTTTTGCAAATCGATTGCAGCCCAATCGTAATAAGCTTTGGTAGACAAATATCTATACAAACGTCTTTTAAATTTAATCCCTAGAGAATACCGTTCTGTTAACGGACCAATATATTCAAAATTGGGGAACCGATCTTGGAGTGATTGGGCTTTATAGTAACTCGTGCCACTAAAACCGATTGCTTTTGGATGCCACTTATTGCTGTTGAAAATATCATAATGAGTCACAAAAGCTATGTTCATATTTAGTTCAGTTCAGCAAAATCTAGCAAATTATAGCAGAACTTGCTCAAAAAATTAGACTTGCTAGATTAAATCCATAATTAACTTTTTTGCTTCCTTGGCTGCCACAGTCCAGTTGAGCCGAATTTCATACTCATAAAAAGAAGAATTAGCTAAAGCTTTATACCGATCGTCATGCTCGAATACATGAGTTACGTAAGTGCAGTACTCGGATATATCTGTGTCTAGCTCGAAGACTTTTCCATTCACATCATCTTTAACAATTGTTTTGATTCCACCTACATTTGTAGTTAAACAGGGAACGCCAAAAGAGTTAGCTTCAATTAAAACATGAGGAGCGCAATCGGCGCGGGTAGGTAGGATCAGAAAATGCGAATCAGCTAAAATTCGATCGAGCGCAGTTCGACCATCTGCTGTTGATTTATTAATATAGCCAATAACTTTAACATAATTCGGTAAGGTTTCCGACTCAGGCGGATGACATCCTACTACAGTTAATTCTGTTGGTAAACCAGCCTCATTTAATGCTTTGGTTACTGCTAAAGCTACATCTCCACCCTTACGCAACCATTCCACAGCAAAAAATAACAGCTTGCAAGTTTTGTTATCCCTCGCTTCCACGATATTACTAATATCATCAAGGCTGCGATCGCATTCTATATTTGCACCCCAAGGAATCACTCTAACTTTTGATGGTTCGACACTGTAAGCGTCAATTGCAGTTTGAGCCGCCCAGTCAGAGGTATAGATAATCATCTCACAGCGATCGAGTGCTGCTTTTTCCACTGCCGTAATATTCTGAAAGTTTTCTCGGCAGAGATTACTGAGATAAGGATAAAAGTTTATCAGTGAATAAAGCGTCGCATCAGACCACAAAACTATCGGCAGATCGGAGTCAAGATATGAAATTGGCAGAGAATTTTCTGGACATAAGATGGCATCTGAATTGAATTGCGACATTTTCTGTATGGCTTGATTGGCATAATTGCGCAAAACAGCAGGATCGGTCCAGTGATAGTATTGCTTTTTCAGCACAGAAGTATATATTCGCCGTTTTACTCTAGTCGATAGCGTATTTTTTGCCTCTAAAGGTCCCAAGAGATTGAGTTGTACGTTTTGTTCTTCTAGAGTCCGTGCCAAGAAATAGCCTGCTGCACATAAACCTGATTGGTACTTCGGCCACTTTGCCTGGTTCAGGACATCATATGTAGTGAGGTAAGCTATTTTCATGACTTCAGGTATAAGTGGCTATGAGGTTTGAATTATTATGTATTGAATTTGACGATTCTTCGCAAAAAAGCTACTCTCCGAATTGTCCCATGCTAGCATTATCAATCATTCAAACTATTTAGTGATGAAGCAGACACGATCTATTGACGCTTGTTGACTTTTTCGGTTAAAAAAAGTTCCCTTATCGTTGCTACCTCAGTTTTGATCCATAAGACCATATTATGTATTTCAATATTTGACAATGCGAATGTTTACGCAAAATACCTCAATCTAGGTATGTCGAGAGGAAGACGATATTATGTGCTATCTGTAGCTAGCATGAGAACGAAATATAATTTGAGGACACTTAAGTAATATAAGACCCAGCCACGATACTTGCTGCGGAGCTTTTTTCACTGTAAGTTCAGTCCTATTCTCTGTCAGCAATCTCTACGTGAGAGCGAACACGTAAATAGTCATTCTGATACACGAAACAAACAACGCGCTCTATTTTGATGGTAATCCTGCATTACAAATTTGTACCCGAAGTATCTCGGGTCGAGAAGGAATAAATTGTTCTTTTTGATACTTGTTTTTTGTCGGTACAACCAGAACGGCGCTGACAACCTTCACAAATACCACCAGCTTACATATAAACTACTGAATTACGACATATTTCTATGAAATTGTTATCCCTTGGGGTGTTATTAAATAAACAAATATAAAGTTTTCCCAAGGCTTGACAACTAGATTGCACACCTAATAGTATACTATGGCAATTTCATGGCATGATTATCGGAATGATAGGAGAAATAAACTGGCTACTCAATATGTTTTGGATTGCAATGTCGGCAGATACAGCTATAACTAGTTGGTGTAACTGGTCAGTAGATCGTCAAGTGATAGTCTCAGTTTAAGGCTCGATTGAGGAGCTAATAAATCAATGCGGAAAGTTAATCTATTAAACTTGGATTTTGACAATTTAAGTATCAAAGAACTACTGAGGCAGCTAAAGTCAGGGGTTGTGTTTACGCCTAATGTAGATCATCTGATGAAGTTACAATGCGATCGCGAGTTTTTGCGAGCTTACGAGATAGCTGACTACAAACTATGTGATAGTCAAATATTGGTCTATGCCTCGCGATTTTTGGGTACGCCAATTAAAGAAAAAATTTCTGGTTCAGATTTTTTTCCTGCTTTCTGTACCTATCACAGAAACAATGAAAAAATCAAGATTTTCTTACTAGGTGGACAAAAAGAAACTGCGGCTAAGGCACAAGAAAAGGTCAATAAAAAAATAGGTAGAAATATAGTAGTTGCCGCTCATTCTCCCTCTTTGGGGTTTGACCGTAACGAACTAGAATGCGCGGAAATAGTGGAAATGATTAATCGCTCGGGAGCTACAGTATTAGCAATCGGGGTGGGAGCGCCAAAACAAGAAAAATGGATTTATCAGTATCGAAACAAGCTACCTAAGATTGATTTTTTTTTGGCTGTAGGTGCAACGATTGATTTTGAAGCAGGAAATGTCAAGCGAGCGCCGAAATGGATGAGCGAAGTAGGCTTTGAATGGTTGTATAGACTTTTGTTAGAACCTCATAGATTGTGGAAAAGATATTTAGTAGAAGATCTACCCTTCTTCTGGTTAATTATCAAGCAAAAGTTTAACATGTATACAATTCCCCATAGAGAGAAGCGGATCTATAAGTCAGGTAATTAATAGGATGAGATAATCTGTCTGAGGACTTTGGTTGAATTTGGTTGAAAGCTTTGTAGAGACACGATATTTCGCGCCTCTACGATGAGCTATCAACCTCACTGAAGAGAGATTTTCCTACTTCTCACTCATCACTTCTGCGGTCATTTTGGAATCAATTTGATATAGTCAAATGCTAGTTTATAACTGCTGCTTTGAGCATTTTTATCCACTACGGTAAATTTAAAAGATTTGTTACCAGAGGCATCAAAGGTAATGTTTCCTAAATCTAGCTCTACGTAATCAGAAGATGAAGCATAGAGGTCTTGAGGATTACCGCAGTTAGTACCACCAATTGACAGTTGAAATTTGCCTCTATTGTGATATCGTTTGACTCCAACCCTGACATTAAAAGTTCTGGCTTCTGGTACGTTGACTGTATAAGTGACAGAATCATCCACTTTATTCGAGTCAAGCATCGTTCCCATGTGATTGCTTAACTTAGCGTCTGCTTTGGCGTTCCCTAAAAATGTTACGTGAGCCACGTTGGATTTAGCTGCTACTTTCAGACCTTCAGCTTCAGAAATTATCGATGTGACCGCGCGTGTTGACGGACTATCTTTGTGTCGCCACACCTTAATGTAATCGACGTTGGAGTAACTGGGAAACGGAGTTGTCTCATCCGGTGGGGTATCAATCCAAGCCTTACCAAGGGCAAATGTTGCCATCACATACATTGCTTCCGCAGAAATGTGTTCTGTAGCCGTGTAGCGCCGCCGTTCCATACCATCGATATACCAAATGATTTCTTTAGGATTCCATTCCACTGCATATGTGTGGTAGTCGGCAGAAAAATCAGCCCCGGTATATGCCCAAGGAGAACTTTGGTGCTTGCTAGTCGGAGTGGAATAGTGGTAGGTCATATGCATGTTGTTGGGTTGGCTACCTAAATACTCAGCGATATCAATTTCTGGAGGCCACGCTCTACGCTGAGAAGCTAGCCAAAAGGTTGTCCAAAAACCCCGACCGTTGGGCATTTTTGCTCGCATTTCGGCATAACCATACTGAAAAGCAAACTTATCGTGCGAGGAAATCATTCCAGAGGTATATTCATAGCCATTCATTTTGCGTTTTTGGGTTCTCAAACGAAGAATGCCATTGTTTACAAATACATCATCTGGTTGATACCACTGCACGTCTCCACTACCACCATTCGTACAGCCATTATTACCCCACCAATAACAAGTACTCCATTTCTTTTTGTCGAGTTGCGTACCATTAAAATCATCGCTGAACACAAGCGCCCAACCATCGCCAACAGGGTCAGCTAAGACAGTAGTAGGACTGCACAGTACAGCTATGAGGCTCAATCCTTGCAGAATTTTTTTAGTATATTTAAGCAGATGAGGATATCGCTTCACAATATTTTTCCTATGAATAATTAGGGCGATGGTGGAATCTCAAGTGAATTCCAGATAGGTAAGTTATTTGCTGAAAAAAATTTGCACGAGCCAACCTATACTTCAAGCGAAATAGCTGAAGTTAGATAGTTGAAAGCTGGCATGTCAAATTTACGAAGATACTTGCGTAGCTATGGCTATTCGCTCAAGCACATAAATTAGAACAATAAATGTACGGATAGCTATTAATAAAAGGCTGTTTATTGCCACATAATCTATCAATTGACAGATCGATTTGAATACTTTCTGTTAGTTTGTGCTAGATGTTTTAATTACTCAAACGCTTTAGCGTCAGCAATCTATATATAAATTTAACAATTTCTTTATTGTGGCTCAATCGAGATTTTACGGAAAATTGTTAACAGAGAGTTTCTACTGAGAGGTGATATGAAATTTTATTGATTCTTTAAAAACTTTTGGCAAAGTGGTACCCTGCAATACCAAATTCACGTAATTTTTAAAAGAAACTTGCTAGCAACAAAGATTTACTTACATACTTGTAGTAACAAAAACAAATAACTCAATAAAAAATAAACGTTTAATAGTAACAATAGATCTGCGATCGCACCTGAAAATACGCACGACGTTCTTATATGTAGTAATATTACTGACAAAGACAAACTCATAGTTAGTGAGTAGCTAGTGGCTAGTAGCTCAACCGACAACCAACCCTAGCCCCTCTGGCTCAATCTTCATTCCTTAACTGCCATGCTGCGCCAAACGCTGCTCCTGCCCCCGCAATTAAACCCGTACTCATGCCTTGTAAAGTTTTCATGACAGAATTTTGAGTCAAACAGTCGCTCGTGACATTGTTAGCTTGCAAACACTGTTTGCTTTCCGCCCAACTTGACGTACCCCCTAAAATTACACCAGCTGCACTACAGGAAACAATCAGAAGTGTAAGACGCTTTGTTTTTCTATCCATAGATAGATGCTAAATTTTTTCTAGTAGATGATTTTTCTCCACTATCTTACTTGCTTGGCGGCTAGATGCAACAGCGAATTTACAGAAAACGGCAGGGGGGAGAGAAAGCACAGAAAAGATTCATCCTACTGGCGATCGCTAGTAGAGCGATTTTCAATTGGGTAATCCAGACGATCTGTAGGGGCGCACGGCTGTGCGCCCCTACAGATGTCACGCACGCAATCGAGAATTGCTATGAGATTAATTGACAACTAGATCTTTCCTAAATAAAGTAGTATTGAATTATTTAATGTGAAACAATTAATGGGTACAAAACACCTCGGCACACAACAGGAGGTTCTTGCCTTAGATACGCTAGTCAAGTTAGTTCGAGCGGCAGAATCGGTATCGAATCGGATTCATCGTCATTTGCTCGATGTCGATTTGACCGTAAGTCAGTTTGGGGTGCTAGAAGTACTTTATCACCTGGGACCTCTCCATCAGCGAGATTTAGCAGAGAAACTGCTCAAAAGCGGTGGTAACATGACTTTAGTGATCGATAATTTAGAAAAGCGGCAGCTGGTAAGACGGGAACGAGAAGTCGGCGATCGCCGTTGCATCAAGGTACATTTAACAGAAAAAGGTAGGCACCTGATCGGTGATATCTTTCCGACGCACGTTGCGGCTGTCGTTGAAGAAATGAGCGTTCTCACCCCAACAGAGCAAACAGAGTTGGGACGCATGTGCAAACGGCTAGGATTAGGAGCGAGAGATATCCCTGCGAGTAGGAGTATCCCCAGTCCCTAGTTCCTTGTTTTGAGATTGTTGAATAGCAAACAGTCTTTCTGGGGAGAGCAGTTAGAATAGAAATAGATAGAGCATAAGTTTGCCCTAATCGACGTATAAAATTCTTTGAACTCTCCCAAAGCTAGGTTTTGAACATTTTTTATGGAATCAAGTAGTAGTAATTCTGTCAGCCCTGGTGAGAAATCACCCCATAGGTTGGCAGAAATTGTAGGAACGGCGATCGCGGTGTTGACGCTCATCGTACCTCTACTGGCGATCGCTCACTACTCGTCAAATGACGTGCAGCTAGAGCAGCCCCTTTCCTATTCGCTACAAAGGACAGATAAATAAGAGTGGCTAGTGGCTAGTGGCTAGAGAATTTTAAATTTCTTACTACACCTCACATTTTTTATTTACTGGTCACTGGTCACTGATAACTGGTCACTGTCTAAGCCGTCCATATTAGCCTAAAATGCTACAGGTGAAGCGATCGATGCGCGATCGCTATTATCTGTCATCTTGGAGAATTATTGTGGACTTATCCCTCATTCCGGCTCAACCAAAGCCAGGTTTAATTAACGTTTTGATTGAAATTGTTGCTGGCAGCAAAAATAAGTACGAATACGACAAGGATCTGCAAGCTTTTGCTTTAGACAGAGTGTTATATTCGTCAGTGCAGTATCCCTACGATTACGGTTTTGTGCCTAATACCTTAGCCGATGATGGCGATCCACTAGATGGAATGGTATTAATAGACGAACCAACTTTTCCAGGCTGCATCATTGCCGCCAGACCAATTGGGATGCTAGAAATGATCGATGGTGGCGATCGCGATGAAAAAATTCTCTGCGTCCCCGATAAAGACCCGCGTTACGCAAACGTCAAATCTCTCAACGATATTGCGCCTCACCGTTTAGATGAAATTGCCGAATTCTTCCGCAGCTATAAAAATTTAGAAAAGAAGGTCACCGAAATTCGCGGTTGGCAAGATGTCGATCGCGTTATGCCTTTAGTAGAACAGTGTGTCAAAGCTGGTAGCGAAAAAGGTCGCGATTCAGACTCAGAAACTGTTTAAATTCCTAAATGTAGAGACGTTCGTGTAACGTCTCTATACTTAACCCAATTCCCGCCCATGCAACGCACATTTCTCCTCGCTAAAATCCACAATTGCACCCTAACGGGGGCAAATCTTAACTACGTGGGTAGTATTAGTATCGATCGCGCTTTGTTAGATGCTGCTGGAATATTACCCTACGAACAAGTGCAAGTCGTCAACGTAAATAATGGTGAAAGATTAATTACTTATGCGATCGCCGCACCGCCAAACTCTAGAAAAGTTGAGTTAAACGGTGCTGCGGCAAGATTGGGAGTGAGTGGCGATCGGGTGATTATTATGACCTACGCTCAATTAACTCCAGCAGAACTAGAAACTTTTTGTCCTACAGTTGTTTTAGTAGATAGTAAAAATCGATTGTTAGAAGTACGCCGCTACGACGATCTATTATTAGCTCAAGTTTAGTTTTAGCAGAATTATTTTACTGAGCGATCGCGCTAAGTTGTGAAGAAGTCACTTTGTTGCTTCGCACCTCAGTATAAAATTTTTTAATGTCTACCTATGGAAAACTGCATTGATATTTTGTGATTTATGTATAAGATGACTTTCTTTCCAATCGCGCTTTAGGTAGACTCATAAAGTCAGAAGATTTACACCAATTGGGGCGATCGCGGTTCTGGTGCGGTGAGGCGATCGAACAGGGAAATAGCAAGGGCATGGAGTTATGAAGAAACTAATCAAAGGGCTGCGGGATTTCAAGACCAACTACTTTTCAACTCATACGGAACTGTTTGAACAGCTTTCCCACGCACAAAAACCGAGGGTTTTATTTATCAGTTGTTCCGATTCGCGCGTCGATCCTAACTTAATTACTCAAACAGACATCGGAGAATTATTTGTCATCCGTAACGCTGGAAATATTATCCCACCCTATGGGGCAGCCAATGGTGGCGAAGGCGCAGCGGTAGAATATGCAATTCATGCCTTGGGAATTGAGCAAATTGTTGTTTGCGGACACTCCCATTGCGGCGCGATGAAAGGACTACTGCAATTAGATAAACTCCAGGAAGATATGCCATTAGTTCACGATTGGCTGAAGCACGCTGAAGCTACTAGACGACTGATAAAGGAAAACTATAAAACTTATCAGACAGAAGAATTATTAGAAATTGCGATCGCGGAAAATGTCTTAACCCAGATCGAGAACCTCAGAACTTATCCCGTCGTTCACTCCAGATTGTATCAAGGCAAGCTGAAAATTTATGGCTGGATCTATCACATCGAAACTGGAGAAGTCTTAGCTTACGACCCCGAAAGTCACTCTTATGTTCATCCTCAATCCCAGCTCGGCGAATACGACCCTCTAGATGGACCAGTTGCAGGCGAGTTTACAGTTAGTCACGCTCCACCTCCTCCCATTGCTTGCGATTTTCCCCATCGCCAGCACTATGAAGTTGTTAATAGCGCCGATAATGGAGGGTTACAAGGTTCTTCATCAATATCATGGCTAGCACCGGAACAAGCAGAGCGGATTTATCGGGGATCTAATGGTAGGAAATAACGTAGGGTGGGCATTGCCCACCCTACTACTAAAAAATGACAAATGACAAACAACAAATAACAATCTTATAGTTGACTGTAAGAGCGATCGCGAACTTGAATTGACTCAATTGCTTGAATAATTCGCGTCAGTTGTTGTGCCACTTCTCCACTGGCAAACATCGCCTCTGCTTGAGTGATTCCCGCACTAATATCGGCACAAATACTAGCACGCCATAAATAAAACCCACCATTCCAAATCGCAGACTGCATCATTTCTGAGGGTTTTCCTTGCAAGACCGATCGCATATCTGCTACTAAATGTTCGATCGCATCGCAGGGGACGTTGTGGCTGCTAAAACCATAATCGCGGGGTGAAAGGTGCAGGCGATCGATCGCAACTAGCCCCGATTCATCGGTTGTATTGGGTGTAGATAAACCAATAATATTCGTCCGTTCGCGGGGTAGATCGCAACTCCCCTCTAATCCTTTGACTGTCGTAAAGTTGTTTGTACCGCGTAAAGACAAGGCAACTTGAAACATATGTTCCGTGGGAGGATGGACGTATCCCGCCACAATCTGCGCCGCTCCTGCATAAGGACACCACATTAATTCCATTGTGGCAAAAGGCGGACGCTTGCCAATTTGATCGCGATATTCAAAAATTTTTTGAGCTAAAGGGAAATGTTGGGGTAAATAGACAAATCCTAAACCAGTATTCTCAAAAACTTGCTGAGTTCGGTCTAGAGATAGCTCAGTCCAATCAACTCCTAACCCTTGCCAGATCTCCACCAATGGCACGCCGTATTTAGTCGGCATTCGATCGCTACCGTGCATAATTGTAGGTTGCCCCGCAGCCGTAAGCAATAAGGCAGTGAGAGGACTTATCGGCGCAGTGCGATCGCGTCCATCGTAGGGAATACCCAAAACCATCACTCGACGGGAGCCACCGATAGGTTGTAGTTTTGGTCCCAGTTCGTCATAAACATCCAACATGCCTGCTAATTCTGCCCCTGTAGGACGTTTAATCCGGTGAGCAATCAGAAACGCACCAATCTGAGCAGGGGTTGCTTCCCCCAACAAAATCATTCGGGTTGCTGCGGCTGCTTCCGTGCGAGTTAAATCCTCTCCTGTATGATTACCGCTTCCCACTTTCCGCAGTAAATCCCTAAATGCGTTGCTCATGATGTAATTGCTCGATCGAAATTCTCAAATTTCTAGTACTTTTGCATTACTAAATTCTAAGAGACACTGCCAAGAGAGTGAGTAGTAGGTAGAAGTGGCTAGTGGCTAGTGGCTAGTGGCTAGAATTACTTGCTCTGCCCCTCTACCTCTCTGTCCTTCTGCTTCCTTGTCTCCCTTGTCTCCCTTGTCCCCCTTGTCCCCCTCATTTCCCCACGTCTCCCCTTCTTCTACACTCAGTTTAGGTGGTACGAGTTCTCGCACCAGTTGCCAAAAATATTGAATTGGTGGAATGCTGAGCCGATCTTGACTTGTCACCATCACGACTTGGCGCGATAAGCTAGACCCTGGTGCAAGAGAACCATTGCTGTCAGTGATAGCGATTGGACGAACGGCAAGGGTAGGATCGAGACGCGATTCTACTAGGGCAGATTGCGGTAACAAGGCAATCAGTTCTCCTTGTCGCGCTACTCCGCGAAAGGCATCGAGAGTATTCACTTCCAGCACGGCTTGGAGCGTAGCACCCAGGCGATCAAAACGCTCTTGGACTAAACGCTGCATCCCATAACCGTCTTTAAATACAACTTGGGGGTAGCGGATGAGTTCCAACCAGGGAATCTGCTCGTATTGTGCCAATGGATGATTTGCTCCCACCAAAACCTCAATGGGTTCATCGTATAGCACTTCCGTCACCATTTCTGGGCTGGTAGTTAAAAAACGATTATTCATGACGATCGCCAGATCTACCAGTCCATCTTTCAGGACTTTCAAAGCGCGATCGCTACCCAACGCCGTAACGCGCAGTTGGACATCAGGATAATTGTGACAGAATTTTTGTAGTACTGGAGGTAAATAGTGGGCGCACAAAGAATGGATTGCTGCAACACACAGTTCCGGTTGTTTTCCCGCCATCAAATCTGCTAGCTCTTCCGTAACGTAGCGCCATTCTTGGCAAATCTTACGGGCGCGGGGTAACAGTCTCTCTCCTGCCAACGTCAGCTTAGCCTGCGCTGTCCGATGAAATAGCTGAACTTCTAGGTCGGCTTCCAAGGCTTGAATTTGCCTGCTGATTGTCGATTGGGTAACTCCACATTTGCGAGCTGCTTGCTGAAAGCTACCTGATTCCGCGATCGCCAAAAAGGCTTGCAACTGTTCTAGCCGCATGATGATGTAGCCTGAATTACATTTAAGGCATCAATCTAAATTAACCGATCTTGGCTCCAGGTTTAGTAGAACTTGATACAGCTCAACAGCGATCGGTGAGTGGTGGGTTCAGCTTTCTGTTTGGGCGATGCTGTTGGTTTGAGAATGGCAGTTGGTGGGTAACTGCGGGTTAGCGGGCGATCTCACTGACTTTGATGCAGAAGTATGCCAATGTAAATATTGCATAAAGCTGCAACCAAAATAATAAGTGGTATTTCTATTCATTTTCTAAAAGTCAAAGTATCAAGTAAGATGTCTAGTTTTTATACTTTCTACCTTCACTATTAGGAGGGCAAGTTTTTTTAACTAACCTCAGTATTAATACGAAAAAATTCATTAATTTTTTTGTGAGTTCTTCTCACGACTCACTTTTTACCGATCGCTGTCAACTGTTTGCCATTTCCGTCAACTGTGCTTCGCTTAGTATTGAAATTCCTAGTTTTTGCGCCTTTTCTAATTTAGAACCAGCTTCTTCGCCCACGACGAGGAAATCTGTTTTCTGACTGACTGAATCTGTAACCTTACCTCCAGCCTTTTGAATCAATTCTTTTGCCTCATCCCGCTTCAGTGTGGGTAAAGTTCCAGTAATAACGAGAGTTTTACCTGCCAATGGTAAGGATGCATCGTTTTGTCGAGACTCCTCAACCGCTTCCCCAGCTAACTGCAAACCAGCTGCTTGCAGTCGAGCAATTAAAGACTGATTTGCTGGAATGTGGAACCAATCGTAGACTGAATGAGCAATTTCTGCCCCAATTCCGTAAACTGATTCAATATCTGTGGTTTTTGCTGTTGCTAACTGCTCGACGGTAAAAAACTTTTGTGTTAATACCTGAGCGTTGACGCTACCTACGTGACGAATACCTAAACCATATAATACCCGCGACCAAGGTTTAGTTTTAGAAGCGGCGATCGCCTGCACTAATTTTTCTACTGATTTCTGCCCCATGCGCTCTAACTGCATCAATTTTTCGGCATTCAGATTGTAGAGATCGGCAACAGAATGAACCACACCGCGATCGACTAATTGATGTACTAGCTTTTCCCCCATGCCATTAATATCTAAAGCATCTCGACTCACCCAGTGTTCCAAAGCTCCCTTGAGAATTGACGGACAGGAAGCATTGACGCAGCGCGTGACTGCCCCTTCTTTAATCACAGGTTGGCTACATGTCGGACAGTGGGTAGGCATTTGAAAAGGCTGAGTTCCGGCGGGGCGTAGTTCTGGCAATACCCGCACGACTTCAGGTATTATTTCCCCAGCCTTACGGACAATTGCCGTATCGCCGACGCGGATATCTAATTGAGCCACGCGATCGCTATTATGTAAAGTCGCGCGAGAAACCGTCGTTCCTGCCAACTGCACCGGACGCATAATAGCCATCGGAGTCAACGCCCCCGTTCTACCAACATTCACCGCAATTTCTTCGACGCGGGTAGGGGCTTCCTCGGCTGCATACTTCAAAGCGATCGCCCAACGGGGAAACTTTTGTGTAAATCCCAATTGCTCTTGGAGGGGTAGAGAATTTATCTTCACCACTACCCCATCTGTCATGTATAGTAAATTTAACCTTTCAGTATCCCAATAGCGATAATATTCGGCAACTTCCTGCACTGTAGGACATAACTTGCGATGGGGATTCACCTTAAACCCCATCTGCTGTAATAACTCTAAAGCTTCCCACTGCGTCTGATACACACTCGCATCATCTCTACCAGCAACGTGTAACGTATAAGCAAAAAAATCCAATCGCCGTTTATCGACAATGCGAGGATCGAGTTGGCGCAACGTCCCCGCCGCCGCATTACGAGGGTTAGCAAAGGGGGGTTCGCCCTTTTGCGATCGCTCTTGATTAATTTGCTCGAAGACATCTAAGGGTAAAAATGCCTCTCCCCTAACTTCTACCCTTGTGGGAGGATTTTCCACCTGCAACCGCAAAGGAATCGAACGAATTGTCTTGACATTCTGGGTAATATCTTCACCCATCACGCCATCACCCCTAGTTACCCCCCGCACGAGTAAACCATTTTCATAAGTTAAGGCGATCGCCGAGCCGTCAATTTTGAGTTCGCAAACATAAAGGGGAGTCGGGAGTCGGGAGTCGGGAGTCGGGAGTTGGGGGAGAAAAGCTTCCTTGTCCCCCTTGTCCCTCTTGTCTCCCTTGTCTCCCTTGTCTCCCTTGTCTCCCTTGTCTCCTTCTAATGCCTTCAACACAAAACCAGGCGCAGTACGCCGCCAGCGTTGTTCCCAAGCTTTCAATTCGTCAATGTTAAAGGCATTTTCCAGACTGTAAAGCGGGATGTTATGACGCACTGAGAAGAATTGGGTAGCAGGTTTTTCTCCCACCCGTTGCGTTGGACTATCAGGGGTGATTGAGTGCGGATATTGGGTTTCAAGTTCCTGTAATTCTCGATACAGTTGGTCGTAAACCGAATCTTCCATTATCGGGTTGTCTAGAACGTAGTAAGCATAGCTAGCGTTTTGCAATAACTGCTGCAATTCCCGTACTCGCTGTTCCACCAACATCTCCTTCTACATCGCACTTAGCCTTCTTTTCTAGGTTACTGAGTTTAATCGATATCGTCGCCTCTATGGAGGAATGATTTTAGTTTATTTGTACTATTTTACGCAATAAACTGTGGAAAATCTCACTAAATCTTGATTGTTTTTCCTGACAAGTTTAAATAAAGCAAATTTAATTACGTAAATTGAATTATATAGACACACAACCTAAAGATTGACTCGATCTGTTTATTTGATATTTATAGCAATTCCAGATCGTTCGCCGCAAACAATAAGTAGTTTTATCAAAGGGCATTGTCCGCCCTATATTGATATTTCACGCATTAAGTAGAACTGCTGTATTTCAGAATATCAATTATTTGAACTAATAAAAATAATTTTAATTTTTAGTTAAACAGGGCTTAATTATAAAACCGTATATTCACTGAGGTATAGCTAATTTAATGGTTGGTTGAATTACCAACCAGTCCTCCTGAGAATTAATAGCCAATTACCTATTACCAACTACCAATTACCACTTTGTCATGAGGAGTGAAAATATGTTGCGTCTTTCTCGCTTAATCGTGCTAGCATCAGCAGTTGTAGCGCTAGTTGGTGCAAATAAGGTGGATGCACAGCGATCGCCAGCAGATACTTTAACAGGTAAGCCACCAATTGTCATCGGACACAGAGGTGCAAGCGGCTATCGTCCAGAACATACTTTAGCAGCATATGAGTTAGCGATCGCCATGGGTGCAGACTATATCGAACCGGATTTGGTTTCTACTAAAGATGGCGTTTTGATTGCACGGCATGAAAATGATATTACTGGGACAACAGATGTCAGCGATCGCCCCGAATTTGCCGAGCGCAAGACGACTAAAACCATTGACGGTGTAGAATATACAGGATGGTTTACTGAAGATTTTACCTTAGCTGAAATTAAAACTCTTAAAGCTAAAGAAAGAATTCCCAAATTGCGTCCAGGTTCGGCACAATTTGACGGACTTTATGAAGTACCAACTTTGCAAGAAGTTATCGATCTAGCTAAACGCAAAAGTATTGAAACTGGAAGAGTCATCGGAATTTATCCTGAAACAAAACATCCTACTTACTTTGATTCTATCGATCTATCTTTGGAAGAGCCTTTAGCTAAAGTATTGCGAAAAAATAATTTGGATGATGCTGACGATCCAGTATTTATTCAATCTTTTGAAACTGCAAATCTAAAGCAATTAAACAAATTAGTCGATGTTCCACTGGTACAATTATTCGATGAAGCTGATGCCAAACCCTACGATTTTGTCGTCAGCGGCGATTCGCGTACCTATGGCGATTTGACATCTCCTAAAGAACTAGAAAAAATTGCCGAATATGCCGATGGAATTGGACCTTTTAAAAGATTAATTATTCCCAGTGAATCTGTGGATGAAAATGGAGATGGCAAACCAGATGATGTGAATGGCGACGGACAACTTAGCGAAGCTGATAGACGCTTGGCAGCAGAACCAACATCTTTAATAGATGACGCACATGCCGCAGGTTTACTCGTCCATCCGTATACTTTCCGCAACGAATCCTTCTTTTTAGCGATCGACTACGACAATAACCCAGAAGCCGAATACGAGCAATTTTTTCACTTGGGTATAGATGGCTTATTCAGCGACAACCCAGATACCGCTTTTGTCGTCCGCAACCGTGTTACTTGTGGAACGCAAAATCCAAAGTACAGCCAACAAAGTCGAAATCGCCGGGTTTGGAATCCTGGGGGTACGGGAAATTCTTGTTTGTAAAATGTCACGCCAAGACGCAGAGGCGCTAAGTGTCCTTTGCGTCTTTGCGTCTTGGTGCGATCTTTAAAGCGTGAAATAGAAAGTTGCACCCTCTCCCACCTTTCCTTCCGCCCAAATTTGCCCTCCGTGAAGGTGAACGATCCGCTGGACGGTGGCTAAGCCAATCCCCGTACCTGGAAATTCAGTAGGTGAATGCAAGCGCCCAAAAGCTACAAAGAGTTTACTAGCATAATTCATATTAAAGCCCGCACCGTTGTCGCGGACAAAATACACGACTTGACCGTTTTCTTGCCGCAAAGTACTAAATTCAATCCGAGGTTGGGTTTGATTCGCTGTATATTTCCAGGCATTATTCAGCAAATTCTCTAGCAGCACGCCCAACAATCTAGCATCTCCACTAACAATTATTTCTGGGGCGATCTCCCATTCAATTTGTCTTTCTGGTTGTGTTTCCTGAAGCTTGGCAGCGATTTCGGTGGCTAAATCGCTCAAATTGACTTCTGTGCGTTGCAAATCGCTACGGTTCACCCGCGATAAAGCTAGCAAACCATCTATGAGTTCGCCCATCTGTTTTGTATTACCGTGGATACGCTGGAGATAATCTCTACCGCGATCGTCTAGCTTGTCTGTGTAACGACTGAGTAATATCTGACTAAAGCCATCAATCTGTCGTAATGGCGCTCTCAGGTCGTGAGAAACTGAATAAGAAAATGCCTCTAATTCTTTGTTAACGACTTCAAGTTCGGCTGTGCGATCGCTAACGCGGCGTTCTAAGCTTTGATTTAATTCTCTAATTTCTTGCTCGGCTCGTCGGCGATCGCTAATATCAGTAAAGGCAACGATAGCATAGACAATATTGCCACAATCCTCTCGAATTGGCGTAGCACGGACTTCAAGGTGGATGACTTTACCATCTCGATGCAGCGATAAATCTTCAACAGTAACGGTTTCGCCTTTTAATGCCCGCATCATTGGTAATTCTTCAGTCGGGTAGGGGCGATCGCCACGGTAGACCTGATAAAATTCCACTAATTCATCTGATGTAGCATCTGAGATGATGTTGACGAGTAGGTGCTGTGCTGTCTGATTGGCATACGAGATTTTACTAGTTGAATCGTGAACAATTACGCCAACTGGTACGGCTTCTAAAAATTGATGCAATTGTCTTTCGCTAGCTGATAGGGCTGCATTCAAGTCTTGCATCTCGGCAAAAGACTTTTGCAATTCTACTGCCATACTGTTGAAGGATTTAGCTAGTTCGCCAATTTCATCCGAACGTCCGAGTTCTTCTACAGTTTTATCCCATTCTCCATTGGCGATATGTTTAGCACTAGTATTTAGGCGTTGAATTGGTTTGGCAATCCATCGAGTTGTGAAAATTCCAATTATGACTGCTACGAGTAAAGCCACAACACATAGTACAACTGTTGTCCGAGTCGTGGCGTAGATATCTTCCATGAAATCGGCTTCTGGAATCACCGCAACTATCAGCCAGTCAATCCCCCAACTATCTCGAAAAGGATGTATATCTACAAAATATCGTTGGCGATCTTGGCTAAATTCTAGCCGTTGTGGGCGATCGGTATTTATAAATTTGTGCGAGTTTGTAGTTAGATATCGTGCTGTAGATCGAACCAAGGAATTTTTACTTTCTGATGCTTTGAGGCGTTGCAATTTGCCTCCTTGCACGATAGAAAATGGCTGGTAATTATCTGAAGATGCTACCAGTAAGCCAGAGCGATCGAGGATAAAAATTTGTCCCGATTTACTAATTGGGATATTGTGTAGATAATTGCTAATTCTTGAGAGTTTTAAAGGAGTATCTAAGACTCCAAGTAAATTTCTGTTTTGGTCGTAAACTGGTAAGACTGCATCGATCGCCATCTCTTTCTGGTTAAACCAAATATAGATAGGACTCCAGGCAGCTTTACCCTTTTGAACTGCTTCTTGATACCAGGGGCGAGTTCTTGGATCGTAATATGGAGTGACTTGAACGAGTTTTCCTCGCTGTCCTTGATTGTTGACTGTATATGTATAATATTTGGGATTGGATGGCTTGTTTACAACTTCAATATGTAATCTGCCCTCTTTGAGGCGATCGATCCCGACATACTCTCCTTTTTGATTTCCCCAAGCTGTATAGGGAACGATCTCAAACGACTGCATTTGATTTAATAATAAGCTTTCAAATTCAGCTAAAGGTGCTGTTACTAGATTTTCTTCAATGACAGTTTGATTAACTTGATTGAGGAGATGTGGTGTTTGTAAATAAGTTTTTAGCTGTAGGTAAAGGCGTTTGGCAATCTGAGTTTGCAATCGTTCGGAAAGAGCGTTGACTGCCCTTTGCCCATTTTGAAACGAAAGATTCCCTACCAATCCTACTATTGCAATAACTTGCAACACAAAAGCAGTTAGAAGGAGATTTTGTAAAGAAGTCTTACCTAAGACTTGGGTAAGGAATTTATACAGAAAGCGCATAGAGTTCTAAGCTTGTTGCCCGATCGAAGCCGCGATCGCGCTGTGGCGATCCTCACTCACAATTGCATTGTTGACTTACTCTTCTCAGATTTACAATTAGTAACTAAAAGCTATTTACGGAAAATTAACTATTAATAATTATAGAAACAGAGATTTTCTTAATAAATATTTTATTACACTAATTAATATTAAATTAAGCAACCGCCTCTGTTTCCATACAATGGATATAGTCTTCATAGTGTCAAGCTTCTGCAACATTTTGTATACTAGGCAATGTCGCGCAAAGACATAGAGGCGCAAAGGACACTTCGCGGCTTTGCGTCTTGACACGATCGCAAATAAAAGATGTCATTTAGGTAAGAAATCGATTATCCTCTATCTAGCTACAATTTTGAGGAGATGGAGATGAGGATCTGGATCGCCTGCTTTTTCATCCTATTTGCGATCGCTCAGTTATTCGACTGGATGAAACACTTGTCTTTACCGTTGCCTATTTATATATTGGGAGGCTTGTTTTTAGCAATCGGTTCAAATTCTAACAAAAGCATTTTTGGTAAAGTTATTGACGATCTACTAGCTGGTGCTGGCTATCCTGGCGATCGATCTGGATCGGATAGCGATCGTATTTTAGATGAAACAAAATCGTAATCAGTTGTTAGTGACTAGTGGCTGGTGACTAGATACTAAGAATTCAGCTACGCACCACACACCACTTTCTGGCTCGTTACTCGCTGTCTCTATCAGTTTAAAAAACTCATAAAAATAGAAATATTTGTCATAAATGTAACTACAGTACCAATAATGACTCCTTTCATTCTGCCCCACTGTTGCGTGCGTTTTAACCACAAAATAATAGGAATTGCATAAAATAATTGCCATATTCCTAAATAGAATCCTACTAAAATTGTATTTGCCGCTAACAGAGGATTAAACATGCTAATCAAAAATGCTGCGACTTTTAATACTGTTAAAATAGCTAGATGAATTCCTAGTAGAAAAAATAATCCAGAGAGGATTTTTTGAAATTCTTGTTGATTGAATCTTTTTTTTGTTTTCATTGTTATTAATACTCTTTAGCTATATTTTCATCTTTGCCTACAACAGACTCTTAACAACTTAATATACCTGAAATCGAATTGCCAAATGGGATTATTCTACCACCCAATTGAACGATATTAATCCAGCGCGCTTTGCGATCGCGCGTTCAAGAAATCGCATCAAAATTTGTTGATTGGGCAACAGACATTGAATCTCGCCTCATTAGCAACAGCGTTTAGCAAGAAAATCTGAAAAATCTCGTTTTCAGTATTTTGACTTTTAACTTTTAACTTTTGACTTCCTTATTTCCCCAAATTCCGTTTTAGCTTTTCCAACTCATCATCCGTTTCCCAACGGCGAAAAGCTGCATCCAAATCGTCTGCACCACTGGAGAAGCTGCGACTTTGATTCCAGCCAGCCGTATCAAAGCGTTGAGAAGACTGAGTAGCGCGGTTAGCTTGTACTTGCGCGGCTTTTGCTTCTACCTCCTGACGGCGTTGCTGTACTTTTTTAAGTAATTCTTTAGCTTGATTAATTCGTTCCTTAATTCCTTGCATTTGTCCCCAGCGTTGATTTCCTTCGCGCAATAACGCTGCTTCTCGCTGCTGTGCTGGTTCTGCTAAGTCAAGCCGATTAGCCACTTTTGCCTTCTCAATCCGAATGTGCCATTTTTGAATTTCTTGCGCTGTAGTGAGAATTTCATCCTGCGATCGCTTTTCTTGTAACTGGAGTTCTGCAATTAACTTTAAAGTATCTTCCTCTTGTTGCCGCAACTGTTCTGATAGCGCTTCTATTTCTAGATGGGGATTGTTCCGCAAGAATTCTTCTAAACGGCTTTCTAAAAAACGGCTGAAATCGTCAAATAAACCCACTGTGAGAACTCCAATTAATAAATGTAGGGTGGGCATTGCCCACCCTACTGTCTATGCTAATACTGTCAACTCAGTGGAAGTACGTCGAGAACGCACCTCCAAGTAAACCAGCAGTGCGTTGACATCCGCTGGATTTACGCCACCAATTCGTGCTGCTTGTCCAATCGTCAGCGGTCTAACTTTAGCAAGTTTTTCCCGCGCTTCTTTCGAGAGGGTGTCAATTGCCCCATAATCTAAATCTGGCGGTAAGGGGCGATTTGCTTGACGGGCGATTTGGTCGATTTGATTTTGCTGGCGTTGTAAATAGCCAGAATACTTAATTTCAATCTCCGCTGCTGTTTTTTCTACCGGACTCAGATCGGTATTGCCCAATCCGTGAGTTTCTAAATTGGTGTAATGGAAACCAGGACGACGCAACAAATCAGCTAGAGTAATCGAACCTTTAATTGCTTGTTGAGTCGCAGAGGCGATCGCAATGCCGATCTCATCGTGTTCTTTCAGCCGTGTCGTATGCAACCGTTCTTTTTCAGCGGCAATATTTGTCTGCTTGCATGTAAACAATTCCCAACGGCGATCGTCAATTAAGCCGATTTTCCTACCTATGGGAGTCAAACGGCGATCGGCGTTATCCGATCGCAACAATAACCGATATTCCGAACGACTGGTCAGCATCCGATATGGTTCGCGTAAGTCTTTGGTACACAAGTCATCAACTAACGTGCCGATATAACTCTGTTCGCGGGGAAATACGATAGATTCTTGGTGACGGACAAATCGTGCTGCATTTACCCCAGCGACAAAACCTTGGGCGGCGGCTTCTTCGTAACCCGTCGTACCGTTAATTTGTCCCGCACAGAATAAGCCTTCAATTTTCTTCGTCATCAGCGTGGGATAGCACTGCGTTGCGGGTAGATAATCGTATTCCACCGCATAAGCAGGACGCAGCATAGCACAGTTTTCTAAACCAGGTAGCGATCGCAGCATTTGCAACTGAATTGCTTCTGGTAGTCCTGTGGAAAATCCTTGAATATAAAGTTCGGGAATATCTCGTCCTTCTGGTTCGATAAAGATTTGGTGGCTTTCCTTGTCGGCAAACCGGACGATCTTATCTTCGATACTAGGACAATAGCGCGGTCCCTTCGCATCCACCCAGCCGCCATACACGGGCGACATGTGTAAGTTTTCTCGAATAATTCTATGGGTTTCTGCTGTCGTGCGAGTAAGGTAACAAGGTACTTGTTCCCGTTCTACCCACACTTCAGGATCGAAACTAAACCAGCCTACTTGCTCATCTCCTGGCTGAATTTCTAAATTACTATAATCTACCGATCTCTTGTCTACTCTGGCAGGAGTTCCCGTCTTCAGCCGTCCGGTTTCAAAACCCAGCCTATTTAAAGTATCCGTCAATCCTTCTGCGGCAAATTCTCCGGCGCGTCCGGCGGGCATAGATTTATTTCCTACCCAGATCCGTCCGCCGAGGAACGTGCCTGTTGTCAGTACAACAGCTTTGCACTCAAACGCTACGCCGAAGTAAGTTTCTACCCCGACAACTTCATCGTTTGCACCCAGGACTAAATCTGTCACCATCCCTTCGCGGATCGTCAGATTTTCTTGGTTCTCTACGATGCGCTTCATCACAGCCGCATATTCCCGCTTATCCGTCTGCGCCCGCAACGCCCACACAGCAGGTCCTCTAGAGGCATTCAGTATCCGCTTTTGCAGATACGTGCGGTCTGCGATTTTGCCAATTTCTCCACCCAAAGCATCCACCTCATGAACGAGTTGGGATTTAGCGGGACCTCCTACTGCTGGATTGCAAGGTTGCCAAGCAATTTTATCGAGATTCAGCGTCAGCAGCAAAGTTTTACAACCCAGACGTGCCGCAGCTAGGGCAGCTTCACAACCAGAATGTCCTGCACCGACGACAATAACATCATAGGCATCGAGAAATTGAACGGAAGTAGGCGATCGCATGGTCTTGCTTGACTTGAAAGCAGTAGTTACCGATCCTCATTGTAACCGTTTCGCCTGTCTCCGAAATTTTGGCGATCGCTTCACATTCTATTTGTAGACTATCCAGCAGTTTTACTGAGGAGGTTTGCCAAGATAATACTCTAATTTAGATGTGAATAGCTCGGAATCTGAGAAAAATTCTTTTATGTCTGGTGTTTTCAATCTTTTCTATCGTAAATGGTTGGGTAAATTAGAATACTTACTCGTAGCAATTTCTATTCTTAGCTTTATTGCTTCTTTCTCGGGCGATCGTATTTTTACTATTTCAACTCCTATTTTTTTATTTCTATCTCTGCACGCTAATATATCCAAACACAAGCAGCCGTATGAAAGTCGTCAGCCACAAGATCGATTTTTTCAATTAGAACAGCTTGTCCTATCTCGCGATGCCAATCTTGCTGACATCCAAGCGACATTATCCGAAATTGATAAGCTATATTTAGATTTCTCTCAAATTCAACAACGATTTATTATTATTGAAGACTTTTTAAAACCATACAGACTTGATACTCAAAACTTAAATCTACAGCAACTTTTGAACGGTTTGGAAGCAAATATTAAAAGAACAGAACGACAATACAATCAGGGTAAAATACTAGAATTACAGCTAATTTTACAAGAACAAATTACTCATATAGAAGAACAATTATCATCCAATCTCGAAAACCATACGCCAGCCTCCGACAACCTTCAAGAGTTGATGCAGCAGATTCAAGATTTAAGCGATCGGGTAGCAAGTTACTCAAATGTTCAAGCCGAAGATCGAGTCCAACAGTCGCAAATTAATGAAAAAATTCAAAAGTTAGAGCGACAGTTTAATGGTTTACCATTCATTGAATTCTTAAATCGGATAGCACAATTAGAAGAACTGAACGAACAAGTTAAAAATAGCTTGACAGAATCTAAGCGTGTCACAAAATCTCTGAAAGGAGAGGTTGAATCGGTCAGTCAAAAACTCCAATGTATAATTGCAACAGCCTCAACTGCACAAACTGAAAATTGCGATCGCCAGCCATCTTCAGAACTAAAAGAAAGCTACGAGCAAAATGCAGAGATGACTCAGCGTCTTGCTAAAGAAGTTAGCTCTTTACGCAAACAAACGCAGGCAATTTTGAGTAGTTTATCAGCTAGAATTACTCAACTACGTATAGAAATTGATAAGCAGCAACGCCATTCTGAGAATTCAGCTACCATTCCCTCAGTTAATACAGATGAATTAGCAACCTGGGCGGGAGAAATTGGCGATCGCCTTCCCAAGTAAGTGTACGTTGTAGGGGCGCACAGCCGTGCGCCCCACAATTTGTAGTAGTGCGAGATTTCATTGTCACCAGGGATTGTAGATTGTTGACAATCTACAATTATCAATTTATCATTCTTCCTAGTGCTAACTCTCTGAGGTACGAAGTGGTGGAACGCGGACACTCGAACCTGGCAATCGTCGCAAAAAGTTTGGACATTCAAGCAGCTGAGGCGATTCGAGAACAAATTCTCAGTGGTGGATTTCCACCTGGTTCCCGCCTGCTAGAAATCCCCTTATCAGAACAACTCAATCTCAGTCGAGGAACGATCCGTTCTGCATTACAACAGCTGACTTACGAGGGTTTGGTGGTACAAATTCCTTACAAAGGTTGTGCTGTGTTGGAACTGAGTTCTCAAGATGCTTGGGAACTATATACGCTACGCAGTGCATTAGAAGGTTTAGCCGCCAAATTAGCTGCTGCTGCAATGACAGCCGATAAAGCTGAGATTTTAAAGAGTGGTTTAAAACAACTGATTGAGGCAACAAAAAGCGATCGCCGTAGTAAAGTTGCAGATGCAGACTTTGCCTTACATCAAGCGATCGTTCAGCTATCAGAACATCAGAGATTGCAACAACAGTATCAAATTGTCGGACAACAAATTCGTTTGTATATTGCCTCTTGTAATACTCTGATTCCCGATGTCGAAGAAATTATCGAGCAACATAGGTTATTAATTGAAGCAATTTGTTCTGGAAATACAGCTATTGCCGAACGAATTGCTAAGGAACATAATGCCGATGGGAAAGAATTAATCAAACATTTAGAAAAAGTAGAAATCAAAAAATTTAAAACATAAAAATTATCTATAGTCTTGTTCTGGCATAATGCAAAGATTAGATATTAGGAGCCACCATGACAATCGATTTAAACAACTATGAAGTCTTAACCTTTGACTGTTACGGTACGATGATTGATTGGGAAACTGGAGTTTTAACAGCGATCGCCCCCATTCTTTCTAACCATAATATACAACTAACCAACGAACAAATCTTCGATGCTTTTGGTGAAATCGAAAATGAAATAGAAGCAGGCGAGTATATTAAATATCGGCAAGTACTGAGAAATGTTGTAGAAAAAATGGGCGATCGCTTCAACTTTATCCCAAATTCCACAGAAGTAGATGCACTAGCTAATTCTTTAACTAGTTGGCAACCCTTTTCTGATAGTATTGAGGCGTTAAAAGTCTTAAAACAGAAATTTAAACTAGCTGTAATTTCTAACGTGGATGACGATCTCTTTACCGAGACAGTAAAATATTTGCAAACTAATTTTGATTATATTATTACAGCAGAACAAGTAAAAAGTTATAAACCTACTCACAATAATTTCCACGTAGCCTTTGAGAGAATCGGCTTACCCAAAGAAAAAATCTTGCACGTCGCAGCTAGCGTGTATCACGATATTGTACCCGCTAAAACTTTAGGTATGACTGCGGTGTGGGTAAATCGGCGCGGAGTTAAGCAAGATTCTGGTGCAGATTTGGAAGTACCAGATTTAACAACTTTGGCTAGTATCGTTAGTTAGAATTAAAATCTTATATTCGTATGTGTTGATATCACCATCCCGAACAAATTCCTGAAACAACTCCAAAAATAGCTGCTAAAATTGCCTCTTTTAAAGCTTTCCAAGCGGAACGACCGAGTAGAATTGAGATAAACATACAGCTAACTGAAAAGATCGCTATGAAACTGAGTAGTCCTAAAACTATAGCAATAGATTGAGGAAGACTAGTTGATAACTTTGCGCAATCTTCTTCGCGCCTTTGCGTCTAACGCTTCGCTTCGCCTTCGGCTGATGCGTGACACAAATCTTATCTGTGAAAGCAACTCAGTCTAAATTTAATTTTAGACAGTTTTTATGTGCAAACTATACAAAGAGCGATCGCGCTGATACTCTTCGCGTGAAATAGCATAGTACAACAAGTCCAATCCTTCTTTATTTACGCGCTGAACAAATCTCATCCCTACCCTTTCCATTACCCGCACCGAAGCAACATTTTCAACATCAGTATTAGTAATAATCCGCTGAAATTTATGTTCAGTAAATCCATATTGAATCATAGCTATTGCAGCTTCTGTTGCTAGTCCTTGACCCCAATATTGAGGTGATAAGCCATAAAGTAATTGTAATTCTGGTGGATTGTCGTAGAAGAATCGGAAACCACAGAAACCAATTAAGTTTGAATTTTCTTTAAAAAAAATACTCCACTGACCAAAACGGTGTTGTTCAAAACACTTAGTATTATTGTCAATTTCTGTGGCAACCCACTCGCGCGACATAATGTTATCATCGCACAAGTATTTTCTAACTTGAGGCTCGATAAAAATGCGGTGCAGATCATCTAGATCTGCTACTGCATAGGGACGGAGTTTGAGGCGAGATGTATGAATTTCTATAAGAGGAAACATACTTACTATTAGTCCGCGTAGGCAGACTTGGTTTGTGTAGTCGCGAATTGTATTCGCCTAATATTCAATTACTTACTACACTTATATCGAACAAACTTCGGCAATAGTTTAAGATATGTATCGCCAACGAAAATTCAAACCTTAGTATCTTGCCTCAACCACTTTTCAACGGTTATCGGGTGATAGCTAGCTAATAAATCAAATAAATCTTCTGGTAACGACGATTCTAATACCAAAAAACGCAATTCCGCTCTTAAAAACTCTTCTGTGACGGCGCGATCGAATAACTGTAATAGCGGATCGTAATAGCCTTCAACATTTAATAAACCTTGGAGTTTTTGATGCAATCCCAACTGCGCCCAGGTGAGAATCTCGCAAAATTCTTCCAACGTACCATATCCCCTCGGCTAATTCTGTCATTAAAGCTTTGCGATCGTGCATGGAATCGACGACATGTAGTTGCGTCAGTCCGTTGTGGGCAATTTCCTTGTCAACCAAAAACTTGGGAATGAACCCAATTACCTCACCACCTGCGGCTAAAGCGGCATCGGCTACCATACCCATTAAATCTACATTATTGTTTATTAAAGCAGAGATGTTAAGATCCAGCGTTAGGGTTCTGGGGTAAATACCATGCCAGGAATTGGCAATAAAATCAAGTTTGGTACGGATGGTTGGCGCGGTATCATTGCTGATGAGTTTACATTTGAACGCTTAGCGTTAGTTGCACCGATCGCCGCTCAAGTTTTAGCACGAACGTACGGCAATACTACAGGTAGTAATACGATAATTGTGGGCTACGATCGCCGCTTCATGTCAGAAGATTTTGCCCGCGCCACAGCCCAAGCCGTGACAGCGGTAGGGTTTGACGTACTGTTATCAGAAACTTACGCACCAACTCCAGCTTTTAGTCTAGCGGCAAAACAGCACAACGCTCTGGGCGCTTTAGTCATTACTGCTAGCCACAACCCAGGTAGCTATTCAGGCTTGAAAGTTAAAGGCGCTTTTGGCGGATCTGTCCCGCCAGAGGTGACAAAGAATATTGAATCTTTATTAGATTATCCACCCCCTACCAGTGCTAATTCTGGGAAAATGACAACATTCAATCCTTGGACTAGCTACTGTGACACTCTACGGGCAAAAGTCGATCTCGATCGCATTCGTTCGTATATTACTCAAGGTAAACTCACAGTCTTTGCTGATGTGATGCATGGTGCAGCCGCAGGAGGACTAGCACAGATATTAGAAGTCCCAGTCAACGAACTTAACAGCGATCGCGATCCGTTATTTGGTGGCGGTGCGCCAGAACCATTACCAAAATACCTTTCCCGTTTATTTGAAACTATCCGTACCCACAGTGCTGAAAAAGGTAATTTGGCTGTAGGTTTAGTATTTGATGGCGATAGCGATCGGATTGCGGCTGTAGACGGACAAGGTAATTTTCTTAGTTCCCAAGTCCTGATTCCCATTTTGATCGAACATCTAGCCGTGAATCGCGGTATGAAAGGCGAACTCGTCAAAACTGTCAGCGGTTCTGACTTAATGCCCCGCGTTGCAGCTTTACACCAAATTCCAGTTTCCGAAACTCCGGTGGGATACAAATATATTGCCGATCGCATGTTAGAAACTCAAGTCTTACTTGGGGGTGAAGAGTCAGGCGGGATCGGTTATGGAACCCACATTCCCGAACGAGATGCTTTACTTTCTGCTCTTTATGTGCTGGAAGCCGTCGTGCAATCTGGACTAGATTTAAGCGCCCTCTACCAGCAACTCCAGTCAAAAACTAACTTTCACTCTGCTTACGATCGCATCGATCTACCCTTAGCAAGTATGGAAGTGCGATCGCGTCTCTTGGATCAGTTGCAATCTCAGCCCCTTAAAGAAATTGCTGGAAAAGCCGTAGTCAATTGTCAAGCTATTGACGGCTACAAATTCCGCTTGGATGATGATAGCTGGCTGATGATTCGCTTTAGCGGTACTGAACCTGTCTTGCGCTTATACTGCGAAGCACCAACAATTGAACAGGTGCATCAAACCCTCAATTGGGCAAAGGATTGGGCGGAAAGCTAGGGGACAAGGGGGACAAGGGAGACAAGGGGGATTTTAGATTGAATTTGAAATCTAAAATCCAAAATTGATTCACAGGACACTCTTGACTCTTGATTCTTCAATTTAAAATTCCTTGGCTGGTCTTCGTTACTTTTCCATGAAAGCGATCGCAGGATACCTCCGCAGTTTGTTCAAGCGAGAATTTGTCTTTCCAGGTTTGAAAACCGCTCTATTTGTAGGCACGATCTTGTTTACGATTAATCATGGTGGAGCATTGCTACGTGGAGAAATGGATCGAGAACGCTGGATATCTGGACTGCTGACTTACATAATGCCTTATTGCGTCAACGTCCACGGTCAATACATAGCTCGCCGTAGGCTATAGACGGATAAAAGTAAATGAATCCAAAATCCAAAATCCAAAATTTAAAATCCCTAGTAGTTGCAACTGGCAATCCAGGTAAGTTAAAGGAAATGCAAGCTTACCTGACCGATTTAGACTGGGAATTGACCCTCAAACCGCCGGATTTGGAAGTTGAAGAAACGGGGGCTACTTTTGTCGCCAACGCTTGCTTAAAAGCTTCTCAGGTAGCAAAAGCAACTGGAAAATGGGCGATCGCTGACGATTCTGGTTTACAAGTCGATGCTTTAGGTGGCGCTCCTGGGATCTACTCTGCCCGTTATGCTAAAACCGATGCAGAGAGGATCGAACGGGTTTTACAGGAATTAGGAGACGCGACAAATAGACAGGCGCAATTTGTCTGCGCGATCGCGATCGCCCGTCCCGATGGCGCGATCGTCCTGCAAGCCGAAGGCATTTGTCGCGGTGAAATTTTGACTGCACCACGGGGGATAGGAGGCTTTGGCTACGATCCGATTTTCTACGTTCCCGATCGGCAAATGACATTTGCCGAAATGCCACCCCAACTGAAACACGAAATCAGCCATCGCGGACGAGCCTTTCAAGCCCTGATTCCCCAGTTGCAAGAAGTGATGCGTGGATAGTGACTAGCGGCTGACTCAATTCTTGTCACTGGTTCCACTAGTCACTAGTCACTGATAACTAGCCTAAACTGCCTCCAGATTCTTTTCACCTGTCCGAATGCGGACAACTTCTTCTACAGGGCTGATAAAGATCTTGCCATCGCCAATCTCTCCAGTACGGGCGGCGGCGATGATTTTGTCTACTACCATGTCTACCTGTGCGTCTTCGATGACGATCTCTACTTTGAGTTTTTGCAGAAACTCTACCGTGTACTCGGAACCGCGATAGCGTTCTGTTTGTCCTTTTTGTCGTCCAAAGCCTCGGACTTCTGAAACCGTCATGCCCACAATACCAGCATTAACGAGGGCAATTTTCACTTCATCGAGTTTAAAGGGTCGGATAATTGCTTCTACCTTTTTCAATTTTCTCACTCCCGTTTGTTTATCGTTTTATATTGGTGTGTTTTACTGCTGTGATTCACCAAATGAAAATTATCTCTTAGTTTGAGTGCGATCGCACTGTTTGAATTACTGCGTAGATTGCCTCCATCCTGTTTTTCTACACTCGATCGATCCCAAATGCAATAGCTGGAACTTATTTGTAGTATCATTCCCTCTTGTGAAGTATCGTATTGATTAATACATTTTTTAGAAGAAGGCAGTCAGTGCGATCGCTCAACGATTGGATGTTAGAGGGCGAACCAGGAGAAATCCAGTACTAAATGCTGTCACAACTACGATTGAAACTGCGATCGCCAATCCCCAGCCATTCATTCGAGTAGCGTCCGATTGGGAACGGTGATGGTGATTATCTGCTTCCACTGCTTCAACTGCTACAAATTCTGAAGCATGTCCGCCGCCAGTTTTCATTGTCACACCACCTTGGTGTCCGGCACGACCAGACGGCGGGCGCTTTGGTTTGACTCGATCCTCTCGTTCGGGGCGATCGTTTTCTATTTGGTTCGCCACAGTCGTATCAACCACTTGTTGTAGATAGGAAACGTGCTGTACGACTTTTTCAATTTCTTGGCGGAGGTGTTGATTTTGTCTGGCTAGCTGCTGATTTTGCGACTTGAGAGCGTCAATTGTCTCCTGGGTAGCTTGCAACTCCAATGCCAATTCCCGATAGACCGAAAGTGGCACAGAGGGCATATAGTTAGGAGAATTTGTTGGATGATGATGAGCAGAGCTGGAGCTAGATCGCATGGTTAGCGCCGTCAAAAGAAATATTCGCCACCAGTTTAGCCAGATTTTGCTACTTTCACAGCTAATTTGTAATATTTATCAGTTATTAGAAAGCAGGGAGCAGGGGGAACAGAGCAGAGGAAGCAGGGGAGCAGAGGGGCAGAGGAGATTCAACAATTTCCGACTTACGACTTACGACTTACGACTTACGACCTACGACTTACAACTTCATCTTGTATATCGATGCTTGACTCCTACGGGGAAGTACTCTGGATCTTCCGTGGGGGCAAGGGAGATTTGGGGGATTTGATATTCAGGGGGAACGTAATTGGCAAATTCGCTGTTGAGTCGGAGCAATTGCGCGTGAATTGAGGTGGCGATCGCATTTCTCTTTGCTTCATTTCCCTCTACCCCTGGTGCTAACTCTACCACTATAGAGAAGAAACGGTTTCGATCGGCATCTTCCTTCACTTCCATCACGAATTTACCCGTCACCCATTCTCGAATCTGCGGTTGTTCTAAGCCAACGATGACATTTTCGGGATAGATATTTGCGCCAAAGTAAGAAAGAATAAAGTTAGAACGCCCAAACACGTAGACGAAAGGTAGAGCATGGATGCCTCCCGTTCCTTGTTGCTGTAAAGTGACGATCGGGTCGAATCCGTGCGATCGCAAAAATTCCAGCATGGCATCGTAAGTAATAATTCCACCTGTATCGGCAATGTGATATCGCACGAGGGGAATGCCATTATCGCCCGAAAACAGTAGCGTGCCGTCTTGCACTTCAAAAAAGCGGCTGAGCGGGTCGTATTGTACTAAGGTAGGTAAGCGCGATTCTCCAAATAAGCTACGGGCTACTTCTGGATGAGCTGCTAAAAATCGGCGGATGCAGATACTCAAAGGCGTTTCATTTCCTAACACGCCAGCATCAGCCGTACCGTAGAGTGAAGCAGAATCATAGCAGGGATTGTTTGCTCCCACTCGCTCCCCTACTAAACTCCGCCACTCTTCGCTGAAGACTTCTCCTGCTAGGACTAATTTGATTTGGTAGCGCTGCCACTCTATGCCGTTAGCTTTGCCAGTATCAATGACATCTTTGAGAAAGGGCGGATATCCCAGCAATACTACTTGCTCGAATAAACTACCCAGTTCTTGCACGACACGGCAGATTTCTGTTTTGTTATTCCCTGGAGTTACAACAGTGATGGGATAACCCTTACTTGCCAAGTGGCGACAGCAATCAGTTGTAAACATCCCACCTACCCAAGTTCCCAACGTAAAACAGACAACAGCTAGAGTGGGGCGGGTATCAGCAGAAAAGCTATCGTGAAATATTTGTTCAAAGCGCGTGGCAATTTGCAGTTCGTCAGTCAGGTAGCGCAACCAATACGTTGGTTTCCCCGTAGAACCCGATGATGCTGCTACCATATCGCATCTTTCTAGTTGTCCGTGCCGACAAAAATTTGGCAGGGAATGACAACGTAGGTAGTTGTCTTTTGTCAGTAGCGGCAGTTGTTGAAAGTCTGCCACAGTTTGAATTGCTGTTGGCTCGATTCCCCGTGCCGTCAAAAAAGTTTTGTAGGCTGGTACAGTTGCAGCCACATCGCGAAATAACTCTAAGGCAGCAGCTTGAGGAGAAACTTGTTGATACTTGCTTAGTTTGGTTGCTAGAGGTGTAGTGAAAAACTCTTGCAGGGCTGTTAATACGCGATCGCTTTGTTCTTGCTGCATTACCTGTGATTGTTTTCGACCAACCGGATTGGAACGATCTTATCAAGACTATTGCAACAAAGTCGATTTACTTAAACCACTTTGTTATTTCATTCTTCTTGTTTTTTTGCTGATTGCTTTTCTCGGCGATCGTGTTGTTACTCACTAAAATCTCTACAATGTTAAGTAAGGTAAAGCTGTTGTTTAGAGATTGAGAGTTAGGAAAACAATAATGATATTCGGATTTGGTAAAAAAATCGCTATGCCTTCTCCCCAGGAGGCTTTACCCGGACGGTCGCAAGCAATGCCCGTACCTCAGACTCACTACACAAATGGAAATCCTCTCAAGCCGCCATATCCTGCTGGTATGGAGACAGCAATGTTCGGTATGGGCTGTTTCTGGGGTGCAGAACGCAAGTTTTGGCAGTTAGATGGCGTTTTTATCACTGCTGTTGGCTACGCGGCTGGCTATACGCCCAACCCCACTTATAAAGAAGTTTGTTCGGGGATGACAGGTCACAATGAAGTTGTGTTTGTCGTCTACGATCCCAAAGTCATTAGTTACGAACAATTGCTGAAAGTTTTCTGGGAAAACCACGACCCAACTCAGGGTATGCGACAAGGAAACGATGTCGGAACCCAATACCGTTCGGGAGTTTACGTCTACTCTGAAGAACAGAAACAATTAGCAATAGCAGCGCGAGATGCCTATCAGCAAGCCTTGACTCAGGCAGGATATGGCAAGATAACTACTGAAATTATTGATGCTCCCGAATTTTATTGGGCAGAGGAATATCATCAGCAATATCTGGCAAAGAATCCTGGCGGGTATTGTGGTTTAGGGGGTACGAACGTTGCTTGTCCAGTGGGATTGATGGCAGGTTAGTATCAAAAAGGGTGCGTTAGTCACGCACCCTACCATGAAGAAGATTTATAAAAATACCTAAAAATCAAGTTAATAATTACTCAACTAATTTTATTCTTCTTGACGCGATCGCAATAAATTATCTTTAAAGTTTCACTCCGATAACACATAAAGTTTTTCTTAAAATTTTCTAACGCGCCTCTCTACCTTCTATGTCTTTGTTCGTAAAGCTTTTTACCATCAAGCAATCTATCGCGAGTTAGATGAGAATTTTTTTTATTCTCATTTGAATTGCAATAGTAAAAGCTTTGCATTGTCTGAATTTCTCTTTAATTCAGACAGACCTTGCTGCACGAATAAATATTTCAAATCTAACTAAAGAGCTATTTTATATCTACTGAAAACACATCTATCTTTGGATGTTTAACAAAAATTAACAAACTCGTATATGATAAGGGAGGTTTGCTTAAAATGTCCTCGAGTTTGGCTTGTCTACTTCTACGTTTGCTAAGGATTCTACTCTGACATGGTTGCATCAATTCCGAACCCCTTACAACAAAGTGCTTTAAACCAAAGTGAAACGCGATTGAATATTAGTTATTCATATACATATAAGGGGATTGTAATTGCCTTAACGATTATCGTGACTTGGATAGTTAGCTTATGCCTTCTCCTCTCAAGTCATCTAGAAAAACTGGGAATCTGGGGAATTCTATTAGCAATAGTTTGGCAAACATTTTTGTATACAGGCTTATTTATTACAGCCCATGATGCCATGCATGGACTAGTCGCTCCAAATCATCTCCAAATAAATCGCTGGTTTGGTAGATTAGCAGTTAATTTATATGCTTTATTTCTTTATAGTCGATTGCTACAAAAACACTGGGCGCATCACCGACATCCAGCCAGTCAACTCGATCCCGATTTTCACAACGGCAAGCAGAAAAACTTTTTTGCCTGGTACTTGTATTTTATTGGAAACTATTGGAGTTGGCGACAAATCATTGGATTAACACTCCTTTTTCATGGTGCAAATGTATTATTAAATATATCTAGAGTCCACCTCATTTTATTTTGGGCGTTACCAGCAATTCTCAGTTCGGTACAGTTGTTTTACTTTGGTACGTTCTTAACTCACAGAGAACCAAGAGCAGGCTACGAAAATATTCATCGCGCCCAATCAACTCATATAGTGCCTTTCTGGTCGTTTCTTGCTTGCTACCACTTTGGATATCACGAAGAACATCACGAATATCCCCAAGTTCCTTGGTGGAAATTACCAGAAGTCTATAGGATGAAGAAAGGAAGCAGGGAGCAGTGAATAGTGACGACAACCAACAACCAACAACGAATGACAAATGACAAATGACAAACGTAGCAATGACAATTGCGGGATCGGATAGCGGCGGCGGGGCTGGAATTCAAGCAGATCTGAAAACTTTCGCCTTCCATTGCGTACACGGTACAAGTGCGATTACTTGTATCACGGCTCAAAATACTTTGGGTGTTATGCGAGTTGATGCTTTACCTGCTGCTGCTGTTGTTGCTCAAATTCAAGCGGTGGTTGAGGATATCGGGGTTCAAGGTGTAAAAACCGGGATGTTGCTCAACCGGGAAATTATTACAGCTGTATCCCAGCAAGTTGAGAGCTTAAGTATAGATAAATTGGTTGTCGATCCCGTGATGGTGTCGCGCACGGGAGTGCAGTTAATAGACGATGCAGCAGTAACAAGCTTGCGATCGCAACTCATCCCTCTAGCAACTATAGTCACCCCTAACCGTTACGAAGCGCAGATCTTAAGTGGGAAAGAAATTCATAGCTTAGATGACATGAAAGCTGCGGCTGAGGACATTTTTCGCAGGACGGGAGCAAAGGCTGTGTTAGTCAAGGGTGGAGGAATGTTAGGAGAGGCGCGCGGCGTTGATATTTGGTTTGATGGCGATCGCTTGGAGATCATCACGACAACCCAAGTCGATACAAAGAACACTCACGGTACGGGTTGTACCCTAGCCGCCGCGATCGCCGCCAATCTCGCTTTGGGGAAAGAGCCATTGATAGCTGTACGACAAGCAAAAGAATACGTTACCACAGCCTTGAAACACGCCCTCAACATTGGCAAAGGACAAGGACCTGTCGGGCATTTCTTTCCTCTAAAGGAGAATTGGTAAGTCGTAGGTCGTAAGTCGTAAGTCGTAAGTCGGAAATTGTTGAATCTCCTCTGCCCCTCTGCTCCCCTGCTTCCTCTGCTCTGTTCCCCCTGCTCCCTTTCTTCACCGACAACTGACAACTGATAACTGACAACTGACCTTACAATGAGTGTAGAGTGAAAACCTCATATATGCCTAACAACCGTTCAGGAGTCTTTATCGGCGGTTTTTTATTAGGTGCTGCCGTCGGCACTTTAACTGGAATGTTAATCGCCCCACGTAGCGGACGAGAAGCGCGACAATTGTTGAAAAAATCTGCTAATGCTATCCCAGAACTAGCAGAAGATTTATCAACTAGCGTGCAACTCCAGGCAGACCGTCTTTCAGGATCGGCATTACGTAGTTGGGATGATACATTAGAACGATTGCGAGAGGCGATCGCGGCTGGGGTAGAAGCCAGTCAGCAAGAGCGTCAAGCCATCAAACGGCAAAATAATGAGATTACTTCCGATTCCCGTACTGCTTATACAGATCGCCCGTAGTGCCACTGCGATCGATCCGCTGTTTTGGCTCGGACTGTCACTACTGCTAGTTGCTATTAGCCTCACAGCAGTTTTGGTGGCAGCCGTGCCAGCTTTTCACGAATTAGCACGGGCAGCTCGCAGTGCCGAGAAACTTTTTGATACGCTCAAACGAGATTTGCCTCCAACTTTAGAAGCCATTCGCTTGACAGGGTTAGAAATTAGCGATTTGACCGATGATGTGAGCGATGGGATAAAAAGTGCGGCACAAATTGCCAAACAAGTCGATCGCAGTTTAGATCGAGCCAAGGAACAAGCAAGAAGCGTTGAGGTGAATACTCGCAGCGTCTTCACAGGTGTAAAAGCAGCCTGGAAAAATTTCACCCGTAGCACCCCTAATCGCCATAGTCGCGATCGCCTCCCAGCAGAACCGAGGCAGCCATTACCCACATACTTCAACAATAATTCAGATAGCGGCTTCGACAACGATACAGTCATCCCAGAAGAAAATCGTCTCAAATCACCCCCTTTTTATTTCGATGACGAAGAGGATTGAGTTGTAAGTCGTAAGTCGTAAGTCGTAAATCGTAAGCCGTAAGTAACTGCTCCCTGCTCCCTGCTCTTGATAGAGTCATAATGATATCTGAATAGTTTGTGAATTGAAGCAAAATAATTAACTATGGCGAAAGCAACTTGGAATGGAGCTGTATTAGCTGAAAGCTCCAAAACAGAGATCGTTGAGGGCAACCACTACTTCCCTCTCGATGCGATCGACAAGCAGTATTTTCAAGAATCTTCCACCCATACGACTTGCCCTTGGAAAGGAACTGCCAGTTACTACAACATTGTCGTTGACGGACAAGTCAACAAAGATGCTGCTTGGTACTATCCCACAGCTAAAGAGAAGGCAAAAAATATTGAGGGTTACATTGCCTTCTGGCGTGGAGTAAAAGTCGAATCATAGTCAGTCATTGGTCATTAGTCATCAGAGGTGAAAGGTGAGAGATGAGAGAAATTAGTTATCAATTACTAAGTTCTTTTACTCTTACCTTCTGTCTCCTATCTGCGGACGATCGCCGATCCTATCAGGATTTCTCGATCGTCTAGTAGCACCAGTTCTCTATCAGTACAAATGACAAATGACAAATGACGTAGGGCGTAGACACCCGAAGGGTGGCTTCTCGAAGAATAGCCCTTCCCGAAGGGTATGACAAATGACTACCTAGCCCGAGCTTTTTTTGCCTGCTTAACCAGTACGGGTCTGGGTTTTTTCTTTTTGTATTTCGGGTCTTCCACCATACGAGACATGGGAGGACGGCAAGTTTCACAATACAGAGGTCTAGGACCATAACTCTCCCGTTCCGTGGGTTGACTGCATTGCTGGCAGATGAATTTATATAACCGAGTATGAATTGTACGTTCGTGGGCGCGGACTGTGTACTCTCGAACAAAAACCTTTTTGGATGGCATGACAAACAAAACCTAGCTATGGTGTATCCAATATGCTAACTAGAAAGGAGTTTAATACTGAAAAAAATGCCTCTTCATAGACAACTTCAACACTTAATCGAAAACTTAATTGCTCTGAAAGAGCTTTACCACACCCAGCTCGTAGAGTCTGAGAAACAGGTAGCTCGCTTCAAAGAGCAATTGTCGCATGTCAACGGGTTACTAGTAGCACAGTTGGTAGAAAATCAACAGTTTGTACAAAGCCTAGTCGATATGCGATCGCAATGTCATGCTCAACTAGAAGCGAACCAACGCCAAGCAGCCCATGCCAGAGAACAAATAACTCACGTTAATGCTCTCCTCGCAGACCAAGTGAGCTTACCTCCAATGCAACATGCATTTGAGCTGCCAACGACTGCTTTTGAAGAACAGCCACGGCAAACCCTATCTGGTATAACTGCACCCGAACCCGAATCATTCTCCCAGCCTCTATCCGACCTTACCCCACCACAGCCCCAACTAGAAGCCGACCTTACCCCACCACAGCCCCAAACAGAAGCCGACCTTACCCCACCACAGCCCCAACTAGAAGCCGACCTTACCCCACCACAGCCCCAAACAGAAGCCGAACTTACCCCACCACAGCCCCAACCAGAAGTTGCCGAAACACCTCTGGAGGTAGAAGAGACAAGCGAGGATACTGCCAGATCTCCCTCAGCTATTAAAACTCCAATGAGAGCAGAATATCAAAATCTGACGAAAATTCAAGCAGTGGAAAAGCTGTTGCGGGAAAACCAGGGCAAGATTCTAACTGTGGAGTATATCATCTGGTCATTGTATGGTGACATGGATGCAGAAGCGGTCAAAGCAGAAAAACCCAGGATCTATGATACCCTCGGACAAGGTATGGATAAAGGGATTTGGGAAAAAGTTCCAGATCAAGCAGCTTGCTATACCTACAAGTTGAGCCTAGTAGAACCTACAGCAGATTCCGAATCTGCCACTACTAACACCTCCCGCTTACCCATGAGTTCTCGTCGGCGACCGTCGCGGCGTGGTAAAAGCGATGAGATGCTGCCTCGCTACAATCATCTCAGTCTGACTGCGGCTGTAGAAGTGGTGGTGAACGAGTATCCTGGTGAAGTGATTACCACTGAGAAAGTTGCCAAAGTGCTATATGGTGATGACATTGACGGACGCGCCTTAGTCAAAGCTAAAGACCGGATTGGAAAAACCCTCTGGGGAGGAGCAACCCAAGGACGATGGCAGCGCATTCCAGGTAGACTGGGCTGTTATACGCTGAGTTTGAAAACTTTGAAAAAGGGTTAGTTGTTGGTTGACGGTTAATGGTTGATGGCTATTGGTTGCTATTCTCCCTTGTCCCCCTTGTCCCCCTTCCCGACTCTTGTACGGGCGCACAGCTGTGCGCCCGTACCGACTCTCGAAAAATTCTGGGTTAAGATGTATTGTCCATCTGCGATCGCCTAGCAATTGACTCTATCCTCACCTATGAAAACTCAACTCATCGTCATCACTACTGTTTTGACTGCTTTGCAGCTTGCGCCTCCGGTTCGTGCTGGAGATCTGGAACATACTAGACAACTTCTGGCAACAAAACAGTGCGAAGGATGCGATCTTAGTGGTGAGGGTCTGGTCTTAGCTAATTTAAGTCAGGCGAATCTGCGGGGGGCGAATTTAAGTGGTGCTAATTTGAGTCGGGCGAATTTGAGCGAGGCTGACTTAAGCGGTGCAAACCTTAGTGGTGCTTCTCTGTATGGCGCAAATCTGAGTGGTGCTAAGTTGGAGCAAACAGATTTGAGTGGAGCCGATCTGCGCGATGCCTATTTAGCTAATGTAGACTTGAAGACAGCTAATCTTAGCGGTACTAGCTTGCAGGGGGCGATCGCTATTCCTACCCAAGCAGCAAAGCCTGAAGAGTTTTATCGTTGGGGCATTACTCAAGGACAAAAAGGCGACCCCAAAGGCGCAATTGGCTATTTCAATCAAGCTCTTAGCTTAAACGACAAATACGCCCCAGCTTACATGGCGCGAGGTATTGCTCGCTACCAGCTGCTAGACCGACCGGGAGCGATGCAGGATGCTCAACGCGCCAAATGGTTATTTTTACGGCAGAGAAATAATGAAGGCTATGACACCGCCCAAGCCTTTGTAAACCAACTGCAAGCACCGCAAACAGAAACACCTAAGAGCAAACCCAATTTCTTTAACTTCCTTGGTGGCGTAACTTCAGTTTTATTAAGGTTTTTGTTATAGCCTAACTAAGAGGGAGTAGGGAGCGCACGAGCGCACGAGCGCACGAGCAGTTAATTCCGACTTACGACTTACGACTTACGACTTACCCATATGTCTCTATCCAGCAAATTGTGGCAAACTAATCAAGATTTAGCTCAAGCTTGTCTAAATCATCCATTTGTCCAGGGTATAGCTGATGGAACCTTGGAGCGAGAAAAGTTTGCTTACTATGTCGGGCAAGATGCATTTTTCCTTGAAGCCTTTGCCCGTGCCTACAGTATTGCTGCTGCTAAAGCACCAGATTGGGAAGGATTTCATTTGTTTCACGGCTTAGCTGGAGGCGTACTGCAAGAACTTCAGCTTCATGCAGGGTATGCAGCCACATGGGGAGTCAATATTAATTCTGTCGAACCAGGTACAGCCACTCGTCGCTATATCGATTTTTTGTCGGCTACTGCTTGGAGTCAAGATGTGGGGTTAACCGCTGTGGCAATGTCACCTTGTATGAGACTTTATGCTTATTTGGGACAGAAGTTGGCAACTAAGGGTATTCTCACACATCAATACAGCGATTGGATTCGTACCTACAACAGCCCAGAATTTGAACAGCTAGCGCAACAACTCGAAAAATTGAGCGATCGCTACACGAGCAACTCCGATATTGTACAAAAAACTTATCGCTATGCTATGTTGTGCGAACGAGATTTCTTTCAAGCGGCTTGGGAATTGGGCGATCGACCATAACAATCGTTCGTTGGGTTTTCTTGCCACTGCTAGAGTGATATGCTGTGCGATGAAGTTCTTACTTTGACTCAATGAGTAAGTTCAACCTGCGTCCGTGGCATAGTATTCGAGCTGTTATCCAATGGCAACGCAGATGTAGGAAAGCAGGAAAACAGAGCGCGGCAAAGATTTTAATTTTGTCAGCACTAGCTTTAATAGTATTGTTGGGTACTGTATTCAGCTTCATACTAGGTGAACCAAGCACTCAAGGCAACTCCACACGAGCAGAGCAATCCCCCAGTCTTGCAATTGCCGACGCGACTAACACAAAATTAGTGAGAGAACCAGCACAATCGCAAGTGTTGTATCGAGATATTTATCTGCGCCAGCAACCTAACCGAATTATTTTCGGTAATGACAAGCTCAAACTAGAATTCGATCGCGCTACTGGACAATGGCTGGTCTTGGCTGCCGATGGAATTGCAGGTAATCTGATTGCGGCAGCAGACATTGCTCGGAACATTGATTTTCAGATTGATGGCAATTGGGCGATCGCGCAACATGGCGCTAAGTTATTGCATTATGAAACGGCGATCGATCGCTTCAGAAAGAGCGTGACGCTGAATTTATCTTTTGGCGTTGTACCGCGTCCGCATCAAACAGATTCTTCTGATGAATTTGAATTAACTGCTGCTTACACGCTTTTTCCCGACCGAGGAAGTTTAGCGCGATCGGCAACACTACGCCGAAATTTTAGCAGCGATCGCGCTTTGGCAAAACAGGTCAGAAAGCTAGAAGGTTTTCGCTTTGGACTCCCTGGAGTAGGAATTGAAAATCCCGATCTCTGTGTCGTGGATGTTCCCGGTTCCTTTTTGCCTCAAACTTATGTCGCACCCCAAACTCCATACAAAAACCTAGTTAACCAATCCATTCAGTTGCATCGCGCCCCTGATGCTGGACTGGGAATTCTAACGATGACCAACAAACAAAGGCAGATGACCTTAGCAAGTTGGATGGAGACATCGGGCGAAGTGGCGTATAACTCAACTATTCGTGGTGACGGACGCAAATTGAGTTTCTGGCATGAAAACTTACGTGCCTATCGCTTGCCAGAACAGTATACTGTCACATCTGACATTCACCATGTCGAATTAACGACTCAAGCGTTACCTGCGGCTCTAGCTCAATATCGACAAATGCTTGCCCACACGCTACCGTTAGCTACCAATACTCCACAATGGGCGCGGGAAATGGTGCTGTTAGAAGTCTATCCTCCCTACTTTCCAGAGGGTTTCAAAGGCATTACTAAAAAATTATCCTTTTATCGTAATATCGGCTTTAACACCATCTACCTCATGCCGCACTGGGTTGGTGGCTACGCACCAATCGATCTTTACCAAGTCGAGCCGTCTTATGGCACGTCAGACGATCTGCGGCAGTTGGTTCGCACGGCTCACTCTCTTGGCATGAAAGTACTATTTGACATGGTAATTCACGGCTTCGATCCGAAATCGTCAGTCCCGCAGGAGCGTCCAGATCTGTTCGTGCGTGACGAGCAGGGAAACCTAGCACGCCATCGCGAGTGGGGAAGTATTTCCACTGATTGGGCAAGTCCTGCATACCAGCAATATATGGTCGATTTAGTGCTACACGATCTCAAAACTTATAACATTGATGGTTATCGGGTCGATGCCGCAGGCTATAAAGGAGCGAGCTGGGATGCAAAAATTCCTTATCCAGCTTATCGCAGTGGTTCGGCTTCGCCGGAGTTAATGCAACAAATGTTGTCTGCCATGCAAGCAGTCAAGCCCGAAACAGTCTTGTTGAGCGAAATATTTGGACCCGTCTTTTATTCTGTCTCCAACTTAGTTCACGACAATCAAACCGAAGCCGGACAGTTTTTGCTCGATCGCATGGCAGCAGGCAAGGTTAATGCTCAACATTACAAGGCACATATTGCCAACGTATTGAGCGCTCTGCCAGCAGGAGCCAACCGCGTTTATTTCACGCGCAATCACGATACTTCCTGGTTCTATCACTTCAATGGCTACACGCCACGATTGATGGCAATGGAGGCTGTTCATGCTTTGTTTGGGATTCCCGAAGTATTTGCTGGCGATCCCAAACATAGTCCTAATCCAGACGATAATCCAGATGTTTACGAGTTTTATCGACGGCTGTTTTTAATCCGACAGCAGTTTCCCGAACTGGTGCGTGGTGAAGTATTATTGCGTGAGGTAGAGTGCGATAATTGTAGCGAACTGCAAACATCGAGAGATGAAACTGCTTTCCAAGGCGATTTTGAAACCACATTCTCTGCAAATAAGGGGGGTCTCAAAACCACAATATTTGCAAATCAAACCACAATCGCTGCAAACAAACCACATTCACTGCAAATCCAACCACATTCACTGCAAATAAGCTGTAACCCAATTCCAGTCAGGGTTACAGTATTTATAGCCGCAAAAGTGTCCAAAAAATACGAATCTTTTAACCGGACATATATATTCATTTATTTATATATAAATTGGACACTTTCGAGAGCAAAAAATTCTGTATAAGGTATTTCCTGTTTTCACATCCAACTCGCCCGTAGAAATTCGATTTCTCTCTACACAGGAATTCCCATTTTTAGCATTTGGTCTCTCAAATCTTGAGTTCGACCAGGAGGCAATTGACCGTGGAGAAAAGAATTCACCTCAGCCGTCCGCACATTCAATAATTCTGCTAACACTTTGGCATTATAACCATGCCGAATTAAGCGAGGTTCTAGATCGTTAATGGCATGAGCTAAAATCGACTCAATTATTCCGGTTGTAATTGGTTTTGTGCCTACCTTGTACCCAGATTCAAATGCTAGCTTTAAATAATGCTCGATTTGTAACGGGGTTGTCAATCGTTCCGCCAAAAATGCAATTGCTTCATCAGTCACTAGATCGGATACCAGATATTCTTCGTGAATACATTCACTTAAAAGCCACTGAATAAACTCCGTCTGATGTCCGCGAATACCTTCGAGGCTAAACACAGTTGTTCTAGCACCAATTTCCTCCAAAGATGGTCGGCGTAAATCATTTTTCAGCTTGGGATGCCCCACCAACAATATCGATAGAGTGCCACCCTGGAGGCGTACCAATTCAATCAAGCGTTTAATTTTTATTAACGTACTGTTGTGAAGGTCGTGGGCTTCGTCCACCAATAATACAACTGGTTTACGGCATTTCTGAATCAACGCCAACAGCTTACGTTCGCGTTGTTCTGGTTGGGTTGGTGGCTTGGCATCTTTTTCTGTAGCTAAATCGCAGAACAAAGCAGCCATTAAAGTTCCCAAGGTCACTTTATCTTTGTCAACTGCAAGGCTCTTGGAAATAATTATGTCTTTTTCCGAAGCTAATTCTAATTGCAACCGCTGCAAAGTAGTCGTCTTGCCACAACCAACAACCCCTGCTATGGCAATTAATCGACCTTGCCGAAGAAGGGGTTTTAGCTCTTTGAATAAATGGGCTTGTTCTTCCGTCTCAAAAAAACCTACATATTCCAAAGTTCGTTTCAGTCCAAAATAATTCATTACATCACTCAGCATGGTGACTTCCTGGTAAACAATTAGCCGTGTGAAAAACTGGGCAGGCTTTACTATCCCCTCGATGAACCATAGAGGCTTTACGCTTTGTTTTGAAGCCTGCCCAGTTTTCAAGCCTTACCTCGCAAGGGATTAAAGAAATCTCGAATTTTTTCCATCACCACTTGTTTATTTAGAGTGCTATCTAAAGTTGCGTTAATATAAGCTATTTGTCCGGGGGTAAGTTTAGCTAGCGGTCGTGCCAAATACTCAGCAATCGCCTGTTTTGCCGCAATAACTGTGGGATAAGTCAGTTCTTGAAACGGATCGGGATCGACAAAAGGCTGCACCTTTAATTCGAGGAGACTTTGTTGTTCATCAGCTAGATTTACCTTACCAATAGCATTGGGTGGCAAAGATAGCTGTTTAGCCAAAGCTTCAATTCGGTCAGCTCGTTTCTGCGTTCGTGTTTTCTTGAAACTACGCTCTTCGATGTAGGGGAATTGGACCATCTACAGGAAGAAAAGGACCATAGCGACGTTCAAGGTGTTCTACGTATAGTTCGTTATCGAACAATCCCCACCAAAGAACTACAGTTTCACCAGCCAAATCCGGCTCGACCTCATAAGCCACTCCTTCAACCGTAACGCGAGCATCAATCCCAACCTTGCGGCGTTCGGGTGAACGTGCAAATGTACAAAACCGCTCCCAGCTACACATTTGCCGGATTCCTACTTTTGGTAGATTAGCTATCCAGTCCTCACTGCGGGAATGGGGTTCGCTGCGATGCGGTTGGCTATTGTAGTGCAGCAAAAACCGCATCAACCAAGCATTCGCTTCGGCTTCTGTCTCTGGTTCATGCAGGTGGTAAAGAGTTTCGTGCATCTCCTTGACAGTGCGAAATGGGCGCTCTACTTTACCCTTGGCACGAGCCGTCACTCTTCGTCCGTCTTTTCCATTTGGCAGGTGAGTGCGTACCTCCACGCCCAAGTATTCCATCACATGAGTGAAACACCAAGCTACGGGCAATCGGTCCGTTATCCATATACAGCATTTGAGGAATGCCTTGAAAGGGGAGGTCTGGACTCGATTTAGGCGACATGGCAGCAAACATAAACCGCAATGCTGCTTCTACATCTTCACCATAAACACCGTGGTATTCCTGATATGCAACGCCACTACGGTCATCCACAACACTGTAAAGCATCAATAGGGGATGTCCGCGCCCTGGCTCTATCCAAGCAGGCGCTTTGACGTGCTTGAGATCGCTGGGACTCAAATCAAAATGCCAACAAGAGTTGCTATACTCCGCTTGGAAGCGAACGGCAGGTGGTTGTCGTAATAAGGTATCGCGGTCATAGCCCCACTTTTTGAGGTAGCGGTTGACGGTGGTTGCTTTGAGCAAACCGACTGGAACCGTCACATGACCGTCGGCAGTGTCAATCCCATCTTCTTCCAATAGCCGGATTGCTTGTACGGTAGATAAATGGCGACCTTTGCGGTTGGAGGTCCGGATTTTAATTGCCGCAATGATTTCACAGTAGCGTTCTAGTCTGGCTTTAGGGATAATACGCGGTACATCACAATCGACGCGGCGCACCGACCGGACACAATTAGGCTCTCGTAGCGCCCGATACACAGTATCTTCGGAAATTCCGTACAGTTGTGCTATTTCCTGGACTAAGACTCGACGAGATGAACTACGCGGTGGTAGTTGGTCGAGACGACGGCGCAAGTCTACGATGGCATCAATTGGTATTTGTTTCTTTGGCATCCGCTTCACCTCCCCACCAGTTTCTCGTGGCGTGGATGGAGATGTTTGCGTGACAACCAATCATAGAGGGTGGAAGGAGAGCAATCGACGAGTTTGGCAATTGAGCGTTTGCTGATCCCTTTGGCTAAATAGCTGCGAATTTCTGCTTCCCTTGTGTCTAGTTTCAAATGTGCAGATTGCCGTCCTTTGGGTCGCCCTAACGCTTTCCCCTCAGCTTTACGCTTGGCTAGTGCTTCAGTGGTTCTCAGGACAATCAATTCCCGCTCGATTTCTGCTGCCAAGCCTAAAACCGTTGCTGTAATTCGGCTTTGCATTGAGTCATCCAATACCATTCCCTGTTTGGCGATATGGACGTTGATTCCCCGACGCACGCAGCACTCTAGCATTTCTAATACTTGTAGGGTGGAGCGTGCCATCCGACTGACTTCTGAGAAGATCACTACATCTTGGGCTTGCGCTGTTTGAGTCAGTAGTAGTCCCACACCCCGCGACTCCCATTTTTCCCGCCCAGAAACGGTATCCTCTATGAACTGGATCGGACTCAAAGCATGTATGTTGGCATATTCTAAAATGCCATGTCGTTGATTGTGCAAGTCTTGCTTGTCGCTGGAGACTCTCAAATAAGCATAAATCACCATAGCCACATGGGCTGTTGGGTTTAACAGCTTTAGGGGTTTAATCGGACGGTATTAGTTCAAATTAAACCATAAAAAGCGTACATATATGTCTGGTTAAAAAGTTCGTATTTTTTGGACACTTTTGCGGCTATAAATACTGTAACCCTGACTGGAATTGGGTTACAGCTTATTTGCAGTGAATGTGGTTTGATTTGCAGTGAATGTGGTTTGATTTGCAGTGAATGTGGTTTGATTTGCAAATATTGTGGTTTTGAGACCCCCCTTATTTGCAGAGAATGTGGTTTCAAAATCGCCTTGGAAAGCAGTTTCATCTCTCGATGTTTGCAGTTCGCTACAGATAATCCTTGGGTATTTACTGGTTTGCGGCGTAGCAACGGTCAGTTGACGCTGGTTGCCATCTCGTTTAGTAGCGATCGCGAAGCTGCAAACTTAACGCTTAATATTAATACATCTACTACTCAGGCACGGCAAAAGATCCAACTCATCGATCCAATCCAGGGAGAAAAGATTGAATTTGCTAGAACCGGAGATGCAATGAATAGTGTTCGCATCAAACTAAAGCCATTTCAAATATTAGTGGGACGACTATGAAATTAGATAACTATAAGTAGGTGTTCATGACTTCCGAATTTTGTAGCTTGCTGCTCCAAAGGGATATTTTGAATTCCGAACTCTAGCCCAAGTTTGCCATCCGATCGCCGAGAGTGACATCAATTGTCTGAGTTGTTGTAGTTGTATTTGTAGTGGTTCGCCACTCTGCCTCAAACGATAAATACTGTCTTGTCCGCAATAAATTATTTCTGGTGCGTCGCGCAGTATGGTACGAGTGCAACGCTCGATCGCAATTAGTGTATCAGCCGTCCGTGCTAATTTGCAACGAATTTGCCAAATTCGTTGAGCTACATAGCAAAGCAGCACAGATAAAATTAAATTTATGGCAACAACAATTGTAACCATGAGGCTCAAAGCTGTATGGATTGATGACAAAATAAGTTCATATTTAGCAAAATAATTTATTTTTATTTTTGATTATTTGAATGTTCTACGTATTGGGAGAAAATATTAACAATTACGATAACTTCGTTAAGCTTTGCTAACGCGATCGGTTATCCTTTTAATTTGTTTTTATAACTTTTTTTTACATTGATTGAACAAAGGCAATTTCTTAAAAGTGAAATTTGAGAGTTAGCAGTCGATCTCAGTAACTTTGTATTTAATACTACCAGCAGCGATCTCATCCAAGGGAGAGAAGTTTTTCACCACAGGCATTGATAGTTTAGTTTTTACCAATGCTAATGCATAAATTACATTTTAGTAAAGATTTTTTACAGTAAGTTATGCATGAGTAAAATTACTCATTAAGCTATCATTTTGTTTGCCATCATGAAAGAAACAAAAGTCGAAGCCAAGTACAACCAGAAAGACCGCGATCGTGCAGCAAACCCAGCGATCGCCAATGGAGAAGATTTTAACTTTGACTTGTGGGCAAGAGCCGTCAAGCAACAAATGCTAGCTGTGTTGCGCGAAAGAGAATAGCATATAGTCAGACGTATAATTTCAATAAAATTTGATGCAAGTTTCTTTCTCAGTCACCTCCGACGCGATCGCATCTGGTTTTCATGCCTTGTCTGAGCCGTTACGCATTCGGATACTAGAACTTTTACGTTCCTCAGAGCTTTGCGTGTGCGAATTGTCGGAGGAACTGGGAATTGCTCAATCTAAGCTATCTTTTCACCTCAAAACCTTAAAGGAAGCTAATTTAGTGCGATCGCGTCAGGAAGGACGCTGGATTTACTACAGCTTGAATTTATCTCAGTTCGTTGCGTTAGAACAATATTTATCAGAATATCGCCGCTTCAGTCAATTGCTCCCTGCCCGTCCCTGCGAGGACATGCCCTCATCCTGAGCCAAACATTCCCCTCTTGACAAATCAATTTTTTTTGAAATGATAGAAAGGTAGACTTCCCTATCGTAAATTGATTTCAAGTGTAGGGGTGAGGCATATGAAAACGATAGCCAGTATTTCTATTTTCCTGGCGGGATTTGGTGTTGCGATCGCAACTGCTATGGCAATGCCAAACGCAGTTAGTCCAACCAAGCAACCGTTAAGGTTCGCTCAAGCGAATACTTCAGAACCCGCAGCTACAGTTAAGACGGATGGTTCTAGCACGGTTTACCCCATCACCAAAGCAATAGCCGAGGAGTTTAAAACCACAGCGTCAGGCAAGAACGCACAGTTGCTCGTAAATTTTTCTGGTACGAGTGCTGGGTTTAAAAAGTTTTGTGCCGGAGAAACAGACATTAGCGATGCTTCCAGACCGATCCGCACTGACGAGATGGAAGCTTGCAACAACAACAAAATTAGATATATCGAACTACCCGTTGCCTACGACGCGCTGACAATCGCCGTTAATCCTCAAAATACCTGGGCTAAAGATATTACTGTAGCCGAACTGAAAAAGATGTGGGAGCCAGTGGCAGAGGGAAAAATTACGAATTGGCAGCAAATCAGGTCTGCGTGGAGCGATCGCCCCTTAAAGTTATACGGTGCTGGAAAAGATTCTGGTACGTTTGATTATTTTACTGAAGCAGTAGTCGGTAAAGCCAGGGCTAGCCGCCAGGACTACACGGCAAGCGAAGATGATGATGAGTTAGTAGAGGGAGTTAGCAAAGACCTGAATGCGTTGGGGTATTTTGGCTTTGCTTATTACGAGGCAAACCAGGACAAGCTGAAGGCTCTGGCAGTAGATAGCGGTAGAGGTGCGGTTTTGCCATCGCGACAGACAGTAGAAAAAGCACAGTACGAGCCTCTGTCTCGACCATTATTTATCTACGTCAATGCCAGATCGGTTCAGCTCAAACCTGCCGTGCGAAGATTTGTCGATTTTTATATTCAGCGTGCGCCAACTCTCGTGAGTTCAGTAGGTTACATTCCCTTACCAGCGGAAGGCTATCGCCTGACTTATATCTACTTCAATCGAGGCAAAGTGGGAACTGTCTTTGAAGGCAAATCCCAAATTGGTCTGACAATTGGGCAGTTATTACGCAGACAAGCAAAATTTTAAGTACAACCAGGTAAAGTAATGGGAATTCGAGTTGGCATCAACGGTTTTGGAAGAATTGGGCGCTTGGCATTAAGGGCTGCCTGGGGATGGTCGGAACTAGACTTCGTACATATCAACGAAATTAAAGGTGGTGCAGTTGCTGCTGCCCATTTACTTAAATTTGATTCGGTTCACGGTCGTTGGACACCAGAAGTAGCAGCGGAGGGCGATCGCATTTCCATTGACGGCAAGTATTTGAGTTTCAGCGAGTCCCCCACACCAGGAGAAGTCCCGTGGGATGAGTTGGGAGTCGATCTCGTATTGGAGTGTTCTGGTAAATTCCGCACTCCAACTTTACTCGAACCCTATTTTAAGCGGGGAGTGCAAAAAGTCATCGTGGCTGCACCCGTTAAGGAAGAGGCGTTGAATATCGTCATGGGAGTCAACGATCGCCTCTACGAACATGACAAGCACCACTTACTCACAGCGGCTTCCTGTACCACAAACTGTCTGGCTCCAGTTGTAAAAGTTATCCATGAAGGATTGGGAATTCGACATGGAGTCATTACCACAGTCCACGACCACACCAACACGCAGACAATCGTAGACGCGCCGCATAAAGACTTGCGACGGGCGCGGGCTACGAGTTTATCTTTAATTCCAACGACAACGGGTTCCGCTACAGCAATCGGGTTAATTTATCCCGAACTGCAAGGTAAGCTCAACGGTTTGGCAGTGCGAGTGCCGTTATTAAATGCCTCCCTCACCGATTGCGTGTTTGAAGTCGTGCGTCCTACCACAGTAGAAGAAATTAACGGTTTGCTCAAAACTGCGGCAGAAGGAGAACTCAAAGGCATTCTCGGTTACGAAGAACGTCCCTTAGTTTCTGTAGACTACAAAGACGATCCGCAATCGGCTGTTGTAGATGCACTATCAACAATGGTCATCGATGAAACACAAGTCAAAGTTTTAGCCTGGTATGACAACGAATGGGGCTATGCAAATCGCATGGTTGAACTTGCCCGCAAGATTGCCCGTTGTTACTAATCTCCTTCTTGCAAACTTTAGATCCCCCAACCCCCTTAAAAAGGGGGCTACGTACTCCCCCCTTGTCAAGGGGGGCAGGGGGGATCGAGATCTCTGACATAAATGCTTAATTTCTGTCTCGCCCCACCCAACAACCATGACTTCCACTGCTGGAAATAAAGCCAATTTGCGTAACTATGCCCTCGTTACTGCTGCCTACTGGGGCTTCACAATTACCGATGGAGCGTTGCGGATGTTGGTGCTACTGCACTTTCATCTGCTGGGCTACACTCCTTTGCAAATCGCCATGTTGTTTCTGTTTTACGAAATTTTTGGCGTTGTCACCAATTTGTTCGGAGGCTGGATCGGTTCTCAATTTGGTCTGAAGCTAACTCTCTACGGTGGAATCGGGTTACAAGTTTTTGCTTTAGCTATGCTGGCGCTGCTCAATCCAGAATGGGCTGTGTGGCTTCAAGTCACCTACGTTATGGTGGCGCAAGCCTTTTCTGGGATTGCCAAAGACTTGACTAAGATGAGTTCTAAGAGTGCGATTCGCTTGGTCGTACCCCAGTCAGCGCAGTCGTCACTGTTCAAATGGGTAGCAATACTAACTGGCTCCAAAAATGCCTTGAAAGGAGTTGGCTTTTTTATTGGTAGCGTTTTGCTGGCTCAATTTGGCTTTGTCAATGCCCTACTGATAATGGCAGGTGGGCTTTGCCTCGTTCTAGGTACAGGGGTACTACTGCCGCAAGGGATGGGTAAGATTAAGGCGAAAGTTAAATTTACCCAACTCTTTTCTAAAAGTAGGGAAATTAATATTCTCTCTGCGGCTCGTTTCTTTCTCTTCGGTGCGAGAGATGTTTGGTTTGTAGTTGCCCTCCCCGTGTTTCTCTACAGCACGCTTGGCTGGACGTTCGAGCAGGTCGGGGGATTCATGGCTTGCTGGGTGATTGGCTACGGGACAGTGCAGTTTTTAGCGCCCAATCTGCTGCGCTGGTTGGGTTCGGGAGCGGCTCCCCAAGGGAGGACAATTCAAATTTGGACATTTGTGCTGAGTGCAATTCCCGCCGCGATCGCCCTTTCCCTTCAACTCAGAATTTCCCCAGCTTTAACAATTGTGGTAGGACTAGCAATTTTTGGGGTTATTTTTGCCTTCAATTCAGCAATTCATTCCTATCTCGTCCTTGCCTACACCGATGATGACAAGGTGGCATTAAATGTTGGCTTCTACTATATGGCTAACTCTGGTGGGCGCTTAGCGGGTACAGTTTTATCTGGTTTGATATTTCAGTTGTTTGGCTTAGTAGGCTGTCTGTGGGTGTCGATGGCATTCGTACTGATGGCGGCTGCAATTTCTTTGAAATTACCCGATCCGCAACCCCAAAAAGCGATCGCCTGGAAAGCTGGAGATGAATAATTATTGGTAGTTGGTAATGGGTAATGGGTAATGGGTACGATCGCACACCGTAGGGGCGGGTTCACCAACAAACTTTACTTCCAATACCAAGATCTCAATAAACCCGCCCTTACAGGAATTTCGGTTTTTACCCAAGAAGCAGTGATTTTGTTAAAGCAATAATGAGTATTAACAGTTCTGCATCAAAGTCAATTGTCAACCGTCTGAGTTTTTTTGAAAAATATCTGACTATCTGGGTGTTTCTGTGTATTATTGCCGGAATTTTATTGGGTAGGCTGTTTCCAGGTATAGCAGTGGCTCTCGATGCCATGAGTATCTATCAGGTGTCGATTCCGATCGCTATTTGCCTCTTTTTCATGATGTATCCAATTATGGTGAAGATCGACTTCACTCAGGCAACAAACGCAATTCGCGCTCCCAAACCTGTCATTCTCACTTTAGTTGTGAATTGGTTAATTAAGCCGTTCACTATGGTTGTATTCGCTCAATTTTTTTTGGGATGGTTATTTCGTCCTTTGCTAGCTGGCACGGAAATTATTCGAGGTAGCGAAATTGTGTTGGCGAATTCCTATATTGCTGGGGCAATTTTACTAGGTATAGCCCCTTGTACGGCAATGGTGTTGATGTGGGGTTATCTCTCCTACGGCAACCAAGGACATACGCTGGTGATGGTAGCAGTAAATTCTCTAGCCATGCTGTTTTTATATGCGCCGTTGGGAAGATGGTTGTTAGCAGCAAACGATCTCAGCGTACCTTGGGAAACCATTGTATTATCGGTGCTAATTTATGTTGGCTTGCCTTTAGCGGCGGGAATGTATAGTCGTTACTGGATACTGAAACATAAGGGTAGAGAGTGGTTTGAACGGCGGTTTTTAAAATATCTCAGTCCCGTTGCGATCGCTGCACTTTTAATCACTCTCGTGCTTCTATTCGCTTTCAAAGGTGAGCTAATTGTCAGTAATCCCCTGCATATTCTCTTAATTGCCGTACCGCTGTTTATCCAAACGAATTTTATTTTTCTAATTTCCTACGTAGCAGCATTAAAACTCAAACTTGCTTATGAAGATGCTGCACCTGCGGCATTAATTGGAGCCAGCAATCATTTTGAAGTGGCGATCGCTACGGCGGTGATGTTATTCGGTTTAAATTCTGGCGCTGCTTTGGCTACTGTAGTGGGAGTCTTAATCGAAGTACCAGTCATGCTGATGCTAGTAGAAATTTGTAAGCGTACAGCAGCTTGGTTTCCTCGCGAACCAGAAAAAGCTTCTCTGCGCGATCCGCGTTGTGTCAGTGCATTTAAATGAAATAAATCCGAGCGAGTCTCTCCGAATTGACTTATTTCTTTTGACTTTTAACTTTTAACTTTTGACTTATGAAAAGAGTCATGTTTGTCTGTAAAACAAATTCCCGTCGTTCCCAGATGGCAGAGGGTTTTGCGCGACAACTGAGTGCGGGAAAAATTCAAGTAATGAGTGCTGGGTTAGAGACGAATCAAATCGATCCACTAGCAATTCAAGTTATGTCAGAAGTTGGCATAGATATTAGTAGCCAGACATCTAAGCCTTTACACAATTTCAATCCAGAAGATTACGATGTTGTCATTTCTCTATGTGGTTGTGGAGTTAATCTACCTGAGTCTTGGGTATTAAGAGAAGTGTTTCAGGATTGGCAATTGGAAGATCCTCAAGGGCAATCAATAGAAACTTTTCGGCAGGTGCGATCGCAAATTAAGGAAAGAGTAGAGCAACTTATTCAGTCTTTCAGTACGGAAAAAGCTAATATTTAGTAGTCAGATTTTGAACTTAATTTATCTTGAGCTGAGGAATAAACAAAGCATTTCTCAGTGCTTCAAGCTGTTCGGGAACGAGGCTATAGTAAATCCAGTTGCCGCGCCTTTCTTTCTGCAACAAGCCAGTTTCATATAACACTTTGAGATGGTGGCTGACAGTGGGTTGCGATAACCCCAAGGGTTCAGTTAACTCGCAAACACAGGCTTCACCGTTAGGATGAGAAGCAATTATACTCAGAATTTGCAATCGTGCAGGTTCCCCAAGAACGCGAAACATAGCCGCGAGTTGAGCCGCCGCTTCAGTTTTGATGAAACCTGAAAGTAGAGGTGGACAGCAATTAGTAGGTAGTTTAGATAATTTCATATTTCTATATTGACATCCATCAATGTCGTATGCCAGCATATTGATATAGGTCAATATTGATATGAATCAATGTTGTTTGGAAAATATCACTTTAAGTTTCTAGCAATGGATGAGATAAAAACTATGGACAGCAACGCAGTAAAACAAAACGTGAGAACGGCTTACGGTAAAATTGCACAACAACAGACAGGTTGTGGCTGTGGTACTCCTACCACTGACACAACAGAATTTGCTGTTGCTTTAGGTTATGCAGAAGCGGAACTCAATATAATTCCAGCCGAGGCAAATTTAGGATTGAGTTGTGGTAATCCTACCGATTTAGCGCAACTAAAGCCAGGTGAAGTTGTTCTCGATTTAGGTTCGGGTGCGGGTTTTGATTGTTTTATTGCTGTGACGAAAGTTGGTGCTATAGGCAAAGCGATCGGTGTAGATATGACACCAGAGATGATCGCCAAAGCAACAGAAAACGCTCAAAAATCGAATGTACAAAATGTAGAATTTAGATTGGGAGAAATTGAAAACTTACCCGTAGCAGACAAGACTGTAGACGTAGTTATTAGTAATTGTGTTATCAACCTATCTCCCGATAAACCAAAAGTCTTCCAAGAAATTTATCGAGTTTTAAAACCAAATGGCAGAATTGCCATTTCCGATACAGCACTCAAACAGCAACTTTCTGAGTCAGTGCGACAAGATATTGCTGCTTATGTTGGTTGTGTAGCTGGTGCTTTATTAGTAGATGAATACCAAAAAATTGTTGAAATTGCTGGATTTAAAAATGTCAAGGTAACAGTCAGACAAGCATCTTCTTGTTGTGGAGATGTAGAAACAAAAGATCCAGTAGGACAGGCAATTGTGGCTGCGTCAGGAGTTGATGCAGCTTGGCAAAATGATGTTGTTAGCGTCTACGTAGAAGGATACAAGTAATTCAAAAGTCAAAAGCTAAAAGTTAAAAGATGAGTATTTCAACAAAAAGGATTCAGCTAAATTAGCTTTCTATCTAAGTAGAAAAGTTTTCCCAAGCCAAAATCTTAAATCATAGATTGTCTCAGATTTAACTGATTTTATGGTAGTAGCTAAAAGCGGTATCCGTGCTAAAACTTACTTTTTTGACTTTTGCCTTTTGACTTTTAACTTTTGGCTTACTTGGCTGGTGACGCAATTTCTCTAAGCGAATGCGCAGAGCTGAGATTGCTTCCTGAATTGGGACGAGTTGCCAACGCTGTCTCCAGATTCCTTCTACTTGCTGACGCTGTTCTACCTTTTCCCAAAGTAAGCCGAAGGTTTGAGGTTGAGCTAACTCTGACATTAACCACAACCAATTCACACCCAAAGCATTTGCTACCAGAGCGATCGCGTTGTTGGTTGGTTGATAGTCATAGAGATAACTCCACCACAGGACTCTTAACTGATGTCGCCACTCAAATCGAGCTTCTACTTCAGCCGCCGACTCTACCAAAAATTGTTGCTGCGATCGCCCCATTTCCACCCATTTGCTCAGTTGGTTTGCCAATCCCACATCTGTGCGTCCTGTAGTTCGAGCTGACGTGAAGACGCGTACGCGGGTACTGTGACGAAAACGAGCATTAACTCGCAATAGTGCTTGGTAGAACGCTACATCTTCAGGAGTGCGGACTGGTTGCATTCCTCCTGCTTGAGCGTACATCTCCACTGTGACGGCAAGGCTCGCTCCGTAGTGTTGAAAGTGGCGGGGTAAAATATCGATTGGATCGGGTTCTATATAAGTTTCTAACTCGGCAGTAAGAAAGCGATAACCGACTTCCCGCAAATGACAAGCTCTTGTATAAGGATCTAAAGCCGTGCGACCCTCACGATCTGTAATAATTCGTCCTCCTACAGCATCAGCACCGCTGGCAACTTCGTCTAAGATAGCAGCGATCCAAGTCGGCGTAACCCGCGAATCCCCATCTGTAGAGGCAATGACTCGTCTTTCACCACCAATAGAACTCAGACGACGATAAGCTTCATCCATCAGGACTTGACGCACTCGACCGATATAAGCCTCAGCCGCAGGGAATGTTTTTTCAACTACGTGTAGAACCAGATCGGGATGAGTAGTCGCAAAATTGCGTGCGATCGCAGCTGATTCATCACTGCAATTATTTGCTAGCAGCACGATCTCATAACGATTGCGATCGAGCAACTTTCCAGTTAAATCGAGCTGATTGTACAAAGATAAGAGCGTACCTGCTAAATTATCAGCTTCATTACGCACGGGAACGATAACGCAAACTTCGCACTGGGATAGTGGCGGAGTTGTAACTAAAGGCTGATGAAATCGCTCGAACAACCAACTTTGATAGGATGATGCTTCGCGATCGCGCCAATTCTTTTTTCCATGCTGAAAAACACGCCTCGGCGTGTCAGTCCAATTCATCACGATTTGTAAAACTTTGTTACTTGTTAATTTTGCTACTTGAATCAGGAAAATGAAATCTGTCCAGTGGTTGATTATTGCTATTTAAAGTAACTTTGAAATTCGGTATGACTTTAAAGTCACGTAGGCTATTCAGTCGAAATCTGCTTGAAAAATGACGTAAAAGGAGATAGAGATAAAAGCGATCGAATATAAGAGTTTCAAGTCTATGTGACTTTCAATACATAACTTAATCTATCCAAGTGAGGATAGATAGCATGTTTTTTGTACTGATAAATTGCTAGATTAATGTTTAAAGTAATTTAGGGCGTATCAATGGCATTATTGAGGGAAGAGTTACCACCCGACCGGAAAACCTCTGAAGAAGAACGTTTTCAAGATGACTATTATTCTTACTTTGAGGCTCCTGAAAATGCTACGCGGTATGCCCCTTCAGTTTGGTTCCTCAATGAGGCTTTTCAGCAACAGTCATTTTCCGTACTAGATTTGGGATGTGGCAACGCAGCTTTGAGTAAATATTTACCAGAGCGTTGTGAATATGTTGGAGTCGATCATAGTGAAGCAGCGATCGAACAATGTTTAAGCCTATATCCTAACAAGCAATTCATTGCCAAAGATTTATCAATATTACTACCAGAACTTGCTTCAGAAAATAAGAAGTTTGATGCAGTAGTACTAGCTGGGCTACTATTCCACAATATTGATAAAGAAACTTTAGAGAAAAAAGACGATCGAAGCCTGATTCAATTTTGTTTGAGTCAGTTAATAAGCGAAAAGGGATATTTGATTATTATTGTGCCTTTTGCCTATGGCGACCATCCATCGCACAATCTGTTTGTTCGAGCCGAATGGTTGCAAAAGTTAGTAGAAGATATGTTGAATGCGGCAAAGGCAGAAATTGTCTACGAAAATATCTCTCTCCAAATCGGGTTGGATGAAAAAGTCCGGCAGCAGAAGCAAATTCCTGACTGGTTTGTGGCAGATAGCAATGCAGATTATGCCAACAATTATGCTGGAACGTATATGGCGGCTTGGACGTTTATTGCTTCAGCTAATGGATAATTGCTTATTTCAATACTCTTGTACGGGCGCATAGATGTGCGCCCCTACTCATTAAATAACCAATGGTAGATGTATCGTGCAGTAACGATGACTGAAAATTATTAGTAGTTATCTCAAGGATGAAGCAGATAAATGCACAGCGACATCGTAACCTCAAGCGCTGAGCCAAAGATTACGCCAACGCTAACAGCCACTCAATACTACGAACAGGCACAGCAGTTTATTCAACTGCTAGAAATGGAAGATCTAGATCGAAAGCTGGCTGCACAGCCTCAAATCGCGACTGAGTTTGAAAAAGCGATCGCCACGGCAATTGAGGCGGCTTATTCGCAAGGCTCTAGCGATGATGCGGCACATCTGTTTCTCCAGCGCGTTCTTTATCACATCAATCGGCTAAAACTATTTTGGTACGACGATTTGCGGCGCTACACTAACGAGCGATCGCCTTACTTGAGCCAGATCCGCGATCGGATTGAGGAAGTTTGGCAGCAGTGGGAACTGAGACAATTCGATCTCGCAGCGTTTCAAGGCATAGATATCAGACAAGCACTGCTCGATCGCGTTGCTGTCGATCTCGAACCACCATTGTCTGACGATGCTCGGTACTTTCGCGATCGCGTCGGCGAAGCAGGCTACCGTCGTCTGTTGGCGATCGCTTCTCTAGATGGATTGGTAGAAGCAAGTCAGCTATCCCGCACTCTGGGAGGCGTGGCAAATGAAGTGCATTCTGTATTGACAAGATTGCTTGTAGAAGAATACGGTGGTGGTCGGTTGGCACGCAAGCACTCTTCTCACTTTACGACAATGCTTGAGGCACTGGGGATGCAAACTCAACCAGAGGCATATTTCGATCTCGTGCCTTGGGAGATATTAGCAATTATCAATCATAGTTTCTTGCTTACCGAACGCAAACGCTACTTCCTACGTTACATTGGCGGATTGCTTTATGGAGAACTTTCCGTACCAGCAGGATTTCGCAGCTATCGAGCTGCTGGCGAACGGCTGGGACTATCAGCAAACGCTATGAGCTATTGGGATCTGCATATCAAGGTAGATGAATTGCACGGTCGCTGGATGTTAGATGATGTTGCCTTACCACTCATATCTCAATATTCTCATGATGCATGGGAAATGGTGTTAGGCTACGACCAGCAAAAGTTTTTGAGCGATCGCGCAGGTGCAGCTGTAACGCGATCGGTGCGGGAAGCAGAGCAAATGGGATGATAAAAAAGCCCCCCTTTTCAAGGGGGTTGGGGGGATCTCTGAGATATCTTGCAATTACAAACAAGTCATCAACTGAGAAAATTCTGTAGATAAATCGACTTTGCAACCACGCTTCTTGGTAAATAAAACACCCGCTAAAAGATAGATATTTCCCGAACAAAAAGCTCTGTTATCCTTTTGTAGCTCTTGAATTCTGTTTTTGACTTTTTGCTCGGAGCTATAATAGCCAAACTTTAGAGGTGAAATCATGAAATTGCTAACAGAGTATCCTTGAGCGATCGCATAGTTAATTAATCCGACTGGATTAGAATAACTAGAAATCATAACCAAGACATTTTCATAATTTAACGTCAACAGCTTTTGAGTAATTGTAATTCCTTCTAACCCGCCATGTAATAAAGGCTGCAAAAGCTTGTTATCCAGTGCTGGTAAATAAGGTGGGTTTGAAATCAGATATTTAGCCTGTGGTTTAGTAGCATCGAAAAAACAGCAATTATCGACTTTATACTTGTCGCTGAGTTCGTATGCTTCAACCTTTGAATTTGCCTCTTGACAAGCTAAATTATTTAACTCAAATCCATGTACGATTCCGTTGAAATTTGTTCTTAGTAGTGACTGAATTACAGGACTACCATCGCCAGAACCAAATTCTATTATCGATTCTGAATTAGAACAATTATTTAAAACCAAAGTTTCTACACAATGTGAATAAAAATTAGACTCTTCTGGACAAAAGAAAATATGATTTAAGGCTTGAGGTGAGGTAAGCATGTAACTCTATACGACGATGACTATAAAAACAGTAATGTATGAACATTTTTATCAACATCCGTCTCAAGAGTCATAGCCCAGATTACTAATTTATTTTTAGATTGATTTTTTTAAGTATTATTTATCACAATTTTCTAAATCTAGAGGAATAAAATAAAGGGTGAATATCCCTGGAACCGCTAGCAAGCAGACCAAAATAAAAAACATGGGATAGCCTAAAACTTGTTGAAGATAGCCGCTGATGAATCCAGGGATCATCATTCCCAAAGCCATAATGCCTGTAGAAATAGCAAAATGAGAGGTTTTGTATTCTTCCTTCGCAATATAAATTAAATAAACGCTATAAGCTGCCATTCCCAATCCATAACCAAATTGTTCTATAGCTACTAATACATAAACTAATGTAATCGCAGGCTGAGTGTAAGCCATATAAACATAAAATAAGTTAGGTAAATTGAGAGCGATCGCCATCCACCAAATTATTTTTTTAAGCTCGAATTCAGCAATTAATATGCCACCAATTACCCCACCTAACACTAAGGCAAAAGTTCCGATAGTTCCGTAAGCTAATCCGACATCTGAAGTAGAAAGCCCTAGCCCTCCAACTGTGGTTTCATCCAACAAAAAAGGAGCAGATATTTTCACTAACATTCCCTCTCCAAATCTGTAAAAGAGAATAAAGGCAAGAACTACTAGAATTTTTGGTTGATTAAAGTAAGATCGAACAGTTCGATCGTAAAAGCCAAAAATTGCCTTGACTGAAGCTTTTTGTTCCTCATCACTAGTGGGAGTGGGCAAAACAAACCAGTGAAAAACTACGATCGCAGCAAAGATAACAGACGATAGGGCGATCGCGATCGTCCAACTTAAAGCAATATCTTCCAATTCCAGCTCTAATTGTCCTGCCAAAAAGACAACAATTCCAGATGCGAAAATAGTGGCAAATCTGTAAAATGTCGAGCGAATACCAACAAAAAATGCTTGTGCATCTCGTTCGAGAGCTAACATATAAAAACCGTCAGCAGCAATATCATGTGTGGCTGAAATGGATGCTCCAATTCCTAAAATTAATAGAGAAACTAAAAAGAAGTTGGAAACTTGAAACGAGTAAGCCAAACTTAATAAACAGATAGTCATACCCAATTGAGTGTAGATCGTCCACTTTCTTTTAGTGGCGTAACCATCTACAATTGGTCCCCAAAACATCTTTAATACCCAAGGCAAGTACAAAAAACTTGTCCAAAAAGCAATTTGGGTATTATCTACACCTAATTGCTTGTAAAAAATTACAGAAACATTGTTAATGATGACGTAAGGAACACCCTCGGCAAAATATAGTGTCGGGACAAATAGCCAAGGGGAAACTCGACTTAATAAATTATCTGCTTGCATTTACGCTTCCTACGATCGCAATATTCCCACCAAATCTAAATCGGGACGGCGTAATTCATTTGGCGCAGGCATTCGATCCAAGCGCATTAATTCTACAATTGCAGCAGCCTCCGTATCCCTTTGACTTGCCGCAGCAGCTAAAACGCGATCGCCTTGGACGTAAAATGCCATAAACTCCCGTTGCTGTAAGTCACCCTGAAAGATAATTTCATCCCACTGTTCCGCGTGTCCGACATATCGCAAGGGAAACTGAAATTGCATCGTCCAAAAAATCGGTACGCCACGATACTTCACCTGCTGTCCCGCCATATTGTAAGCAGCAATGCGTCCGTGTTGTGCCGCAACCCGCCAATGTTCGATCCGTGTGGATTCTTGCGTCCGCCAATCTGGATATCTGGCAATGTCCCCCGCAGCATAAACGCTATCAGCAGCTTGCAAATACTCGTTGACTTGGACGCTTCCATCCTTCGGGTGTAACTCCAACCCTTGCAAAAATTCAGTTGCAGGTTGAACGCCAATTCCGACTACGACTAAATCGGCATCCAAGCGATCGCCATTATCTAACACCACAGCTTCAACTTTGCCATTACCTTCAATCTGAGTCGCTTTTCTTCCCAGATGGAACTTCACGCCATTTTCTTCATGAACTTGTTGAAATAGCTTGCCAATTTCCGCCCCTAGAATCTTCTCAAAAGGCAACGTAGAGGGGGATACTACCGTCACCTCTAAACCACGCTGAGTTAATCCAGAAGCGGCTTCCATGCCAATAAAACTAGACCCGATAACCACAGCCCGTTTTGCATTACCTGCTACCGCTAAAATGCGATCGGTATCGGCAAAGCTGCGGACGGTAAAGATATTTTGCAAGTCGCTACCAGAAACGTTAAGTTGGCGTGGCTTACCACCTGTGGCTAACAGTAAGGCATCGTATTGCAGCGAATCGCCATCGGCAAAAGAAATTAACTTACTGTTGACATCAACTTGCACTACCTGTTTGTTCAGCCAAACTTCAATGTGGCAATCTTGGTAGAATTGAGGCGATCGCAGTGGCATTTCATCTTGAGTCACTTTACCCGTCAAATAATCTTTACTCAACCAAGTGCGATCGTATGGTAATCGGTCGTCCTGCGTCACCATCACGATTCGTCCCTGATAACCCGCCACTCTTAATGTCTCGGCGGCGTGCGCCCCTGCTGCCCCTGCACCTAAAATGACAAACGTGCGTTTATCTTCAGGGTTATACTCAGCCATATTCGGCTGCCTGCGTCCAGTAGCATTTTCTGGAATACTGACAATAATGCGATCGCCTTCTATTTTGATCTCATACTTTTGTAGAGAATCCAAGCCTGGAGGTTCTTGCTGTTCGCCTGTCGCTAAGTCAAAGTATGCATTGTGCCAGGGACAAACAACATGATTTTCACACAACACCCCTTCTGCTAGCGGTGCTTGGTAGTGGGTACAATATGCCCCCAGCGCGTAATACTTATCTGCTAGACGCACTAGTAGCACATCAGTCTCACCCACAGAGACTTGTCGCATTTCCCCATTTTGCAAATCGTTGATATTCGCAACGACGGCTTCCAACTGCGGCATAGTTACACAAAAATTGAATTTATACAGGATCGTTTCAATACTGTTTGGTTAAGGTGCGATCCCCCCTAACCCCCCTTTTCAAGGGGGGAATAAAGCCCCCCTTTTCAGGAGAGAAACAAAGCCCTCCCTTTTTAAGGGGGGGAACTTAAAGCCCCCTTTTTAAGGTGGTTGGGGGATCTTCAAGATCTTTGAATCGATAACCGAGGTGTATTGAATCGCATCCCTACCGTAGACTATCTGGCGATCGCCCTACATTTACACCCTCTAGGGAAGGAAATCATGTAGAGACGTTACGTGTAAAGTCTCTACACATTTAATTCCTTTTCCGTGCTTTCCAAGTGCCACCGTAGCGGTAAAAAGGATTATCTTGACTCACGATAGCCCAACAACTCTCACATACGAAAATCCAAGTTGCCGACTCGTCGTATTGTACCCGAAACAAAATCGGTGCGGGTTGCCCGCACCGATCGCAGAATTTTATCCGAAGCTTGCGCCCCATATTTCCCGTTTTACTTCCTGTAACCATTAAGCATAAGCTGATGCTTGTGGTTTGGCGAAAATCATTCTTCCCGCTGAGGTTTGTAAAGCACTCGTGACAACAACGCGCAATTCGCCACCAATATAGCTACTACCATCCTCGACGACTACCATCGTCCCATCCTCTAGGTAGCCTATGCCTTGACTGGGTTCTTTGCCTTCCTTGAGGATCTTCAAGTCGATATTGTCTCCTGGCAAATAACTCGGACGCAGGGATTGTACCAGATCGTTGAGATTCAACACGGGTATTTTCTGTAAACTCGCTACCTGAGACAAGTTGTAGTCGTTGGTCAAAAGAGTACCGTTGATCTCCTGCACGAACCGTACTAACTTAGCATCTACTGTAGGCACATCTTCGTAGTCAGTCGAATGGATGGCAATGCGTTCTGGATAACTTGCTTGGATGCGGTTGAGAATCTCTAACCCCCTCCTACCCCGCAATCGTTTGAGGTCTTTTGCCCCATCTGCTAGTTGTTGCAATTCTTGAATGACGAACTGCGGAACGAGAATTTGCCCTTCTAGAAATCCGGTAGCTAGCAGCGTTTCGATTCGACCGTCGATAATACAACTCGTATCCAAAACCTTAGTCGCCGCAGGTTTTAGCGTTCCCTCTGCGACTAACATCGTCTCAACTGAATTGGGATTGATCAACCGTAAGAACGTCCGTCCGTGGATGTCAGCCAGGTTAATCCCTGTAAAAGCGAAAAGGACGCTACCCAAAACCGCTACTAGAGGCTTGATAAAGCTAAAATCTTGGGGAATCGGTAGCAGAAAGAGGGGGGCTAGCATTAAGTTGGCGATTAATAGCCCCAGCACCATGCCAATCGCGCGTGTTAATAAAACGTCAACTGGCATCTCTCGAACTTTGGTTTCGAGACGGCGATAGGTCGTTTGAAAACTCAGTCCGACTCCACCGCCAATCATCGCCGCAAAGACAGCGATGACTAATCGTAGCGCATCGAGATTGGTAACTTGCCGCTGCACGGTTTCTGGCAACAGCTCTACGCTGTAGAAGCCGATCCCGGCTCCTGCTATGATGAATGTAATAATTATGATTGCGTCCAGCATTGGTTCAGTCCAATTGAATTGGGGTTAAACTCCATTGCTTGGGATTCCCCTGTCTGGGTTGGTACGAGAATCAGCAATTTATCGATACTGGCTCTATGATATAACCTTGAGGTTATGAGCTGCTGTCCGATCGCGACGGTTAATACTACTCTTAACAAGAAGATTGTTAAAAAATAGTTTGTTTAGCAGGAGACAGGAGACAAGGAAGACAGGAGACAGAATGGAGCGAAAATGTAGTTCAAGTCTATTTTTTTCTGTGCCAATATCTGTGGTTCTCTTCCTTTTGGCATAATTATTTTTAGATTAGCGAACTTTAAATTTATAACTATAATTTTTAAATTCATTCTTCATCTCTCCCTTCTCTCCTATTTTCTATTCTCTTTTGTAAACAATTATTGACAAATCTCAAGTTATCGATTCCCACTTTCAGTCTCAAGCGTAAACTTACCGATATTTTCGGTCAATCTGAGTAACAGAAATACGAATTCTGAGATATCTCTAAAGACAAGATTCTAGCTGCGATTCAAGTTCTTTTGCCCTAAAAACCATAGAGATTTAGTATATGCAGCTACCCATTTTTGGTATGATTCTTACTAGCGAAGCCAACTAGTAAAGCAAAAAGACACTATCAAAATCAAAAGAATTTATTCATTTCAGTTGTTTTGCGATCGCAACTTTTTACCGTGACTACCAGATTAAATCTGACTCCACGAAACTTAACTTTAGAATTAGCGCATTTAGGTATTCCCAGTGCAGCCTACATACATATCCCATTCTGTCGGCGGCGCTGCTACTATTGCGATTTTCCAATTTCCGTTGTGGGGGATCGCTTGCGGGGTGAGACATCTGGTACGATTTCTCAATACGTGCAGATTTTGTCTCAAGAGATTGCTGCTACACCAGCTTTAGGAAAACCTTTAGAAACAATTTTTTTTGGCGGTGGAACGCCTTCATTATTGTCAAGCAGTCAGCTAGCTCAAATTTTAGCAAGGCTCGAACGTCAATTTGGGGTCTCTCCTCAAGCAGAAATTTCGATGGAGATCGATCCAGGTACGTTTACCCTCGCCCAACTCCAAGCATACTTATCGGCTGGGGTAAATCGCTTCAGTCTGGGCGTACAAGCATTTCAGCCAGAATTGTTGCAAGCTTGCGGGCGATCGCACGATCTGAATGACATTTGGCAAGCTGTAGAATTATTTCGTCAGGCTAAAGTGCAAAATTTCAGTCTCGATCTGATTTCTGGATTACCGCGCCAAACTCTAGAACAGTGGCAAGAATCGCTAGAAAAAGTGGTGGCGATCGCACCCAATCATATTTCAATTTACGACTTAACCATTGAGCCTGGAACAGTTTTCGGACGCTACTATCAATCGGGGACAAGCCCATTGCCTTCAGACGAACTGACAGTGCAAATGTATTGTCTTGCCCAGCAAACTCTGACAAAGGCTGGATACGAACACTACGAAATTTCCAACTACGCCCAGCCAAACTATCAATGTCGTCACAACCGAACTTATTGGGAAAATCGTCCCTACTACGGTTTTGGTATGGGTGCAGCCAGCTATACCAATAATCAAAGATTTACCCGTCCTCGTAAAACTAAAGAATACTCTGACTGGGTAGAAAATTTTATCGCTGCTGGAGGAGTGTTAGATTGTCCTCAAACTCCACCGGAGGAAGTTTTACTCGATATTCTAATGTTGGGCTTAAGGTTGCAAGAGGGAGTCAGTTTATCTGCATTATCTCAATTTGGAGATGGCAAAATACAACAAATTTGGGCTTGCTTGCAACCGTATCAGCATCAGGGCTGGATAGCAATGACAGGGGCAATCGCCCAACCTTTTTATGCCAAAGGCTGGAACAAAGTTATTGGCAACATGTTTTACGGCGAGAACCTCGTAGGCGATTGGCGGTTACGGTTAACCGATCCACAAGGATTTTTATTTTCTAACGTCGTGTTAGCAGATTTGTTTGAAAAGTTGGAATAGAGAAGCTTTGTAGAGACGTTACATGTAACGTCTCTACAAAGCGTTCTTACCAATCACTTCTTTGCGGCGCGGGACGACTGGGTTTTTTTTCTGGTAAGACAACACTCACATCTCTAGCCGGACAGCCAACCGCTACAGCTAAGTTGATTTTTTGATTGGCAGCTTCGTTATCGACAAAAATATATGCCAAGTCAACATTCGCGCCGTTGACTCTCACCTCCCAGAAATCTCGACTGCCTGTCGTTGCAGCTGCTAAATCTTGGATCGCGATTTGGTTGGGAATGCGATCGCCACAAGGTTCGCACAACTGATATATAGTTTGACCGACTTGCAATCTAGAAACTGCCGCTAAAGCTTGTTCTTTACTAACGTAAGCGCATTGATCTGCCCATGCTTCGGTAGCAAATCCCAAACAAACGCACAAAGATACAAAAATTGGATGCGATCGCCACTTTTTTCTCACTGTCTTGCTCTAAATAGAGGTAGCTTATTTTAACTATTGCGGGGAATTTTTAGAGCGAATTAGGTGTGAAATTACGATTTCCTCTCTACCCACAATTGCTGTGAAGTAGACATACAGATGATCCCGTGGATAGATGGCTCTACACGTTAGTAAGACTTAAATTAGAATCCTAGACTTATTAGTAAACTTTACCAAAAAACAAGCCCAGTTTGGTTGTTCGCATTCCGTTTTTCATGGTATGTAAAAATTAACCATGCTAAGTACTAATACTTGCGCTGGCTGGAAAATTCATCATTCCATACCACTTTTTTCTATCTTACTACTCAGCGATCGCAATTAACTATGAAAATTGCTCAAGTTGCGCCTTTGTGGGAGAGAGTACCACCCCTTACCTACGGGGGTACAGAATTAGTTGTGAGTCAGTTGACTGACGAATTAGTACGTCGCGGTCATGAGGTAACATTATTTGCTTCTGGCGACTCTCAAACTTTGGCTTGCTTAGAAGCAGTATGTCCTCGTGCTATCCGTTTAGATCCAGAAATCAAAGACTATACAGTCTATGAGATGTTGGAAATCAGTCAAGTTTATGAAAGAGCGGCAGAATTCGATCTGATCCACTCTCACATAGGCTTGGCAGTGTTGGCAATTGCTTCCCGAGTCAAAACACCAACTATCCACACGCTACACGGTAACTTTACGCCAGAAAATAGCAAACTCTTTCAGCTATATCACAAACAACCATATATCAGTATTAGCAATGCCCAAAGGCAATTAGATCTCAATTATTTGCGAACTGTATATAACGGGATTGATGTCGAAAAGTATTCTTTCTTTGCCCAACCCCAAGAACCATCTTATCTTGCTTTTCTAGGGCGACTGTCACCAGAAAAAGGACCGCACCACGCGATCGCAGTTGCTAAGCAGACAGGTTTACCGCTGAAGATTGCAGGCAAAATTGATGCTAACGATCGCTCCTTTTTTGAACGAGAAATTGCGCCACAAATTGATGGTAAGCATATTGAATATATTGGAGAAGTTAATCGCGCTCAAAAAATCGAATTACTTGGCAATGCATCTGTAACTCTATTTCCGATTACCTGGGACGAACCATTTGGCTTAGTTATGGTAGAGTCGATGGCAACAGGCACGCCAGTCATTGGTTTGAATAGAGGTTCTGTACCAGAGGTGATTGCTCCTGGGAAGTCTGGATTTATTTGTAACACTATTGAAGAAATGGTTGCTGCCATACCTCAAGCTTTAGAACTCAACCGCCAGACTTGCCGAGAATATGTAGAGCAGCACTTTGGGATCGCCCAAATGGTAGATGGTTACGAAGCAGCTTATCAAGAATTACTCACTAACCGCATTGCTCAAAATGGGCGCATTCTCTCTCAGAATCTCGCTCTTTAATCAAGATTTTTCTTTTTAATACGGAGATAACCAAGTATGAATAGGAAAACTCAAGCTTGTCCATGTTGCGATAATGCTGTACTGCGACATATCCGACATGGGAAAGTTTACTGGTTTTGCACTCACTGTCGGCAAGAAATCCCCATCTTGGGGATCGAACGAACTCCCGTAGAGACTAGCATTTCTGAGAAGGTAGAAGTTATGAGTTAGGGTGAGAAGATGAGGGGGACAAGGAAGCAGGGGAGTAGAGGGGCAACTACCAACTACCAATTACCCACTTCCGACTCCCGTAAGGGCGGGTTTGGAAACCCGCCCTTACCGGCTCCCGACTCTTTGATACAATCAACCGCAGAAGTTACAAACAAGAAAAATGCTAGCTGCGGTGCTATACGGTCGAGAAGACTTGCGTTTAGAACAAGTCGCCGAACCTAACCCAGGAACGGGAGAGGTCATATTAGAAGTCACAGCAGCAACAACCTGCGGTACAGACCTCAAGGTATGGCGACGGGGCGGACATGCTAAGATGCTCAAACCGCCAACTCTGTTCGGACATGAGGCGGCTGGGCGAATTGTCGAGGTAGGCGCAGAAGTCAAGAACTGGCAAGTGGGCGATCGCGTCGTTGCTAATAATTCTGCCCCATGCATGAAATGCTTTTTCTGTCAACGACAAGAATATTCTCTATGTCTTAACTTAACTTGGAACAACGGTACATTTGCGCAATATCTGAAAATTCCTGCCCCAATTGTTCAACACAATCTTCTAGCAATTCCTCCTACCTTACCGGATGAATTAGCGGCGCTGACAGAACCTTTGGCTTGCGTGCTGCACGGAATTGCTAGGTCGAACGTAAAAGCAGGCGATCGCGTCGTCGTCTTGGGTGATGGGGCGATTGGGTTAATGTTTGTTGCAGTCTTAGCCCAGCAATCGGTACAGGTCATGTTATTTGGCGGACGCGATCGCCGATTGCAAATCGGGGAAAAATTCGGTGCAGTCCAAACTTACAACTACCGTCAACTAGCAGATGTTCCCGCCCTAGTCAAAGCACAGACAGATGGATGGGGGTGCAGATGTCGTTATAGAAGCTACCGGAATCCCAAGCGTTTGGGAAACTGCGATCGCCTGCGCTAGACCTGGGGCGACAGTCAATCTTTTCGGGGGTTGTCCCAGAGATACCACAATTACCGTAGATACGGAGCAACTGCACTACAGCGAACTTACGCTCAAAGGAGTATTTCACAACACGCCAAAATACGTCCGCGCCGCCTTAGCCTTACTCGCCAGTCAAGAAATTCCCTTCGAGTTACTCATTAGCGATCGCCATCCGCTACAAGACCTAGAACAAGTATTTCACGATATGCAGCAACGGCAAGTTATCAAAGTTGCCATTTATCCTAAGTGAGTCCTGCATTCCCCCTACTCCCTGCTCCCCGCTCCCTGCTCCCTGATAACTGATACCTGATTTTGGGCATCCTAAGAAATAGGAATCAAGTTCTTGCGATCGCCTAAAATGTCACTCCCACTGCTTTTCGCTCAAGCATCAGTTAAGTCAAAATCTATAAAAACTCAAACTGTATCGCCTCCACCTACTGAGTTTCCCATGCTTTGGGTATCTGCTTCTGGCGGACTTTTCATCTTACTAGTTGGTCTTGCTGTTTTTGGCAAGCTGAAATTCAAGCAGCTAGAAAAAAAAGTGAGAATGGAACAATTCCGTACTCAAGAGACACAAAAACAATTAAAGCTAGCTCTAGAAACTATTCGGAGAATTGAGGAAAACCCAGATTTAATTAATTCTCGCGAACTCAATCTCGATTATTTACGAATGCGGATGGCGGAAGAGGTTTTTCATTTTGCCATCATCAGCCAAATTAAAGCCAAGATCAAGGATAAAATCTCTCAAGCCCTGCGTCCTGCTAATAACAATGCAGGAGTTGTAGGAATTGCTGGTAGTAGTGGGGGAAAGCAAGTTGATGAGATTGTCGAAGTGGAATATGAAACTGGAGCAACGATTCAAAAAAATAAATGCGTTTTATTTCGCGTACAAATTCGCTTAGCAAAATTACCAATCCAAACAACTTCTGCCACAGTTAAAGATATTATTGATTGTATTGAAACTTATCTCAGCCCTGCTGAAGACCACGACAACTGGCAACCGACAATCCAAGGAAGATTGGTATATATCCACTGGGATCAAAAAGCAAAACCTACGCCTTTACTATTAATGGAGCAATCTAACGAAGGAGTTAACGTAAGTTTTCGCACCCAGCGATCGACCAAGAGTAAAGATTTATTCACCCATCGAATCTAAAAACTGTAGGGTGGGCAACGCCCACCTTATTTGTATCGCTACGAATTCAATTCGCCCTAACAAAAAAGGCAACAGAGTATATCTGTTGCCTTTTTTTACTCACAAACTATGGCCAAATCCAACTAACGCATAGCAGGAACTTTATCTAATTCCGACTTCTTACCATCTGCTTGCAGTGCTTCACCTTCGATGAAGGAACGTAGCATCCAAGCCATTTCTTCGTGACCTTCCATCAAACCAGTCAAGAAGTCAGCCGTACCTTCGTCATGAAACTCTTCAGAACATTTGTCGATATGTTCGCGCAGGTTACGAATGATTAGCTCGTGATCGTCTACCAACTGAGCTACCATTTCAGTTGCTAAGGGTACATTATCAGCTTGCTCTTGGATAGAAGCGTACTCTACAAAGCCTTTTGCTGTACCTACAGGAAAGCCACCTAAGGCACGAACCCGTTCAGCCACAGAATCAATGGTTTCTGTCAATGTTTGATACTGTTCTTCCCACAACTCATGCAGAGAACGGAACTGGGGACCAACAACATCCCAATGGAATTTTTTAGTTTTGATCAGTAGCAAGTAGGAATTCGCTAGATCTTTGTTCAACAATTCGATTACGCCTGTGCGTTGTTCTTCAGATAAACCAATGTTTAGCTTACGCATAATGTATTATTGTCTGCTCTCTTACTCCTCTTCTAGTGCAACAAATTAACCCCAGTCTGGGCATCAGCCATAGGGGAGATTATGTAATCGTCCTTCTGGCAAGGCTTTGAGCTACTTAAGAACACTTGTCAGTTATCAGTTGTCAGTAAGAGCGTGAAGAAAGGGTGTAGTAAGTGGCTAGTGACTAGTGGCTAGTGGCTAGAGTTTCTCCCTTGTCTCCCTTGTCTCCCTTGTCCCCTCACTCATTCCTTGCATTGGGCTGACTTTGGCTCGATAGAGCAACTTGTCGCCTTGACGATAGCCTGTATAGCGCACGACGACTGTTTCACGTGGCTGGGCGCTACCTGATAGTAGTTGATGTAATTGGGGATCGTATTCTACTTCAGCCCCAACAGGCGCGATCGCTTCTACATCCCATTGTTGCAATAACTGCTCGATTGGTTTTACCAATGGTAACAATTTGACTGCGGCTAGCTCGGGATTTTCCTTAGCTTTTTGGGCGGCTGTGGGCCATTGCAATAACCAAGATTCGATCGCCTGTAAACTGGCTAGTTGAAATTCTTTTCTAAGTTCCTGTTTTTGTTTGGCTAGTTCTGCTTGCAAGCGATCGTATTCTCTTTTTAATTCGGCAATTGGTGGCAAATTCTCATTGGGTGCTACTTTAACATTAGGCGCGATCGCCGAGTAAGTGGCAATTAGCTCCCAGAATGAGACTTCTAACGCTTGACTGAGCTTGAGTAAAACATCTACCCGCATTTGCTCGATCTCTCCCCGTCGCAGCTTGCGAATTTGTTTTTCCGATACTCCTGCTTGTTGGGAAAGTGCCTTATAACTGGAAACACCCACCCGCTGCATCATTTGCTGCAACGCATGGGTGTAATCTTGACTTGACGGGAGTTGATGATGAATCAATGTTGAGTGATGAGTAAGCGATCGGCTATATGCGATTATGCCACTCATGGCTCCCGTACGGGCGGGTTTAATTGCGGAATTATTGACTCTAGTACAGGGGTCTCCAAAAAAAACCGCCCCTACAAATTATTTAACGGCAACTGGTTGTTTCATGGCAGCTCCATCTTGTTCTGTGAGCCTTCCAGTTGGTTGCAAATGTGCTTCTAGGAACCACAACCGCATATCGATAGTACGGGAGACTTCTACGTACATATCGTTGGTGTCTGCGTCGTTGACTTCCCCAGTTTTATCGATCGCTTCTCGTAGGTGCTTGCCATAGATTGCTAAGCGGTCTGCTAAAGCTGCAACGTGATCCTCACCGCTGTTGATCTCGTAAGGATACTCGGGCAATATCGAAAACTGGGCAGCAGCGCGAGTTGTTCCTACTGCATAGCCACCAAGGGTAGTAATCCTTTCGGCGAACAGGTCGATATATCCTTCAACCTCAGTAGCAATTTCGTCAAATAATTGGTGCAGTTGAAAGAAATCTGTTCCCTTCACGTTCCAGTGTGCCTGCTTCACCTGGGTTTTCAAATCGGTGCTAGCAGCTAGGGTTTGATTAAGTAGCTCTACCACTTGCAAGCGAGTATCGGTAGGAAGATCGATGCGAGTGGGGTACAAACGGCGTTGATGTTGTTGATAATTAATGCTCATATGTCTCTACTCAGTGGTTTGCTCGATTTTTTTAGCTTAGAGCGATATTGCTCTAGGATGCTACTTCACAATTCAATTTTTAATTTCTCGTTCAGCATTTAGCGATCGGGAGTATTTCACTAACTATTCTTCACTGATAACTGGTTACTGGTCACTGGTCACTGATTAAGCCATGTGCATCTTCAGAACTGCACGGGGAGCCTTGCGCACTCTGGCAAGGATGGTTTCTTTCCCCAAACGCTGACAAGCTTCGTAGCGATGGCAGCCAGAGAAACCGTAGTATTGTCCTTCCACTTCCAGTACGTCAATTGGCTCTTGCTGTCCGATCTCTTGAATTGACTCCATCAGTGCTTTAACCTTCTGCTGGTCGTTCTCCCGTGGCAAAGGTCGCCGAATCTGATTCAAGGGAATCTCTTGTACTTTTGTCATATCTATCGCTTTGCATCACCTCTTTCTAAATCATACTCGTTATGACTTTGTTATGCAACATATATTTGTACTTTCTCTGCAACTCAACTAAAGAGAGATAAATTTGATGGAGAAATGAGGTTAGAAACATCAAAAATTGCGATTACACATTTATATCTATGGAAAGAAATATTTTTAAGTCAAAACTCAAAACTCAAAACTCAAAAATTAGGAGTCAGGAGCCAGGAACCAGAAGTAATTCTTCTCCCTCAGCTCCCTCAGCTCTCTTCTGCGGCGCACTGACGATCGCCTGCTGGATGGGATTGGCTAGTGCAACTTTGGCAGCACGGGGTGAAGAGACACAACTCAAAGTTGGCGTGGTGCAGCGATTTGGGGATGAACTGACAGATGAATTGACGCTGCAAGCAACACCAGGCGATCGCCTCCAGCTCAAATTTAGCAACCGTACTCAAACTCAAAATAAAACAGTTCGACCGCAGGAAACTCAGCTCAGCGCTAACAATGTCAAATTAGTAGTGCAGATGCAAACTTTAGTAACACCCGTATTGCAAGAGCGGGTAGTTCTTAGCACTCATCGTAGCTTTGAGACTGCGGAAGATGCGGCAAAGCAATGGCGTGCTTTAGGGATTGAGACAGAAATTGCTCAGCCGGAACAATGGCAAGTGTGGGCAAAACGCCAAGTTTATAACACACCGTTCCTGCGTCGAATGTTGCTCAGTAGCGTCCAGCTTCAAGGTAAGAAAACTGCACATTTAGATAGCCGCATTTTGCAGCAAGTACCGATTGTCAGTTGGGAAGTCAACGGTAATCGTTATAGTAGCGATCGCCTGGAAGTGAGTGCAAATAAAAATTTAATCCAAGTTCGCCAAGGTAAAGAAGATAAATATGGAATTCCCTTTGCCGGAAAACTGCAACTGCAACCGAATGCCTACGGGACTTATACCTTAGTCAACGATGTACCGCTTGAAACCTATTTACGCGGAGTTGTACCCCACGAAATCGGCAGAAATGTATCTTATGCGGCGATCGAAGCGCAAACCATTATTGCTCGAACGTATGCCTTACGGAATTTGCGCCGTTTTGCGATCGACGGGTACGAACTGAGCGCCGATACTCATTGTCAAGTTTATGTGGGCTTAAAAGATACCGATCCTAATGCAGACAGAGCAATTTTAGCAACTAGAAATAAGGTGCTAACTTATAACAACGAGTTAGTTGACGCACTCTATTCTTCTACAACAGGTGGAGTAACGGCTGTTTTTAGCGATGTTTGGAATGGCTCAGACAAACCTTATCTAAAATCTTTGGTAGATTCTGCTTACAGCATTTGGGATTTATCACGTCAGAGTCTTGCTGACGAAAGTAACTTTCAACGTTTTATCAACATGCAACGGGGATTTAACGAAGCGGGAACGCGGCTGTTTCGCTGGCGTAGAGAAAGTAGTATCGAACAGCTCACCCAAGACTTACAAAAATTTTTAACCAAGAATCGGAATCCGCTAGCTAACTTTAGCCGCATTCAACAAATACAAGTGATGCAGCGATCGCCTGGAGGTAGAATTATCAAACTCGCCGTACAAACCGATCGCGATAATATTCTATTAGAAAAAGATGAAATTCGCAGTGCTTTTTCTGCACCGAGAAGCACTCTATTTTATTTAGAACCCTTATACGACCAAACCAAAGGAGAAAATACCCTCCAAGGCTATGCTTTTGTCGGTGGTGGCTTAGGGCATGGAGTTGGTCTTAGCCAAACAGGTGCAAGTGGTTTGGCAAAACAGGGGTGGAAGAGCGATCGCATCCTCAACTTTTACTATCCTGGGACGCAAATTAGGGGTGGAGAATAGAGTAAGGGCAAGGCAATGCCTTGCCCTTACAAACTTAGTAAAGTTCTTCTTCTTTGTGTGTTTCAACCGTACAGTCAGAAGTAGGATACGCTACGCAGGTTAGTACATAGCCGCCTTCGATCTGATCGTCATCCAAGAAAGATTGGTCGGACTGGTCTACCGTTCCAGATACCATTTTGCCCGCACAGGTAGAGCAAGCACCAGCACGACAGGAATATGGTAGATCTAATCCAGCTTCTTCAGCTGCGTCCAGAATATAGGTATCGTCATCCACATCAATCGTGGTGTTTAGCCCTTCTGCCTCGTTGATTAATGTGACTTTGTAAGTTGCCATTTAGTTGTCCTCTTTATAGACGGCAGGATAAAATAAGGTATCCCTGTCCTCTCAACAAGTCGCCCTCCAATTTGGCGATCGCGGGAGGATCGTAGCTCTTTGGTCTGAGCTTGGGTGGACAGAACGTCGAGACAAAACGTCTCCTTCTATCGCTTTTCAGCAACCATACGTTGGTCGCTCCCACACCCCAAGAGATCGCGTATGCGACCTGAAATTTGGCACGATCGCATCTGCTCCTCACCAAGGCAAGGAACTCGCTGAATACCCAAAATCTAACTTTGGGATGAGTCAAACAGTACGGGTTACTGCTTGGCAGCTTTGCCGTGTTAATTTGACCACATCTCTGATACTACGAGAAAAATTCTCGCTTGTAACGCCGATTCAAGCCTGATTAGTAAAGGAATTTAGTTGTTGCAAACTCATAAGTACTGCTTATAAATAAAGACGACTCATTCCTAAATTTATAAATTACTCTTATAGTTTATATTTTTTAAATAATCAATCCTGTATCAGTTATCAGCGAACAGGGTATGGTGCGTGTTGATAGGGTGTGGGGTGTGGGGTGTAGGGTGTGGGGTGACAGTGACTCCTGACCAGTGACCAGTTAGTGATTTTATCTCCTCTGCCCACCTGCACACCTGCTCACCTGCTCTCTGCTTCCTTGTCCCCCTTGTCCCCCTACTCCCCTGCTCCCCTGCTCTCTACTCCCCTGCTCTCTACTCCCTGCTCCCTGCTCGCTAATAAGTGACAGAAAACGTGTATGTTGATGTTAGGTGAAGTAAAGAAATCGTAATGATAGTTCATGGGTAGCATTTGGGAGATAGATTTCTACTCCCGTCCAATCTTGGATGAGAACCAAAAGAAAGTTTGGGAGGTTGTGGTGTGCGAGAGTCCTTTGGATACGCGCACCGATCCCACTCGCCTGTTTCGGTATGCCCAGTATTGTCCCAGCACCCAAGTGAATTCTGCTTGGTTGCGGACGGCATTACAAGAGGCAATGGCAAAAGCTGGAACTGCACCTACGAAGTTTCGCTTTTTCCGTCGCCAGATGAATAATATGATTACCAAAGCTTGTAAAGATTTGGGCATTCCAGCGCAACCAAGTCGCCGCACTCTGGCGCTACTGCAATTGCTAAAAGAACGGATGGATGAAGTTTATCCGCAAGAGCCGGGATATCAACCTACACCAAATCCATCTGTCAAGATGGAATCATCTCCACCACAGCGCTTACCAGATGCGCTAACCGGACAGCAGTGGGCGTTTGTGAATCTGGAAGCAACTACTTTGGCTGATATGCATGAGTGGGAAATTGCTTTTGGAGAGGCATTTCCTTTACAGATGGCGGGTTTATCGCCAGAAACGATAATTCCAGGGCTGTTGATTTTCTCAGAAAGAGCCTTACCGCTAGCAGGATGGATGACTGGAATCGAATTAGCTTTTGTCAGAGTGGAAACTAGTCCAGTAGCACGATTGCTGCTAGAAACTGGTGCTAGCGAGAGTTGGATTTTGGCTAATCTTAAGAATCCGCAAACTGTAGCAGAAGCTCAAGCTTTTGTAAGCGCTAAGCAACAAGCCAATGGCGTACATTTTATTGCCGTCCAGCCCAACCCACAAACCGAGTCGTTCGCCGGTTTCTGGCTATTACAAGAAGTCTCTATACCGTAATTGATGGGACAAGGGAGACAAGGGAGCAAGACAAGTCACGCATTCGCAATTAATTCCGAATTCCGTCAGCCGAAGGCGAAGCGAAGCGTTATTCCGAATTCTCCTCACGCACCACTCTCTTTCCCGACTCCCGACTCCCGACTCCCGACTCCCTAGAATTATGAATTACGAATTACAAAAAGATAACTTAGCAGAACGACTGTTGAAGCTAGCTGCTAAATGTGGGGCAGAGGCAGCGGAAGTGTATCAAGCGCGATCTCAATCTCGACCTGTCTTTTTTGAAGCTAACCGCCTCAAGCAACTAGAAAGCGCCCAGACAGAGGGGACGGCTTTGCGCTTGTGGCGCGATGGTCGTCCAGGGCTAGCAGTTGCTTACGGTTCTGTATCACCTGAGGCGCTAGTCGGTTCAGCCCTTGCTCTGAGCGAACTCAACGAACCCGAACCGATCGAACTTGGTAGTCACTCCCAGACGATCTATCCCAATGTAGGGCAACCGATCGGAGTCGAACAGCTGATCGATTGGGGAAAAGAGGCGATCGCCCAAATCCGCGATGCTTTTCCTGAAGTCATGGTAAGTGCTGAGTGGGATTGTGAAATGGAGACAACCCGCTTGGTCAATTCCCTGGGGCTAGATTGCCACTACACCGATACGACACTCAGTTGTTACTTATCAGCAGAGTGGGTACGAGGTGACGATTTTTTAAGCGTATCTGACGGACAAACTCAGCGCGATCGCCTCCAACCAGAGGAAGTAGTCCGACAAATCTTACAACGGCTGGCTTGGGCAAAGGCAAATGTTGCGCCCTCCACAGGGCGTATTCCAGTTTTATTTACCTCCAAGGCGGCTGATATGTTATGGGGAACGGTACAAGCGGCTTTGAATGGTAAGCGAGTCCTCGAAAAAGCTTCCCCTTGGGCAGAACGCCTTGGTCAGTCCGTGATGGCAAAAGCTTTGACGATATATCAAGACCCAGAAGCAGGACCATTTAGCTGTCCGTTTGACGATGAAGGGACTCCTACCCAACACCGCGTATTCGTTCAAAATGGAGTTCTACAAAATTTTTATTGCGATCGCGCTACAGGTAGACAGTTGGGTACTGCCACCACCGGAAACGGTTTTCGCCCAGGCTTAGGTAGCTATCCTACACCTGGGTTATTTAATTTATTAATAGAACCTGGTACGAAATCTTTGTCAGATTTGATTAACTTATTAGACGACGGACTGATTGTAGATCAAATGTTAGGTGGTGGCGGTAGTATTTCGGGTGATTTTTCAATCAATATCGATCTCGGCTATCGAGTCAAAAACGGTCGAGCAATCGGTCGCGTCAAGGACACAATGGTTGCAGGCAACATCTACAGCGCCCTCAAACAGCTAGTTGCCCTCGGCAGCGATGCCGATTGGAATGGTTCGTGTTACACTCCATCTCTGATTTTGGAAGGATTGTCAGTGACGGGAAGGAGTTGACAGGGAGCAGTGACCAGTGACCAGATCGGCTAATATTCACAAATGACAAATGACAAATGACCGCTTATGCGTATCTGTTTTGTTGGCGACTCTTTTGTCAATGGTACGGGAGATCCTGAGTGTCTTGGTTGGACGGGAAGAATTTGTGTTGCTGCCCAGAAACAAGGATATGACATTACTTATTACAATTTAGGAGTTAGAAGAGAAACTAGTGCTGATATTAAAGCGCGGTGGTTGCAAGAAGTGTCTTGCCGCTTAAGCAAAGAATACGATGGTAAAATCGTGTTTTCTTTTGGGACAAATGACACGACTATAGAAACTGATAAAACTCGGATAGAATTTGTTGAATCTATAGAAAATACTCGCCAAATTTTACAGGTAGCTAAACAAAGATTTCCAGTCTTGATGGTAGGAGCGCCTCCCATGCTGGACACAGAACAAAATTCTAGAACTGCTCGTTTGTTGAAACAATTCGAGCAAATTTGTTTAGCAACGAATATTCCTTATTTAGATATTTTCACTCCTCTACAAAAATCTCAGATTTGGTTACAAGAAGTAGCAGATTATGACGGCGCTCATCCCCGTGCTGCTGGTTATCAAGAGATTGTTAATTTAGTTCAAAATTGGTCGGGATGGCAGTCTTGGCTTACTTGATGGATTGCGATCGCGAAACTATTGAGAAAACCTTTAAAGATTTTGTCTCAAATTATGACAAATTGTGGCATCCTGTAGCAAATGATGTGTCGTTAATAGATGGTGAGCAATACTCACCCTACAGTTACATTTTTCCTAACCTTCCGTCTCTAGACTTTAGCCCCTGATGTCTGCCCTCCGCCAATACTTGCGCCACTGGATGCGTCCCCGCCGCACCAGTGCGATCGCCGAAGCTTGTTTAATTGGTCTAGTTGCCGCTTTATCTGCTGTATTGCTGAAAGCTGGTTCTGGCTGGTTTGGGGCAATACGAGTCCATCAATCTAACCTATTTCCAGCCTGGATTTTGCTGCCATCTTTTGGTCTGACTTTTGGATATTTGTCTGGTTTGCTGGTGGAACGGTTAGCCCCAGAAGCAAGCGGTAGCGGTATTCCTCACGTTAAGGCAGTACTTGCCAACGCTGCGACAGACATATCATGGCGAACTGCTGGGGTCAAGTTACTCGCTTCAACATTAGCAATTGGTTCGGGGTTGACCATAGGTAGGCAAGGACCAACCGTACATATAGGTGCAGCCTTAGCCGCCCAATTTAGCCGTTGGGTTCCCACATCTCCCGACCACCGCCGCCAGATGATTGCCGCAGGTGCAGGTGCGGGATTAGCCGCTGCTTTTAATGCCCCCATCACGGGGGTTTTGTTTGTGGTTGAAGAATTACTCCGCGATTTGTCTAGTTTGACTTTAGGAACGGCGATCCTCGCCTCGTTTATCGGTGCCGTCGTGTCGCGGATTTTAGGTGGTCGCAGCCTAGATTTGAGTTTGGTATTGACTGCTCACTCAACCTCATTCTCGTTAATTGAACTGCCATTTTTCTTGTTACTGGGAATCTTGGCAGGGTTGCTAGGTTCTCTCTTTCATCGTGGCATTATTGCTAGTTTAAAATTTTATCGCCAGTTACACATTAGCTTATCCCTACGGATTGCCTTAGCTGGGTTAATTTCCGGTACTGCGATCGCCCTTTTACCCCCTACCTTTCGCGATAATAGTGGTTTGAGGGAATTTCTGATTACTGGAGATGCCAGTTTAGAATTAGCCGCGATCGCCTTTGTCGCGCAGTTTATCCTCACTTTAGTTGCTTTTGGTTCGGGAGCGCCAGGAGGATTATTCGCCCCGAGTTTGATTATCGGTTCGGCTTTGGGTTATGTGGTTGGTTTGACCGAGTTTTATGTTTTAGGTATTGGTTCCCCTGCTACCTATGCCTTAGCAGGGATGGGAGCATTTTTCAGCGTCGTTTCTAAAGTCCCGATTACGGCGATCGCAATCGTGTTTGAAATGACCACCGATTTTAACTTAGTCTTACCGTTAATGATCGGTTCGGTGACGGCGTACCTAATTGCCGAACGGTTAGCACCTGGATCGATCTACGATAAAATCTTGCAACTCAACGGGATTAACTTAGAATCAGCAGCCACACCCAAGGGCTTTCTGGCTGAGTTAACAGCAGAAGACGTGATGCAACGTCGGGTAGAAACTCTAGGAGCGCAGATGACGTTAGACGAGGCTGTACAGGCGTTTTCTCGCTCCCACCATCGCGGCTTTCCCGTAGTTGATAATAGTAAGTTAATTGGAATTATCACCCAAACCGATTTAGCCAAAATTCGCGATCGCCCTTTACCTGGGGATACTCCAATTAGCGAGGTCATGACTCCCCAACCCGTCACCGTCAATCCTCACGCAACTCTTGCACATGTCTTATATTTGCTCGATCGCTACCAACTCAGCCGCTTACCCGTAGTGGAAAATCGGCGAATGGTGGGCATTATTACCCGTGCCGATATTATCCGTGTTGAAGCTGACAAACTCAATGGCGAGACAGAACAGACGGGACCGCAACCAGAACCATCTTATATAGTCTATCAAACGCGATCGCCCAGTACTGGACGTGGCAGAATTTTAGTGCCGATCGCTAACCCCCAAACGGCAGAATCGTTGTTACAAATGGCTGCGGCAATTGCCCGCGATCGCGATTACGAACTAGAGTGCATTCAAGTTATCCTTGTCTCTCGCCGTAGTTCCCCCGCTGAAACCTTCGTACAGACCGGAAAAAGCCGCAAGTTACTCCGTCAAGCCGAGGTGATAGCGAAAAAGCAAAAAATCCCCGTTCATACCCAAATTCGGGTAGCTCACGATACTGCTCAAGCAATATTAGAGACAGTTAAAGAACAACACATCGATATTTTGTTGATGGGATGGAAAGGTAACACCATCACCCCAGGGCGAATTTTTGGCAATGTTGTAGATACTTTGATTCGCCAAGCACCCTGCGATGTCGTATTGGTTAAATTTAGTGAAGAGTCAGGAGTCGGTAGGGGCGGGTTTCCAAACCCGCCCGTACGGGAGTCGGAATTCCGAATTCCAAATTACGATCGTTGGCTAGTCCCGATGGCGGGTGGTCCCAATGCGAAAGTAGCGATTAAACTTTTACCTCCGCTAGTTTCTCTAGGACAACAACCTGAGATTCATCTATGTCAGGTGTTTGAATCCAAAGAAGCAAAACCCGATTTGAGCGTTTTGCAACAAGCAATTCGTTACTTAGTTAAATATCGGCAATTATCAGGCAAAGTCACCGCCGTACCAGTTGTATCGAGTTCTATTGCGGATGGCTTAATTAATTTAGTTAAGACTGAAGATTTCGATGTTGTGGTGTTGGGTGCAAGCCGAGAAGGGATGTTACAAAATGCGATTAAAGGTAATATTCCCGCTCAAATTGCTAATCGGGTAGATAGTACAGTGATTTTGGTGCGTGGTGAAATTGATAGTAAGTAAGTTATCTGGGATTTATCTAGTGGAAAGAAGCTACACGTCCTTCCAAAAGATGAAGTACATTCTCTAGTTATCAGCGCTAATAAACAGACGATCGCTTATATTAAACCTCGCGGCGGATATGGCGGTTATTTTGTCAAAGTTTGGCAAGCGCTTTAAAAGTCTTGAGTTGATTTTTTGATAAAACTGTAGAATTATGAAATTGTAGAATGCTCGGTAGTAGCTAGATCGGATTTGCTTTGATTTATAGACCAACGAAATTCATAATCTACATGAGCTTGCTGACAACTGGCTTCTAGTTGCTTTTGTTGAGCCGCAGCTTTACGTAAAGAAATAATCAATTGTTGCACTTGCTCTGATAAAAGAGGATCTTGCCTAACAATAGGTAATGTTTGTTGCTCTAATAACTGCAATACGGCTTCGTAGTGAATTGGAGAAGGAAGGGGAATCATAAGTTAATTCCTAATTCGTAATTCGTAATTCGTAACTTGTAAAGAGGAGAAAGATAGGAGGAATCCTCTTCTACTACCTTTATCTTTCCCATCTTTTACTCACGACTCACTAGCCAAAAGTCAAAAGTTAAAAGTTAAAAGTCAAAAATCAAAAGTCAAAATTACCTCTTGCCTCTTGCTTCTCACCTCTTACCAATACTCACTCTAGTAGACAAGCGATCGCGTTTCCTGGTTCTGGCTGCTTGACTAAAGACTCGCCAACTAGCACTGCTGCTGCACCTGCTTGAGTGACTACAGCTACATCGGCTGGCGCGTGAATTCCCGACTCGCTGACAACTAAAATATCTCGTTGTTTTAATTGTGGCTGACGTACAGCTAATAATTGGCTGGTTGTTTGCAAATCGACAGAAAAGTTTTCTAGATTGCGATTGTTGATACCTACCAAAGTTACGCCATCTAAAGCCAAAACGCGATCGAGTTCTTCTAGAGTGTGAACCTCGATCAAAGCGGCTAACTTCAAAGCTTTGGCAATTTTGATGAAATATTGTAAATCGCGATCGCTCAAAATTGCAGCAATCAACAACACCGCATCAGCACCCCGTAACCGTGCTAGATACATCTGGTAGGGATAGATAATAAAATCTTTACACAACAAAGGTACATCTACCGCAGCGCGAATTTGTTCTAAATAATCGAAACTACCTTGAAAGAATTTACTATCTGTAAGTACAGAAATACAGCTAGCATTCCCTTGCTGATAGGAAAGCGCGATCGCCACAGGATCGAAATCTTCTCGCAATATGCCTTTACTAGGAGAAGCCTTTTTCACCTCAGCAATTACTGCTGGAGAAGTCTTACCTAGACGTAAAGCAGCTACAAAATCGCGGGTTGGGGGTGCAGTTAAGGCTTGCTTTTGTAACTCTACTAACGGTAGTTTTTCCCGCAAGCGATCGACTTCAATCTCTTTATGCCACACAATTTCTTCTAAAATATGCTGCGGCTTTGCACCTGGAACTGATACCTGATAGCTCAAATAACTAATCTCAATAGACGGATTTGGCGGACGACGACGGATTTGCATCACTAGGGAGTAGGGAGTAAGGAGTAGTAAGTCGGTAGGGGCAGGTTTTGACCAAAAATTTCTAGTTTTGGCTATGAATCTATCTGCTAAACCCGCCCGTACAAGAGTCGCGTTTGTGCGGAAGTCGGAAGTATTTCACGCACCAAGCAATTAAGCATGAACTGCCCGTTTGTACGCTTCATCCAAAACTTCGGAAAGGGTAGGATGGGCGTGAACCAGGAAGGCGAGGGAGTGGACGGATTGACGATTGGCGATCGCAGCTGAGGCTTCGTGGATTAAATCGGAGGCATGGGAACCGATGATGTGGACTCCCAAGACTTCCCCCGTATCTTGACGGTAGACGACTTTGGCAATTCCGTCTGCATCACCGTCTGCTAGCGCCTTGGAGTTGCCTTTAAAGTATGTTTTGGCGGTTTTGATGGTAAATCCTTCCGCTTCGCCTAATTCCTTGGCAGCTGTCTCTGTCATTCCAACGTAGCTAATTTCGGGGTGGGTGAAGGCAGCGGCGGGAATGCTGCGATAATCAATTTGACGCTGGCGATCGCAAATATTCTCGACTGCGACGATTCCTTGGGCTGAAGCTGCATGAGCTAACATCATTTTCCCTGTTGCGTCGCCAATTGCCCACAAGTGAGGTACGGGTTCGCCGCCAGATAACACAGCCATACTGTCATTAACGGGAATATAACCACGGCGATCGAGTTCTGCACCTACAGATTCTAAACCTAAATCTTTGGTGGCGGGGATGCGTCCGGTGGCAACTAAGCAACCGTCTACTTCCAGCGTATCGACGTATTCTTTAGTTTTGAAATTTGCCAGTTCGATGACAACTGGGGAACCAGGGATAACTTTCTTGGCGTAAATGCCTACATAAGTTTCAATGTCGCGGGGAGTAATTAAAACTCGTTCGGCAATTTTAGCAATATCGCGATCGAACCCTGGCATTAATTGGTCTAGGGCTTCAATCATGGTAATTTCGCAGCCCAAAGCTGAGTAAACATCGGAGAATTCTAAGCCGATGTAGCCGCTACCAATAATTGCTACCCACTGAGGTAAGGATTCTAATTTAACGGCTTGGTCGCTGGTAAATACAGTTTTGCCATCAATTTCAATTCCTGGGGGAACAAAAGGCACGGAACCAGGAGCGAGGATAATATCTTTAGCAGTAATCGTTTTGTCGCCACTATCGCTAGTCACCGTGACTTTCTGCTGTCCCACAACTTTTCCCCTACCGCGAATCGTGTCAACTCCGACACGTTTGAGGCTATTTGTCAAGTCACCTTGGAGCTTACTAACTAAATTTAATGCATGATTGGCGATCGCCTGACGGTCGAACCCAACATTTTCTACCTGAATACCCAGTGCTTTTAAATGGTGTGCGTCGCGCAATTCCCGCACTCGTCCCGATGCTGCCAACAGTGCTTTAGAGGGAATGCAACCGCGATTGACACAGGTTCCGCCCATATCAGCTGCTTCAATAATAGCTGTTTTTAAGCCACAACTGACGGCGTGTAAGGCAGCTCCATGTCCGCCTACCCCAGCGCCAATAATGACTAAATCGTAATCGAATCCCTGACTCACTGAAGTCTCCTCGTGCTTGTTGCTTTTCTTATTCTCTGATTGAGATCGCTTTTAGTGCAAGTTTCTATTTAGTGCAAGAAACCAGGAGGCAGAAGGCAGCACTCAGCAGTCATTTTTCTTCCCCAGCTTCCCCGGCTTTCTTCTCATCTCCAGTCCTTCTATGAGCTACCTCAAAGACATCACCGTGTATTCCTGGCAAATTGGTAACGTGATGAGTTGAGAGGAATACATAGAAATCCTATCTCATCTCAGGAAGTATTTAGTTGTTTTTGGACTTTAGATTTGAAATGATGCAGCTTACTTTAGAAACATTTGCTCAACACTTAGATCTGTCCCTCACCCGTTTAGAAGCTTTACTCTCACAACCTCTCACTGAATGTCTAAATTCTCCCGAGCTACAACAACAGTTAAATAGCTTGGATGTTTCGTTACTAAAGCAAACTTTACCGATCGCTGGTAGCGTTTTAGCTGAGCGATTACCTCCTTTTTATTACTGGTTGCAAACAGAGTTGGGTGTGAAGCGCGTTCCCGATAGTCCAGAGCATACAACAAAATGGGTCATTGGTTTTGTCAATAATCAAGAAAGTCTATCGCGCTTAGTAGAACTTCATCGTCCGGTTCCGCGTTTGGCGATGGAACATTCTGTTCCTTCTCTGGTAGGAATGTTTGAAGGTGTGGAAGATTTGCAAGTTAGGCAAGAGTGGCAAAAAGCTATATCGGCTCTTTGTTTGGTACTGGTTGTTGCAGCGCGTGAAGCTGAACGATGTGTGAGTGTGTAGCCCCAAACTGATACGATTTTGTTAACACTGCACTACGGAATATCCCCCTAACCCCCTTAAAAAGGGGGCTAAGAATTGTACAATTTTCCCCTCGCTAAGGGGGATATTCATTGGAATTAGTACGAGCGAATTCTATGCATTGATTTTCGCTAGCAATACTTTTTCTACTTGCCGTGGTGCATTCATCTGAGTAAATAGCCGAAGCGATCGCTCTAAATTTCGCTTACTATTCTCAATATCTTTCATTTTTACATAAGTTAATCCTAACTGAAAATAAGCCTCGGCTAGATCGCATTTTGCACCAATTTTCTCTAAAATTTCGATTGATTCTATATGTTTATTTATAGCTGATTTCAATAAAGATTGCTGGCGATCGCTCTCAGCTAATCCATTCAGTGTTTTTGCTTTAATTTGCAGATAATGGCTTTTTTCGGCATCAGCTAGGGAAAGAAAAAACATCTCTTGCGCTTTTTGTCTATTACCTAAATTGACATAAGTTTGACCGAGGATTTGCACAAAATAAGCAAAGCTGCCACTTTGTTTATTTAACTCAGACATAATCGAGGCATAAATCGGTTCGGCTAGATTATCCGCTGTTTGATATGAACCTAAATAAGAATTGACTAAAGCTAAACATACGCTAGCTTTTTCTGCCCAGCGATGATGAGTTGTATTTTGAGCTAGATCTATGACTTGCTGAAATAATTCGGCTGCTGTCTCTAATTCCCACAAATCTATATTGTACAATCCCCTGCTCAGCAAGGAATCTACTTCTAACATTTTTAAGTAATATAATTTATAGCGATCGCCTCGATCGAACTCTAAAGGTTGCAACAATTGAGTAGCTAAATCAATGGTTTTCTCTTGACACTCTATGGCTGCGTGAATTTTACCAGCCGTCCAATATAAATCTCCCAAAATATTGTACAATTCTCCTAAACAAGGATGAGACTGTAGATTTTGAATAACTTGAATTATTGCCTCTAGTACGGGTTGAATTAACCCCATCCGATACAAAGTTCCGCCAAGGGTTAAAAACTGTTCCCACTGATTGTTTCTACTTTTGAGAATGACTTGACTTGCCAACTCAACATCATTAATTTCAATATAGTGATAGTATGCCTCCAAAGCTTGTAAAGCATCTTTTATAGTCTGAATCGTTGTCACGCTAGCTGTCCAAAATTCGGCGGCTTTACAATTCACAACTATCCATTCATTGCTAGCACGCAACCTCGCGATCGCCTCAGCACGAATTGCTGGATGCAGCCAGTATTCCCCCCGTTGAAATTCAACTAAACAGCGATCGCGTAAAGCTGTCATAATTTGTCGTTGCTGTTGAGGTGGTACGTCCCACAATAAATTTAAAATTCCTTGGGTAGGAATCTTTGCCACATCTTGGTAGCGATAACATCCCAGGCGACACAATAAGCGGTAGGCTGATAGATCTAATGTTTGCAAACGGTGAAATTGGCTGGCAATTAAATTTTTTAAATCGGTGACAGCCAAGGGATCGGTGTGGTTTTCTTGCCAATACGCGATCGCATCACCTGCAAAATCTGCTTGAATTGTACCGCAAAGAATTCCCATAACTTTAGCGTTACCACCATAGGCTTGATGCATCTGTTGGATTGTTGGTAAGTCAATCGCAATTTGACGGTAACTAAAATATTGCTGCCATGCTGGAAGATCTAAACCAGGTAAACGGTAATGTTCTACATTTAAACTCGGTTCGCACAGGCGATCGCGACTTGTAATTAAAGTCACGGATTGTACTTTCGAGTCAGTTAAAATGCGAAATAACTCCACATAGCTACGATGAGACGCGATTAAACGTCCTTGGCGATCTAATGCAGGTTCTAAGTTATCGATTAACACCCCTATCCGTCGCGTTTGCAACTGGCGTTTGAGTCTATCTAAAGTTACGCCAAATTCTAAGCCTGGTTCCTCCTGTAAGTCTTGTTTCAACCACTCTTCTACGACTCGTTCAGCAGAAGTCAGGTTCTGCGTTTCCTTGGCTACTAGCAGTTCTAGCACCACTTCAAAATTTTGAGTTTGCAAGTATTGCTGTGCTAGGGTGGTTTTTCCCAATCCGCCTTCACCCTGAATGACAATCGCCTTACTATCCAAACTTACCAGGCGATCGAGGTGCGCGATCGCTTCGGTTCTGCCGACGAAATTTGGCTTGGCGTGCAGATCCCCCCAATCTCCCTTCACAAGGGAGGCTGAAATTGACAGATTTCCCCGATCTTTTGATGTATGCAGACATCGTTCTAAAACTGCACGACAGTTAATCTTATTAATCTTCTCTCCCAAAGTTTGAGATAGTACGAGCCACAGATGAGAACCAACATCTTTAACGTGTCCTTCTGTATAGCCGCAGTAGGCTGCAATTTCAGGATATTTACGTCCCTGCCAAACCTGCTGAAGAATATGTTTTTGTAGAGAATTTAACCCTTCGCCAGTTTTGGTCAATATGAGATTATCCACCCATGCCAATGCTGTTTCACCGTCCATAGGTTGCTGAGGATGAAAGCCATACTTAGTATAACTTGTGACAGTAAAAGGAGACAGGAGACAGAAAATAGGAGACACGAAACAGAATTTAAAAATTCAAATATTCGTTGTAGGGGCAGGTTTACCGAGTTATTTCAGGTAGTATCGCAGAAATTGCGGGAAAACCTGCCCTAACCAATTTCATCATAGAGGCAGGTTTACCGAGTTATTCCAGGTAGTACAAAGGTTTTTCGTCAACTTACCCTGACAAATTTTATAGCAAAGCGCAAGAAGGTTGAAACATCAAAGACAACTCTCACCTTTGAAACGCAAGGTATTTCCTTCTGCTTTCTGCTTTCTGCCCTCTGCTTCTGCTGTCTAAATGAATTAGCCAAATTTCATGTTTAGTAGCTTAAGATACATTAACTTATTTAGATTTATGATTCATTCCGTCCTCAGATAGACTCAAATGAGAAAAATGGCTGATATTGTAATGAATGTAAAGGATAAATCGTTCATCTCTCCAGTGGAGGGACGGAAGTAGAGAAAAACTCTCGAAGGAACGCGCCTCATTCGTAACACAACAACAAGAAAGAGGCGAATATGAAATCTAACAATATTGGTATTCAATCTAACTCCGATCGCGTGTCTGTTTCTGCGCAAGCAAGATTGTTAATGAGCTTGAATCGTCAGAAGCAACACAACCGCCAGCAGTCCATGCTACAACGCACAGCATCAGAAGTAGGTACTGAAGGCTAGAAAAAGAGCGAAGCAAGGAGTAAATAGCCATGAATGCAAGTAGAAAGCCAAGCTACAAAGAGGTAGCAAGAGTTCATCGCTCGAATATTTTGGAAAGCTTAGAACGGCGCTTGCAAGCCGCTAGAGCAAAGGGTGACGATCGCTTGACTTCCCAATTGGAAGCAGAGCTGAAGTACTACCAATAAGTCTAGTTAATTAAGTTTAGCTAAAGTGGGGGATGCGATCGATGCATCCCCTATTTGCGATCGCAACTCACAAATCACGAGTCAGAAACCACATTTCTTTCCCTGCTCGTGCGCTCCTGCTCCCTACTCCCTAAATGGGGTAAACTCAGGGTGATGGTAGCAGCTTTTGTGTCATATGGATTTAGACCGACAAATTAAAGTCCTGATTGACGAAGCGCCTCAAGATGGCGTGACTCCGCAAGTTGTTGCTGCTGTCGCTCCTGTATTGGTACTGCTTGCTGGCAGGCTGCGCCATTTAGAATACTATATTTTGCAAAACTTAGATCGAGACTGGGTAGTCACTACGTTAAGCGATCGCGCTAACCCAAAAGTGACCAAGCGTGTTATCTATGCTTTCCCCACACTTGCAGATGTTTCAGCTGTAGCAGTCTCGGAACAAGACCCGGAAATTGTTGCTTCACCCTTACCCGTCACTCACATATTATTTCAGCTTTTTGCTCTTGAAACGGTAGACAGTATCATTTTCTTCGATACCCCAGGAGAGCTAAATCGGGGAACAGAGATTCCACGGGGAGAATTGCAAAAGTTAATAAAGCTGCAAATGCAACCGCGATCGACTCCCGCTAGTCCTTTCAATCGAATTCCTCCCGATATTGCTTGAACGATCCTCGTAGAGTGGTATTCTGCTAACGAGAAGTAGAATTACACTGATGAAAGCAAATAGATTTTGCCTCTACTTTGGTTTACTAGCCCTTGTCTTCAGTACTATCGTATCTCCAACTGTAGGACAAGAGCGAGTTGCACCAGTAATTAGCAACGATCGCGCGGTTCGCAAAGCTGTACGCACTCAAAAGTATATGGCAGTGGCAGCTCACCCGCTAGCAGCGGCAGCAGGTAGTGAGATTCTGCGGCGGGGAGGTAGTGCTGTTGATGCAGCGATCGCCATTCAAATGGTACTAGGTTTAGTTGAACCGCAGTATTCTGGAATTGGTGGCGGGGCTTTTTTAACCTATTACGATGCCAAACGTAAACAAGTTCGCACTTATGACGGTCGCGAAACGGCTCCAGCAGCGGCTCGACCGGATCGTTTTCTGAATGCAGATGGCAAACCACTCCAATTTTACGATGCGGTTGTAGGTGGAAAGTCTGTCGGCGTACCTGGAGTAGTCAGGATGCTGGAAATGGTACACAAGGCACATGGTAAGTTGCCTTGGCGAGAACTATTTCAACCCGCAATTCAACTGGCGCAGCAAGGCTTTCCGATCTCGCCTCTATTGTACGATCGCCTTAGCAAAGAAAAGTATTTACCAAGCCTAGAACCAGCTCGCAGCTATTTCTATCAAGCGGATGGCACGCCTAAACCTGTGGGGACAATTCTCGTCAATCGTCCTTATGCTGAGGTGTTGAGCCGGATTGCAAATTCCGGTGCTGATGCCTTTTATCGGGGTGAAATTGCCAGAGACATTGCGAACACAGTCCAAAAAGCTACCGTAGCAGGCGACTTAACAACTGACGATTTAGCGACCTACCAGGCAAAAGAGCGATCGCCTGTATGTGGAGTTTATCGAGTTTACAAAATATGCAGTATGGGACCACCTAGTTCTGGTGGTTTAACCGTGTTGCAAATTCTCGGTATGCTGGAAAACTTCCAATTATCCACCCTCAAACCAGAATCAACCCAAGCAGCGCATTTATTTGCCGAAGCAGGACGGCTAGCTTTTGCCGACCGAGGCTTATATATGGCTGATGCTGATTTCGTTCCCGTACCAGTCAATGAATTAATCGATCCCGAATATCTGAATAATCGCGCCAAACTGATTAATCCTCAACGCGCCTTAACCGATGCCGAACCAGGCGAATTGCGATCGCCGCAAAAGTTAGTCTGGGGACAAGATAATGCGATCGAATTTCCCTCAACCAGCCATACAACAATTGTCGATCGCAATGGCAACTCAGTCTCTATGACGACCAGTATTGAAGATACTTTTGGCGCTAGATTGATGGTACGGGGCTTTTTACTCAACAATCAACTCACAGATTTCTCTTTTTCACCCACAACACCCGATGGAAAAGCGATCGCCAATCGGGTAGAAGCGAGAAAGCGCCCTAGAAGTTCGATGGCTCCCACTATGGTATTCGATCGCCAGGGTAAGCTTGTGATGGCGGTTGGTTCGGCTGGCGGCGCTCGAATTATCAACTACGTGGCGCAAGCATTAATTGCCGTTTTAGACTGGAAATTAGACAGCCAACAAGCAATATCGCTCCCTCATTATGGCAATCGCGACGGTGCAACGGAACTAGAGACGAATACAAGTGTTGTTAACCTTCAGCAAAGCTTAGAGGCGATCGGTCATTCCGTGCAAATTGTGGAACAAATCAGCGGTTCTCATGCGATCGTCCGTACTGAAACAGGTCTAGTCGGTGGAGCCGATCCCCGCCGCGAAGGAATAGCGGCAGGAGAATAACAGTTATCGGCGATCGGGAGTCAGAAGGATATAAATACGAATTGCGATCGCGTGCCATTTAGAACGTACTAAGCATGAACCATTAAAAATTGACCGTTACCATTCACCTCACCATCACAACTGGCAAAATTACTAACAAACCAGAGCAAATAAAATCTCCATATTCGGCGAAATTTAGCATAATTTATGCCATAGTTTAAATCTTTGACTATTGCCTGATTATCGTCAAAATTCTTTAGCCAGCTTGCAAATGTTTGAGAATAATTAGAGCCATTGAGATACCATCTTTTTATTGTTTTGAGATCTTGATTATGGCTAGGTACTGCATCGTAATTCCAGAATCGACCGTGGGGAAAAATGTATTTATGGGTGTAAACGCTAGATATGTTATTAGGGGTGCGAACTGTAATGATGTGAATGAAAACTTTACCCTCATCCTTTAAAAAAGTAGCTAATTTCTGAAATGATTTTGTTAAATTACCGACATGACAAAAAACACCAATTGAGAGAATTTTGTCAAATTTTTCCTGAAATTGTACCTGATTTAAATCTCCTTCATATAAAGTAAATCTACCTGAACTCAGGTAGCTTTCAGGGTCTTGCATTTTTTGGCGGATATACTCGCATTGCTCGTGACTCAAATTCAAACCCGTAAACTTGACATTAGGAAACTTAGAAAGAATATAATTCGGAACGCAACCCCAACCGCATCCAAAATCTAAAATACGGTCTCCATCTTTGATGTCTAATTTCTCAATGACATCATCAATCATGTGCATCTGGGATTGTTCGAGGTTTAATGCTCCTTTTTCCCACAATCCCATGCTGTATTTAGGATAAATGACTTTCCAATTACCTAACATCAGATTCAGCATTCCTTGAGGCAAGTCGTACTGAATCTTCATTAACTCCCGCGACCCCTCGGCAAGACTATCGGTCTCTTTTAACACCCATTCATAGGGTGCAAGCAGGGCTGGAAAATATTGAAAAAAAATTGGCATACAGGTATCGAAAAGCTTTTGCAGCAGCGGATCGGGGACTTCTAGCCCATTAATGTAAGCTTCTGCCACTCCCATTTGTATCGTATTGACTACTTCTACTACTTCACGAGTTGTTTTATATGCTAAAGAACTTTTGTTATTGATATCACCCACCACAGGAATATACTTTTCTATGTCTTGCAGCCTGATGCTAGCAGTCATAATTATACTCCTTACAGTTTCAGAAATTATGTTATATTAACACGGGAAAAATTATCGATCGTTTAGCTAATTCCTAACTTTGTATATTTTAAGGTAAAGTTAGAAAAGTTTATGATTTTGGCTGTTTAGGACTTTTGTGGAAAAGCAAACTCTAATTACCCAAGCACAGTATGCAAAAGCATTGCGACCTCTCCTTCCTGACGAAGCATTTGCTCCCGATCCCAATAAATTAGTCATTTTATCGATCAATCTGGCAATCTTAATTTTAGGTTGGGCGATCGCCAAGCATCTCGATCGTTGGCATTTATACTTATTATGGCTTTATTTACCTTTAGCAGTGGTGATGGGGAATAGTGTTATTGTCTTGCTATTTAGCTCCCACGATCTGATGCATGGCAGCGTAATTAGAAATTCCCGTCTGAGTTATATAATCGGCTTTATAGGGCTAATAATGTTGTGGATGCCGCCGACACTATGGAAAGCCGTTCATAACCGAGTACATCATAATAAAACCAATTCTTTAAACGATCCCGATCGCAATTATTTGTCCGAGCAGCCTAAAACTTGGGGAAAGTGGATTCAGAATTTGTTTGTACCTTCTAACGAAGTAAATTTTATCTGGTTAATAGTGGGAATGGCAACAGCATGGGTAGTTCATACCTTTCGTAATTTGACTTCTGTGGTGTTGTTTAATTGTGAATCAGTCAACTATGTCCCTGCTGCTTTTAAAGTCAGTACTAAAGAGCGCTGGAAGATTGCTGTTGAGTTTTTGATAATTCTCCTAATTCATCTGAGTATCTTAGCTTACCTAGAATTTAATCCACTAAAACTCGTGCTTGGTTACTTTCTTCCCTGTAGTATTGGCTATGCAGGAGTCATGTTTTATATCTACACGAATCACATGCTTTGTCAAATGACAAGCGTTAATGACCCATTAGTTAATAGTGTTTCTTTACGAGTGCCAAAACTAGTCGATTGGTTGCATTTAAATTTTTCTTACCATACGGAACATCATATTTTTCCTGGAATTAACTCTGACTATTATCCCCTAGTTCAAAAACTATTAGAAATTCATTATCCTGGACGCATCAATTTATTAGATTTCGCTCAGGCTTGGCGCTTACTACTACAATCTCCTCGACATTATAAAAACGAGAGTAGTTTTACAGATTGGACAGGGGAAAAATCTATTATTTGTCCTCTCACTCAAGTATCTAAGAACTAATTATCCCACCGCCCCCAAAGCTTTCAAAGTGGCGATCGCTGCCTCAGTTAAACCAGTTACGCTAGCAATATTCATCCCTTCATAGGGTCTTTGCGCCCGCAATATCTTGAGAGATTTGCCCGTATTTGCATCCCACAATCTAATCGTCTCATCCTGGCTGCCACTGGCAAGAATTTGTCCGTCAGTACTGAAAGCAACCGACCAAATTAAATCGGTGTGTCCCTGGAGAGTATGCCTGCATTCACCAGTTTCGACATTCCACAACTTGATGCTATAGTCGCTGCTGCCACTTGCTACAGTCTGCCCGTCAGGGCTGAAGGCAACTGACCAAACTCGGCTCGTATGTCCTTGTAGAGTTTGGTAACATTTCCCCGTTTGCCAATCCCATAACTTGACTGTGTGATCGCCGCTACCACTTGCCAGGGTTTGTCCGTCAGGACTAAAGGCAACTGCCCATACCCAATTGTTATGTCCTTGTAAAGTGTCGTAGCACTCTCCGGTTTCAGTATTCCATAACTTGATTGTGTGGTCGTCGCTACCGCTAGCTAGAAATTTGCCATCTAAACTAAAGGCAACTGACCAAACTCGGTTAGTATGCCCTTGCAACTTATGCAGAGTTTTCCCACTGAGAATATCCCATAACCTCACCGTATAGTCATCGCAGCCGCCAGCCAAAATATAGTTATTGGGATGAAAAGCCAGAGATCTGACACCACTGTAAGCTTGGATCGTGTTATGGCGATCGCCAGTTGAAGCATTCCAAAGCCCAATTGTATAGTCACCACTACCGCTGGCTATGGTTTTACCATCGGGGCTAAAGGCAACAGCCCAGACTCTGTTACCATGACCGTGTAACGTGCGATCGCATTCTCCTGTTTCGACGTTCCACAATCGCACGGTTTTATCATCGTTACCGCTAGCTAGCATTCCGGGTGGATGTGAGGCTAGCGGACGGGGATGAAAAGCAACCGACCAGACGCGGCTAGTGTAACCCTGAAGGGTTTTGATACATTTGCCATCCGTGACATTCCAGATCTTGATCGTATGATCGCCGCTACCGCTAGCCAAGGTTTTGCCGTCAGGACTAAAAGCTACAGATCTAATCCAATTTGTATGTCCCGAAAGCGTCCGACAGCATTCTCCCGTCTGTACGTCCCACAGTCGAATTGTATAATCTTCGCTGCCGCTGGCTACTATATCTCCCCCAGAGCTAAAAGCAACAGTTCTGATCCAGTTTGTATGTCCGCATAGAGTCCGCAGACATTCCCCCGTGCTAGTTTGCCACAACTTGACAGTGCGATCGCTACTACTGGCAAGCATCTCGCCATCGGGACTAAAGGCAACTGACCAGACTTGAGTTGTATGTCCCTGTAGAGTTTTGATCCACTCTCCCGTGCCAACATTCCACAATCGCACGGTACAGTCTACACTACCACTAGCTAGGGTTTTGCCATCGGGACTGAAGGCGATGCTTCTAATCCAATTCGTATGTCCGAACAAAGTCTGGTAACATTCTCCTGTCTGCCAATGCCATAACTTGACAGTACTATCTTCACTCCCACTAGCTATAGTTTTGCCGTCGGGACTGAAAGCCACTGACCAAATGCGATGTGTATGTGGCAAAATACAACGGCATTCACCGCTACGGGTATCCCACAAACGAACTGTTTTGTCATCGCTGGCACTCGCTAAAACACTACCGTCAGGACTAAACATAACCGACCAGATCCAATTCGTATGTCCTTTCAAAGTCAGCAGTTTTTTCCAATCTGTAACTTGCCACAGCCGAATTTCTCCATCAGCATCTCCTGTTGCTAATAGCTTGCCTGTGGGACTAAAAGCTACGGCTGGAGTCACGCTTAAATCTTCGGTAAAAACCGATTTGGCAAGATCGGCACGGGCAAAGTTGACTTGCTTTAAGTTGCGTCCGGCTAAATATGCTTGCCATACGCAGAGGTTAGAATAATCCCATCCCCGCAGATCGATCTTGAGATGAGTTAGCAAGTTCAGAATATTTCCTGCCAAATATCCTGGCGATCGCGCCGATCTTTGCCGCCAATTAGTGAGAATTTGCCCTAAGCGATCGACAAGGCTGCTGAGATTTGTTTGAGCTAAAAGTTTATCGACAAGTGGTATGAGAATCAACCGAATTTGCGTATCTCTAATGTAATCTTTTGCTTGCGCTTCAAGAATGGCATGACTGTTAAATAAACCGATCGCCCCCCTGACTATTTCCCCACATATGCGTTCGATAAAGCGATCGATCGCAAAATCCATTACAACTGGTTGTTGGGTGAAGCCCGTAGCGGTTTTCTCAATCAGCGATCGCTGTCCTAAAGATCGAAGAGTTTCTGGTAGTTTTTGCTTCGCTTCTAAGGACAAAACATTCTCTCGCAGTGCTGTAAAAGCGATTGGTTCCCGTTCGACTGCCAGCCAATACATCACTTCTATTTCTAATTTTGATATCCGATTCATCTGTCGCTCTAATAAATCGCGGATATCATCAAAAACTAATGTTCCCGTGCGTAAGGTTGCTAAAAATATAGTTAGATTGCTATCAAACAAATCCTGAATTCCCGCAGCCACCATCTTTAAAGCAAGAGGATTCCCAGCATAATGCTCGATTAACCTTTGCCATTCTAAATCGGAACCGACAAAACTTCCCTTGGCGCGAAAAATTTCTCGTCCTGCGGCAATATTTAAACCTTCCAACTGTAGAGAACGTACTGGTAGTGTTTCACCTTCGAGCAAGACAATTTCTTTTGGTTTTTCTCGGCTAGTTAGTACTAAACAACTCGTATGACGGACTTCTCCAATGCGTTGTAATAATTCGCCATAGACTTGATATCCTTCCCGATATTGTCCTGCATGTTCGCCCCCATGCAGAATACTTTCGACGTTATCTAGTACTAACAAACAGCGATGGTGGCGCAAATATTCCAGCAGCATACTGATACAGCGATCGAGATCTTGGGATAATGTCGCCGCTGTTTCTTGTTGATGAGAGAGAAACTGAACGATCCCACCGAGTAATTCTGCTAGAGGCGGAGCGTTACGCAAACTGCGCCAAACAATATATTCAAATTCTGATTGCAAGTTTTCTGCTAGGGCGATCGATAAGGCAGTTTTCCCCATACCACCCATACCTAATACTGCCACTAAACGACAGCGTGAAGAGGAGCTGTCGCCTCTAGGCGAATCGTTCTTAATCCACTGCCCTAAAGTCGCTAACTCCTCGCTCCGCCCGTAAAATGTTGCTACATCTACCGCTTCGCCCCAGTCTATGTGGAGAGTTGGTAATTGGTAATTGGTAATTGGTAATTGGTAATTGGTAGTTGTTCCCTCAGCCTCCTCAGCATCATAAGCTCCCTCAGCTCTCTTCTCCCCCCTGCTCCCAGCTCGTCCCTGCTCCCTGCTCCCAAGTTCGGAAGCTCGTCGCCGCAAGACAGCACGAAAGTTACTTTTCGTGACTTCTTCTGAGAGAGCTTTAGAAAGTAACTTCCATAGTTTAGAACCTACATCTTTAATGTAATTAGCATCATAGTCAGAGCTTTCGGCGATTTCGGGATAAGTCTGACCTTCCCAGGCTTTGCGAAAGACTAGTTCCTGAATGTCGTTGAGTCCCCGATCGAGAAATGCATCTAGAATTACTAGTGCTTCGTCAACGTTCATTTTTTAACAAAAATTTGTTCTTTGATGATTTTGACTGTTCTAGGCTATGTTTGTTTTTTTCGTTAGTTTGTATTTATTTTTTTGTGTTTCCCTATTAAGTTACACTAGAAATCAGTCGCAAATCCCCCATATACTGAAAAGTTCAAAATTCTATATAGTTTAAGATTTTTTTAATTGTTTGAGCTTTTCTGAGTCAGTTATCAGTAAATAGGGAGCAGGGAGCAGGGAGTAGGGAGCAGTTATCAGTGTAGAGACGTTACATGTAACGTCTCTACAAAGTTATCAGTTATCAGCGACCATTTAATTCCGAATTGCGAATTCGGAATTCGCAATTCTCCTCACGCACTACGTAGATCTGACTTTTTCAGACGATTCATGACTTCTCGATTGAGACAGTAAAGATAGTGCGGATAACTTCTGACTTTTTCAGGCTGTAAAAAATCAGGGCTTCATTTAATTTGAAATTAAGGATGAAATCAAGCTAAACCAGATCGGCGCTAGGATTGTAGCTTTTAGCCTTAAGCCTTCATCTTTTCGATTAATTTCAGATGGAATTGCGATCCAGTATGGCTGCTATTACCCAAACAGAAATTATTAGGAGTTTGATCGGTTTATTCGAGGCAATGGATGTAGAGAGTGCCATGACTTATTTTACTGAAGATGCCCTATGTCGATTTGGCAGTCATCCACCTGCGGTTGGGAAAGCCGCGATCGCATCCGTAATCGAAGCAAGTCAGCTCAGTCGGAGCGCCCGAACTTCTTTTGAAATCAATGAAATTTGGGAAATTGACGATGCTGTAATTTGTCAAATGGAAACAACTCATATGTGCGATCGTGGTAAAGCGATCGCAATACCATGCGCGATCGTGTTTCGCATGGAAGACGATCTCGTTCGAGAAATGCGCATCTACATTGATGCTTCTCTCTTATAGGAAGAATTCGGAATTCGGAATAAACTGGTCACTGATAACCGACTTCTGTACGGGCGGGTTTTGACTCCCGATCTATTGTTTTAATGGTTAATCTATTGGCTAAACCCGCCCCTACGATAACTGATAACTGCTCGATCGCTCGATCGCTCCCTTTTCGGGTGACTTAATTCATGGAGAGATTTGAGTTCAGCAAGCAGGCTGGTATAAGCATCGAATTTGCCGCGTTGCAAATACATTTGAGCAACCGTGCGTAGATCTTCTGCTACACCTACCATGTCACCTAATTTATAACGCACGAGACACCGACAGTGATAAGCACTTGGATCTTCAGGATCGATGCGAATGGCACGGTCAAAATCAGCGATCGCACCGTGATAGTCTTCAAGCTTGGAAAGCGTAAAACCTCGGTTGTAATAGGCGATCGCCGAATCTGGATTCAGTGATAAAGCGCGATCGAAATCCTTTAATGCATCTTGGCGATCGCCCTTAGCAGCCCGTGCTAAACCGCGATTAGCGTATGCTGTAGCGTTATTGGGTTGGAGCAAAATAACCTGAGAAAAATCTGCGATCGCGGTTCGATATTTTCCTACTAGCGTTTGATATACCCCTCGTTTGAATAAGTCTTCTACCGATCGAGATTTAGTTTGATGGTTATGCATCTCCAAAGTATTCGCTGCTGGCTGAGCCTGAGCGTTCAAAGGAAACAGCAAAACCGCAAATGTGACGCAGCAGATGATAACAACTCGATACATAAGCTGGAAGAGGGGGAGCAGTGGGGCAGAGGGAGCAGGGAGCACAGGGGGACAAGGGAGCGGTCAACCAACAACCAACAACCAACAACCAACAATTCTGGTTCTACTCTAGTTTGTGTTTTTGTAAACGCGGGAAGATAGAAGCTATTAGGTTATATAGGATCGAGAACAGAGCAAGCTGGAGGATGTCTTCCAATG